>DBBK01000175.1:2340-3377 GCA_002292165.1 Brevundimonas sp. UBA986
GGCGGCTTCTATCCGCCCTTCATGATGGACCCGATCGACTTCGTGGCCATCTACATGGCCCGCCAGCAGCAGATGGCCGCCAACGCCGACGCGGGCGCCGGCCAGGCCTAAACGTCTGAAATCGAAGACCCTGGAAGGCGTCCGTCAGCCAGCGGACGCCTTTTCCATGTCCGCTTCCACAGTGATCCCGTAGCCCTGCCACAGGGACCGGTCCTTCAGGGTCGCGGTCAGGAAGGCCAGGTGCGCCTCATGCTCGGCCGGGGTCGAACGCGGGGCGAGAGGACGGGGCCGGGCGCCGTGACCGCCGGCGGCGGCGAAGGCGGCGGCCTGTTCGGCGCCCTTGCGGCTGGTCAGGTCCAGCACCCGCTCCTTGCCGCCGCGCAGCTCCAGATAGACCTCGGCCAGCAGACGGGCGTCGATCAGGGCCCCGTGGAACGAGCGGTCGGCCAGCGACACCTTGTAGCGTTTGCACAGGGCGTCCAGCGAGTTGGGCATGCCCGGCCAGCGCTTCTGGGCCAGCTGCAGGGTGTCGATCCAGCGGTCCGCCGGCAGCAGGGGCGAACCGCAACGACCGTACTCATGGTCGATGAAGTTGCGGTCGAACTGGGCGTTGTGGGCGATGACCGGGGCGTCACCGATGAACTCGATCAGGTCTGCGACGATCTCGGCGAATTTCGGCGCGTCCTTGACCTTCTCGTCGGTGATGCCGTGCACCCGGATCGCGTCCTCGGGGATCAGCCGCTCGGGATTGCAGTAGCGGTGGAAGGTCCGGCCCGTCGGCAGCAGGTCCATGATCTCGATACAGCCGACCTCGATCAGCCGGTCGCCCGTGCGCGGGTCGAAGCCGGTGGTTTCAGTATCGAGGACGATTTCGCGGGCCATGCCGGATAAATGGCGTGCTTCGAGTCCCGGCGAAAGGGGCACGAAAGTCAGGCGCGGTCAGCGCTGGGGAGAAACCCAGTCCGGATCCAGCACCGTCGCCACGATGGCCTTCACCTGCTCCCGCGCCGCCTCCAGCCCCCGGTCGGTCTCGACGA
>DBBK01000175.1:3389-7731 GCA_002292165.1 Brevundimonas sp. UBA986
CAGGACCCGTTCGGCCTGAACCTCCGGGCTCGCCGTGACCACCACCACCGCATGAAAGCTCTTCTGGCCGCCGCCTTCGTACAGCAGGGGAATGTCCAGCACGGCCAACTTGACCCCGCGCCCGGCCGCCTCGGCCAGTTCGCCCGCCCGGCCTGCGGCGACGAGGGGATGGACGATGGCCTCCAGCCGTTTGAAGGCGGCGTCGTCACGGCCCAAAGCCTCGGCCAGCCGGGCCCGGTCCACGGCGCCGTCGACGACCACGCCCGGAAAGGCCTCGCCCACCGGCCGGACCGCGGCCCCGCCCGGCGCATAGAGTTTGTGCACGGCCTCGTCGGCGTTCCAGACCACGGCGCCTTCGTCGGCGAACATCTGCGCCGTCGTCGACTTGCCCATGCCGATGGAGCCGGTCAGGCCCAGCAGGATCACNNTTTGCGCCTCGATCGCCGCCAGCAGCAGCGGCCGCAGCGGCAGGGCAGGGGGCTCGACGCCGAAGATGGCGGTGAACGACGGCCCCGCCTGACCGATCAACATCCCCAGACCGTCGACGGTCCGCAGGCCCCGGGCGCGGGCCGCGAGCAGGAATTCGGTGTCCACGGGGCGATAGGTCATGTCCATCACCGCCGTCTGGTCCTCCAGCCGCGCCAGATCCAGCGTCGGCCTGATGCTGAGCGCATTGATGACCAGAACCGCGCCAGCGAAGGCGTCCGCTTCATCCACAACCGTGACCGACGGCCCCAGATCGGCGGCCAGGGCCTCGGCCCGGTCGCGCGATCGGTTCAGGATCCGCACCCGCGCCCCCTCGGCGATCAGGGTCCCCGCCGCCGCCCGGGCCGCGCCCCCGGCGCCGAGGATGACCACCGGCTGGTCCTTCACCGTCAGGCCCGGCGCCTGATCGGAAATCGCCCACATCATGCCGAAGCCGTCGGTGCTGTCGCAGGCGACCCGGCTATCGCGGAAGACCAGCACATTGGCCGAGCCGGACCCCCTGGCGGCGTCACTCGCGCTGTCGGCCAGGGCGAAGGCCTGTTCCTTGAACGGGGCGGTGACATTGATCCCCATCAAGAGGCCCGCCCGGCCTGCGGCGACGAGCGCTTCGAACCCGGCCTCATCGGCGGGGGCGAAGGGGACATAGGCGGCGTCCATGCCGGCGGCGGCGATCCAGGCGTTGTGGATGACCGGGCTCAGGGAATGGCCGATCGGATGGCCGGCGATGCCGCCGACCTTCGCGGCGCCGGAGATAGTCTGACTCACGAGGCGATCACTCCGGCGCGGCGCAGTTCGGCCAGGACCGGCCACAACGGCAGGCCCAGGACGGTGAAATAGTCGCCCTCCACCGCCTCGAACAGCTGCGAGCCCAACCCCTCAAGCCGGTAGGAGCCGACGCAGGCCAGCAGTTCAGTCCCCTCGGCGGCCAGATAGGCGTCGAGGAAGGCGTCGGAGAAGTCACGCATCCTCATCTGCACCGTGTCCACGCCCGACCAGACCACCTGTCCCCTGGTGGCGAGGGCCGCGCCCGAATGCAGCTGGTGCGCCTTGCCGCGCATGGACTTCAGCCGCGCCTTCGCCTCGTCGAGCGACTTCGCCTTGGAAATCAGCCCGCCGTCGAAGGCCAGGGTCTGGTCGGCGCCCAGAACCCAGACGTCCGGATCGCGGCGCGACACGGCCAGAGCCTTGGCGCAGGCCAGTTCGACGGCCAGTTCGGCGGCGCCCGCGTCCTTCATGGCGACCTTGATCGCGTCCTCGTCGACGCCGGCGTCCTCCAGTCCGAAGGTCACGCCCGCATCCGTCAACATGGCCCGACGCGCGGCGCTGCGCGACGCCAGAATCAATCGTTCGTCGCTCATTACCAGGCGGCTCCGATGCGGCGGGTGCGCTTCTCGCTCAACAGATTGACGATGGCGGCCGCCGTCTCCTCGACCGAGCGGCGGGTCACGTCGATGGTCGGCCAGCCGCGGCGCTCGAACGCCCGGCGCGCCTTGACCGTCTCCTCGCGGACCAGATCATGATCCACATAGGCCGAGCCGTGGTCGGCGTTCAGCCCGTCCAGACGGTTGCGGCGGATCTGGATCAGACGGTCGGGCGAGACGGTCAGGCCGATGACCAGCGGGTTCTTCAAGCCCACCAGACGCTCCCCGTCCTCCTGTCCCGGCACCAGGGGCACATTGGCCGCGCGAATGCCGCGGTGGGCCAGATAGATACAGGTCGGGGTCTTGGACGTCCGGCTCACGCCACAGAGCACGACATCGGCGCCCTCCAGCTGCTCGGCGGTGCCCTGACCGTCATCATGGGCCATGGCGTAGTCCAGGGCGCTGATCCTGTTGAAATATTCGTGGTCCAGCGCGTGCTGCGCCCCGACCCGGGTCGACAGGGCCGCGCCCAGATAGCGGGACAGCGCCCCGACCAGTGGGTCCAGCGCCCCGATCTGGGGCATGTCGGCGGCGCGGCAGCCTTCCTCCAGCTGGGCGCGCAGATCGCGGTCGACCAGGGTGTGCAGCACCACCCCCGGGGCCATGGTGATCTCTTCCAGCACCCGCTCCATCTGTTTCTCGGAGCGGACCAGCGCATAGATGTGCTCGATCGGGATGACGCCCTCGAACCGGGCCGTCACCGCCTTGGCCATGGCGTTCAGGGTCTCGCCGGTCGAATCCGAGACCAGATGGACATGGAAATAGGTCGCCAGCCGCATGGGACCGGCCGGCTTTCCGGGAGGCGTATTGGGCGTCATTCCGGTGGGAGGCATCAACGGATTCCTGTGGAAGACCCGGTTGGCTTTCCGGGCGCCGCGACCGTCGGTCTGGGCGCCGATCTCTATAGCGGGGCGCCTCGCCGGGCGCGAGCGGGGACAGACGGGAGGATTCCACGCTCCGGAGACGGATCTTTCCCAAGGCGATCGGCCTTCCACCGCCCGGACGGGGATAAGGTTAACAAGTCGTAAACGGCGCCCTGCGGTCATGCCCAGGCGCAGCCCCGCTCAAAGCCCCGCGCGTTAAGGGTTCGTTAAGACTTATCCCCGGTTTCGACAGCCTTTTCGCGGGCCTCCGAACCGTCCCGAACCGCCCGTGGAGGTTCGCCTTCCGTTCACGGAGCGACTTTCAAATGATCCCCGCCGTCCCGCGCCCAACCACCTTCTTCCAATCTTTTTCTTATTCTTGATCAGAATAGGGGGAGGGTCTGTGACCCCTTGGACAAACCGGGCTCTTGAGAGACAGACGGGCTCCTCGTAGGAGCAAGGTCATGACGATGTCCTCCGCCGAGCCTCTCCTCCTTCAGGTCCTCTCGGGCCAGACCACCAGCCGGCCTCCGGTCTGGTTCATGCGTCAGGCGGGGCGGTATCTGCCGGAATACCGGGCTCTGCGCGCCGAGGCCCCGGACTTCATCGCCTTCTGCCTGAACCCGGAGATGGCGGCCGAGGCGACCCTGCAGCCGATGAAGCGCTTCGGCTTCGACGCGGCCATCGTCTTCGCCGACATCCTGCTCATCCCCCGGGCGCTCGGTCAGGACGTCTGGTTCGAGACCGGGGAGGGGCCGCGGCTCGGCGAGATGCCGCCGGTGGGCCGCATGGCCGAGCTGGCCGAGGGCGCGGGCGAACATCTGGCCTCGATCGGCCAGACGCTGTCCCTGGTCCGCGAGGGGCTGGAGCCCGAGCGGGCCCTGATCGGTTTCGCCGGCGCCCCCTGGACCGTCGCCACCTATATGCTGGACGGTCATCACAACACGATCGGCAAGGGCGAGCGGGCCACGGCGCGCAAATACGCCTATGAGGATCCGGAGACGGTCGACGCCCTGCTGGCGGTTCTGGTCGAGGCCACCGCCCGCTATTTCGTCATGCAGGCCAATGCCGGCGCCCAGGTCCTCAAGATCTTCGAGAGCTGGGCCGAAGGGCTCCCCGACGACCTGTTTGAACGGCTGGTGCTCAAACCCCATCAGGCCCTGGTCGCCCGGACGCGTGAGCTGGGGGTGACGGTTCCCCTGATCGGCTTCCCGCGCGGGTCCGCCATCCACGCCGAACGCTATGCGGCCGAGGTCGAGGTTCAGGCCGTCGCGCTCGACACCGCCTGTCCGCTCGTGGTCGGGCAGAGGGTGCAGAAGATCAAGCCGATCCAGGGGGCGCTCGACCCCCTGCTGCTGCGCGCCGGGGGCAAGGCGCTGGACGCCCGCGTCGATCAGCTTCTGGAAGCGTGGGGCGAGGGTCCGTGGATCTTCAACCTCGGCCACGGCATCCTGCCCGACGTGCCCATGGCCCATGTCGAACAGGTCCTGAAACGGATCGGCGCCCGGTAATGGCGAGCGGGCAGGGGACCGGAGGCCGTCGCATCGCGGTGGTGCTGTTCAATCTGGGCGG
>DBBK01000171.1 GCA_002292165.1 Brevundimonas sp. UBA986
GCTGGTCCCCGGCGAGGGCGAGATCCTGGCTGACCTGATCGTCGCCGCCCACGCCGACGCCAAGCGCAGGCTGGACGAGATCAATGGCGAGCTGATGCGTCAGGCCGCCGGCCCCCTGGCTGGAATGAACATCCCCGGCATGCCGAAGCTGTTCTAGTTGGCCGCCTCCGCCGGACCCGAGATCGAACGCCTGATCGCGCTCCTGGCCAAGCTGCCGGGGCTGGGGCCGCGCTCTGCCCGGCGTGCGGCCCTGCAACTGCTCAAGCGGCGCGAACAGCTGCTGCTGCCGCTCGCCGCCGCCATGGCCGAGACCGCGGAAAAGGTCGTCTCCTGCTCGGTTTGCGGCACGCCGGATACGCGCGATCCCTGCTCGATCTGTTCGGACCCCAACCGCGACAACGGCCTGATCTGCGTGGTCGAGGAGGCCGGCGCCCTTTGGGCCATGGAGCGGTCGGGCGCGTTTCGCGGCAAATACCATGTACTGGGCGGACTGCTGTCGGCGCTCGACGGGATCGGCCCCGAAGCCCTGCGCGTCGCCGAACTGGTCGGTCGGGCCAAGGCGGGCAATGAGACGGGAGCGGGGGTGCGCGAGGTCGTTCTGGCCCTTCCCGCCACCGTCGACGGTCAGACCACGGCCCACTACCTCGCCGAACGGCTGACGGGCAGCGGGGTGGAGGTGACCTCCCTGGCGCGCGGCGTTCCCGTCGGCGGCGACCTCGACTGGCTCGACGACGGCACCATCGTTCAGGCGCTTCGGGCCAGACGCCCGGCCTAGGTTCGTTGCGGGGTTCTTTTCGCCGGCCCCGACTCCGTCTAGGAACGGAGCATGAACATGCTGATCCCGATCCTTGCCGGCCTCGCCCTTGTGCTGGGGCTTGCGTTTCTGTGGGCCTTCATGGGCTGGCAGAAGGCCAATGCGGCCCTGACCTCGGCCAATGACCGCATCGCCCTCGTCGAAGAGAGTCGCACTACGCTTGCGGATCTGATGAAGGCACAGGCGGCCCAGTCGGCCCAGGCCGTGGCCGACCAGATGGTCACCCGCGCCACCGAGACCTTCCAGGCGCAGGACCGGTTCGCCCGCGAACGGATCGAGGCTCAACTGAAGCCGGTCTCGGAACAGCTGACCAAGTTTCAGGAACATGTCTCGGCGCTGGAGAAGGCGCGGACCGAGGAGACCGGCGGGCTGAAGGAGCAGTTGTCCCTGTTGATGACCGCCTCGACCGCCACCCGCGACGAGGCGCGGCGCCTGACTGAGGCCCTGCGCGGCAATACCGGCCGGCGTGGGCGCTGGGGCGAACAGACCTGCCGCAATGTGCTGGAAGCGGCAGGCATGGCGGGCCGGTTCGACTTCACCGAACAGACCTCCGAGATGAACGACGAGGGCCGCCAGTCGCGGCCGGACTTCATCGTCAAACTGCCCGGCGGCGGGATGTTCGTCATCGACGCCAAGGTGTCGCTGGCCTTCGCCGACGCATCCGACGGCGACGAGGAGGCCCAGGCCCGCGCCGCGTCGCTGCGGACCGCCGCCAGCATGAAGACCCACGTGCGCCAGCTGTCGTCCAAGGCCTATCAGGACCAGTTCAGGCCCAGCCCCGACTTCGTGGCCATGTTCGTGCCCGGCGACGCCTTCCTCTCGGCGGCGCTGGATCATGAGCCGGACCTGATGACCCAGGCGATGGAATCGCGCGTGGTCATCGTCACCCCGACCACCCTGTTCGCCCTGTGCAAGGCCGTGGCCTACGGCTGGCGGGCTGAGGAGCAGTCGAGGAACGCCGACGAAGTCGCCCGTCTGGGCAAGGAACTCTACAAGCGGCTCTCGGCCATGGGCGGGCACGCCACCTCGGTCGGCAAGGCGCTGGACGCCGCCGTCGGCCGCTACAACCAGTTCGTCGGCTCGCTGGAGAGCCAGGTTATGGTTCAGGCCCGCCGCTTCGAGGACCTGCAGGTCGACCACGAGGGCCGCGACCTGCCCGAGCTGACCGCCATCGATCAGTCGCCGCGCGGCATCAGCCGCCCCGAGCTGATCGCCTCCGACGAGGACCGCAAGCTGATCTGACCTCTCGGTGACAAGGTCGCTTGACAGTTTGGCGGCCCGATGTAAAACACCCTTGTCTTGTCGACGGGGAAGTTTGTCATGGTCAATCTGCAGGCTATGGGGCGAAAGGCGCCGCTGAGAACCTATCTCGCCGCGCTCGCCGCCAGCGGGTTGATCGGGGCCGTCGCGGCCGGGATCGTCGGCTTCACCCTCAACCTGGGCGGCATCGGCATCGCCGCCGCCGCGATCGTCACGGCGGTGGCTGTCGCCCTGACCGTGTGGATCTGTCTGCTGTGGTGGCACGGGCTCGATGAGGCGGCGCGCGAGGCTCACAAATGGGCGTGGTGGTGGGGCGGAACAGCCGGCACCCTGCTCGGCGGTCTCGGCATCATCGGACTGTCGATTGTCGGCGACGCCGACGGTCGATTGCCCGGCGGGCTGGCGTCATTGTCACAGGTCGACGGGATCCGGCTGGCCGTCGTCACCGTGCTTCTTCTCCAGGTGGGAGGCTACGGCGTGGCCTGGGCCGTCTGGTGGCTGGCGCGGTCGCGGGGTTGAGATGAACAATCGCCTCAAGGTCCTTCGCGCCGAGCGAAACTGGAGCCAGGCCGATCTGGCCGAGCACCTCGGCGTGTCGCGCCAGACTGTCAATGCGCTGGAGACGGGCCGCTACGACCCCTCCCTGCCGCTCGCCTTCAAGATCGCCCGGGTCTTCGACCAGCCCATCGAATCCATCTTTTCGGAGTGAGACCATGACCGCTTCGCCCGCCACTCCGCGCTCGCCCGCGGTCCGTATCGCCGGCTTCATCGTCCTCGGCCTGCTCGGCGGGGCCGCCGGCCTCGGCATCGCCGCCCTGACCGACCAGATGAACAGCGGCTGGGAGGATACCCTGGCCCTCGGCGCCGGGGCCGCGCCCCTCGCCATGGCCGCCATCATCGCCGTGGGTCTGATCACCCGGCGCGGCGCCGACATCATGAAGGGCTGTGGCGGCCTGCAGATCCTCGTCATGCTGCTGGCCGGGGCGATGATGCTCCTGCCCATGGTCGGCGCCCATATCGCCGCGCCCGGCGCGGTCTGGGCGGGGCTGGCGGTTATGCTGGCGGTCCAGACGGGCGCCAACCTGCTGCTCTGGCGCCGCGCCGACGAGATGCTGCGCCGGATCATGGCCGAGACCGCGACCCTGGCCTTCTGGGCCCTGCAGTCGGCCCTGTTCCTCTACGCCGCCGCCGAACGGCTGGGCCTGATCCACGGCCTGACCGCCTGGGGGATGATGGGCATCCTGATGGGCGTTTACTTCGTCGCCTCGGCCCTCGCCGCCGCTCGCCGCGGCATCCACTGATCCCTTCGCCATCCTCTCGCCCGAAGCGACCCCAAGGATAAGCCATGACTCTTCGCCATCCGACCAAGTCCGCCCCCGTCGCCCGATTGGCGAGGCTGGCCGCCGGAACCGCCCTCGGCCTCGCCCTCGTCGCGGCGCTACTGGCGCCTTGGGCCGGCAAGGCTCACGCCGAGTCCCCCGCCGCGCCGGTCGCGATCGCCGCCGAGCCGACGACGAGCCAGGGTGCGGCGCTTTGGGTGATCAAGGACGCCGATTCGACCATCTATCTGTTCGGTACGGTCCACGTCCTGCGCCCGAACACCCGGTGGGAATCGCCTGAGGTCACGGCCGCCTTCAACAGCGCCTCGGATATCTGGTTCGAGATTTCCAACCCCGATGACGTCGCGGCCATCATTCCCCTGATCCAGCAGTACGGCGTCTCGCCCGCCACGCCCCTGTCCAGCCAGCTGACGTCGGAGGAGATGACGCGTCTGGACGCGGCGGCCCAGGTGCTGGGCGTCTCGGGCGCCCAGATGGACGTCTTCCGGCCGTGGTACGCGGGCCTGACCCTGTCGATGGCGCCGCTCAAGAAGGCGGGCTACGACCCGGCTTCCGGCGTGGAGCTGACGCTCAAGGCACGGGCCGAGGCGGCGGAAAAGCCGATCCACGGTTTCGAAACCCTGGACAAACAGATCCGCATTCTGGCCGACCTGCCCCAGGACATTCAGCTGGAGTTCCTGCGCGCCACCCTCAAGGACTATGACGACGCCAGTACCGAGCTGGACGCCATGGTCGAGGCTTGGTCGAAGGGCGACGTCGAGGCCCTGGACAGGGTCACCAATGAAGACATGAAGGATGAGGCGCCGGACATCTACAAGGCCCTGCTGACCGACCGGAACGCGGGCTTCGCCGACCAGATCCAGACCTTGCTGGCCGGTTCCGGCACCGCCTTCGTCGCCGTCGGCGCCGCNNGCGCCGCCCATCTGGCCGGCCCCGACAGTGTTCAGACCATGCTGGAAGCCCGCGGGATCGAGGTCGAGCGGGAGTAGCCGACGCCTATTGGGCGAAGAGGCGCAGAAGGGCGTTCGCGACGGCGATGATCAGCAGCCAGCCGGCGATCGACACCGGCATGGCGAAGGCGATCCCTTTTGCGGCGCGGCCGTCCATTCGCTTCGTCTCCCTGTACCGGGACTCCCCGGTGAGCCGGTTGGTTCCGACATCCAAGGCATAGCTTGGTCCGCCCTGAATCGCTTCCTAACTTTGGTTGTAAGCTCGGCCATTGACGGCAGCCGGTTGACGCCCCGCTGAAATCCGCGAACGGTCCTTTCGCCCGGAGGACGCGATGACCGAAGCCGACACCCGTTACGCCCAGAGATTTCCGGTGCTGGAGCCGGCCCAGCTGGACACGGCGCGGCGCTTCGCCAGCGGGCCTGTGCGCCGGTTCTCACCCGGAGAGGTGGTCTTCGCTGTCGGCGAGGAACAGGCGCCGGTCTGGCTGATCCTCGAGGGCGATATCGTCATCGTCAGACGTGATGGGCTCGGCCACGAAAAGGCGGTCGTCACTCAAGGGCCGGGTCAGTTCACCGGCGAGGTCAGCCAGCTCGCGGGCCGCGCCTCGCTGGCGGAAGGTCGTGCGGGTTCCGGCGGCTGCGCCGCCCTGCCAATCGATACGGCGCACCTGCGCGCCCTGATGATCGGGGCGGCCGAACTGGGCGAGGTGGTCATGCGGGCCCTGATCCTGCGTCGCGTCGGCCTGATCGAGGGCGGGGCGGCGGGTTCGGTCCTCGTCGGCCATCCCGGAGATCCGAACCTGCTGCGTCTGCAGGGCTTCCTGACCCGCAACGGCTATCCCAACACCCTTCTGGACGCCGAGAACGACGAGGAGGGGCGGGCCGTGGTCGAGCGGCTGGGCGTCGTTGATGCCGACCTGCCGCTGATGGTCTGCCCCAACGGCACGGTGCTAAGGCGCCCCAGCGAGGCCGAGGCGGCGATCTGCCTCGGCATGACGCCCGAGCTGGATCCGGCGAAGGTCTATGACGTGGCCATCGTCGGGGCCGGGCCCGCGGGTCTGGCCACGGCCGTCTATGCGGCTTCGGAAGGACTGTCGGTCATCGTGCTGGACCAGAGGGCGATCGGCGGTCAGGCGGGGGCCTCCTCGCGCATCGAGAACTACCTCGGCTTCCCGACCGGCATCTCGGGTCAGGCCCTGGCGGGGCGGGCGTATAATCAGGCGCTCAAGTTCGGGGCGGAGTTGGCCATTCCCCTGCAGGTCGCACGACTGGAGTGCGCCTCGGACGGGCCGGGCAAGCCGCACCGGCTGGAGCTGGAGAGCGGCGAGGCGGTGCAGGCCCGCACGGTCGTGGTGGCCACGGGCGCCCGCTATCGCCGACCCGGGATCGACAACCTCAGCCCGTTCGAGGGCTCGGGCGTCTCCTACTGGGCCTCGCCCGTCGAGGCGCGGCTGTGCGCCGGCGAGGAGGTGGCGCTGGTCGGCGGCGGCAACTCGGCGGGGCAGGCGGTGGTCTTTCTGGCCTCGAAGGTGAAGGCGTTGAACCTCGTGGTCCGCGGCCCGGGCCTGGAGGCCTCGATGTCGAAATATCTGATCGACCGGATCGCGGCCCTGCCCAATGTGCGCATCCATGTTCACACCGAGATCACGGCTCTCGAGGGGGATGGCGACACCGGCCTGACCGGGGCGGTCTTCCGCGACCGGCGCTCGGGCGAGACCCACCTCTGCCCGATGCGGCACCTGTTCCTGTTCGTCGGCGCCGATCCCAATGCCGACTGGCTGGAGGCCTGCGTCGGGCTGGACGACAAGGGCTTCGTCGAGACCGGGGGCACGGTCGCCCTGCCGCTTCAGACCGACCGGCCGGGCATCTTCGCCATCGGCGACGTGCGCGCCGGCTCGACCAAGCGGGTCGCGGCGGCGGTGGGCGAGGGCGCGGCGGTGGTCAGCCAGATCCACCAGTATCTGGCGTCACTGGAGGCTTGATCCGAAAGGGGAGGCTGGAGCGGGCGGCGGGAATCGAACCCG
>DBBK01000167.1:0-1861 GCA_002292165.1 Brevundimonas sp. UBA986
GGTCAGGAAGGCGATGACGTCGTGTTTGGTGGTGCGCTCGATCTCGTCGATGCGGTCGGCGTCGAAGGTCGCGTCCTTGCCCTTGGCCCAGATGGCGTCCGCCGCGTCCTGGGGGATGACGCCCAGTTCGGCCATCTTGGTCGCCGCGTGGGCCTCGATCTCGAACCAGATCTTGTACTTGGTCTCTTGCGACCAGATGGCGGCGGCGGCGGGGCGGGAATAGCGGGTGATCATGGGGCGGTCGTGTCGGTCCGGCCGCCGCCGGAGTCAAGGTTTGCGGCGACCTAAAGCTGACCCATCGTATTGTCGTGATCGACCGCCTGCCGCTTCAGCCAGGCGACGAAGGCGGTGGCGCTGGGCGAGGGGGGGCGGTCGCGGGGCTGGACGACGGAATAGGCGAAGCCGACCGCTTCCGAGCCGTCGGGGAAGGGGGCGACTAGACGGCCCGAGGCCAGGTCCGCCTGGGCCAGGGTGCGTTTGGCCAGGGCGACGCCGCGGCCGGAGACGGCGGCCTCGATCAGCAGGCTGGACTGGTTGAAGCGCGAACCGCGGCGCGGGTCGGGGTGGCGCACGCCGCGCGCCTTCAGCCACATGGCCCAGTCGGGCCGCCCGGGATCGCCGTCCTCGGACATGTCGTGCAGCAAGGTGTGGTGGGCGAGGTCCGCCGGGGTCCGGATCGGATGCTTGCCGTCCATCAGCGAGGGCGCTGCGACCGGCAGCACCGTCTCGGCCATCAGCCGCTCGACGATATGGCCCGGATAGTCGCCGGGGCCGTAACGGACCGCCAGATCGGCCCCGCCCTCCCCCAGGGTCGCCGGCTCCATATCGGCCGAGATCCAGACCTCGATCTCCGGATGGGCGGCGTGGAAATCGTCCATGCGCGGCATCAGCCACTTGGAGGCAAAGGACGGCGCGACGCTGATCGAGACCTGTTTGCGGCGTGGCGGCTCGCGCAACAGGGACGAGGCGTCCATCAGCCGTTCGAAGCCCTCGCGCAGCAGGGGCACGGCGCCCCGGCCCAGATCGGTCAGTTGCAGCCCCTTGGCCTCGCGCTTGAACAGCGGCCCGCCGACGATGTCCTCCAGCAAGCGGATTTGCTGGCTGACCGCGCCCGGGGTCACCGCCAGCTCATCGGCGGCGCGTGAGAAGTTGAGATTCCGCGCGGCGCTTTCGAAGGCGCGCAGGGCATTGAGGGGGAGCAACGGTCTGGCCATGGCCGTTAGAAATCCTATCACCGCGCCAAAGACAATCTGGTTTGTGCATCGCCCCCCACAGGCAGAGGGTCAGATCACGACCCACGGACAGGCTTACCCCTACCGATCGAGGCCGGTGGAGCCTGACATGAGAGTTTTTCTGGCGTCCATTCCGATGGACGGCGCCCGCATCATCATCGTCGGCAACGGCGACGCCGCCCTGGCCAAGCTGCGCCTGTTCGGCCAGACCCCGGCTGAGGTCGTCTGGTTCGCACCGGGTGGCGCACCGACCGGCCCCGGCGCCCTCCAGGGCGGCCCCGCCCCCGTCGAACGCCTGCCCGAGGCCGCTGATCTGGCTGGCGCCCGTCTGGTCTTCATCGCCGACGAGGACGAGGCTGTCGCCCGCGACCTGGCGGCGCTGGGCCGTGCGGCGGGCGCCCAGGTCAATGTCGTCGACCGCCCGACGCTGAGCGACTTCCACACCCCGGCCCTGATCGACCGCGACGAGGTCGTGATCGGCGTGGCCACCGGCGGCTCGGCCCCGATCCTGGCCCGCGACGTGCGCAGCCGCATCGAGGCCGTCCTGCCCGCCGGCCTCACGAACGTGGCGAAGCTGGCCCGCGACCTGCGCGAGACCGTCATCGCGTCAGTGCCCGACTTCATGGCCC
>DBBK01000167.1:1882-2231 GCA_002292165.1 Brevundimonas sp. UBA986
CCCCGCCGCCGACCTCGCCGCCGCCGGCCAGACCGCCGAGGCCCGCCGCGAGATGCTGCGCCTGCTGAACGTCGCGGCGCCGGAACAGGGTGTCGTCCACATCGTCGGCGCCGGTCCGGGCGACCCGGAACTGCTGACGCTCAAGGCCCTGCGCGTGCTTCAGGACGCCGACGTCATCATCCACGACCGTCTGGTCCCCGAGGCGATTCTGGAACGCGCTCGCCGCGATGCGCGCCGCCTCTATGTCGGCAAGGCCCGCGCCGAGCATTCCGTGCCGCAGGACCAGATCGAGGCCCTGATGATCGAGGAGGCTCGCCAAGGCCACCGCGTCGTCCGGCTGAAGGGCGGC
>DBBK01000167.1:2353-2534 GCA_002292165.1 Brevundimonas sp. UBA986
TCGGCCGGCATCCCCCTGACCCACCGCGACCACGCCCAGGCGGTCACCTTCGTCACGGCCCAGGAGAAGCCCGGCGGGATCGCGCCCGACTGGAGCCGTCTGGCCGCGCCCAACCACACCCTCGCCATCTATATGGGCGCCGACCGCGCCGAGCAGACGGCGGCGAACCTGATCGCGGCGG
>DBBK01000167.1:2542-3139 GCA_002292165.1 Brevundimonas sp. UBA986
CCCGGGACCCCGGTCGCCATCGTCGAGAACGGCAGCCGTCCGGACGAGCGGGTCATCAACGGAACCCTTGCCGACCTCGGCGGTCTGGTCGCCCGGTCAAGCCTGACCGGCCCGGCCCTGCTGTTCGTCGGCGAATGCGCGGCCTTCTCGGCGGCGGAACTCGACGTGCGCGCGGAGCTGGTCGCATGAAGCTGATCACCGCCAACCGCCTGTCCGACGGCCGCGTCATCTACGTCGGCGAAGACGCCTCCGTGGTCGAGGACATCGCCTCGGCCGCCCTGTTCGAGGGCGACGAGGCCGACGCGGCCCTGATCGCCGCCGCCTCCCAGCCCGGCACCTTCGTGAACGCCTACCTCGTTGAGGTGACCGGCCACACCCCCGCCCCTCCTGAGTTTATTGGCCGCGACCGGCTGAAGGAGACCATCCGTTCGGCGGGTCCCACGGTCGGCAACAGCCTCAAATCCCACGAGTCCGCCTGATGTATCGCTACGACGAGTTCGACGCCGCCCTGGTCCGGGAACGGGTCGAGGAATTCCGCGACCAGGTGGAACGCCGGGCCTCCGGCGCCCTGACCGAGGACGAGTTCAAGCCGCTGCG
>DBBK01000170.1 GCA_002292165.1 Brevundimonas sp. UBA986
CGAGGCCGGCGTCGGACTTCACGCAGGCGCCGATCTGGCGCACGGGCGAACCGTTGGGGCGGAAGGCGTCCGACAGGACGTCGCAGGTGATCGTCCCCTCGCCCGGCACCTCGCCGAAGGCTTCGTAGGAGAGCAGCCGCACCTTGGCGGCGGCGTCGCGGCCTTCGAGGTCCGAGGACGGATCCTCCTCGGCGAAGCCCGCCACCCGGGCGTCGGCCAGGGCGTCGGCGAAGTCGGCGCCGGCGCTGAGGCGGTCCAGCATGAAGTTGACCGTGCCGTTGAGCACCGCCTCGAAGCGGGCGACCGGGCCGGCGTGACGCGCGGCGCGAAGCGTCTCGATCATCGGGGCGCCGCCGCCGACCGCGGCCGAATAGACCAGCAGGGCCTTGTGCTGATCCGCCAGGGCCTGAAGCCCAGCGGGGTCGCGGCTGATGGCCTGTTTGTTGGCGCTGGCCACGTCGATCCCGGCCTGAAGCGCCTCGCGGATCAGGTCGTGACCGGCCTCGCCTTCCGACAGGGCCTCGACCAGCAGGTCGGGCTTTTCGGCGAGGAAGGCGGCGCGGTCGGAGGTGTAGAGGTCTGACGGTGCGGCGACGTCGCGCGCTTTCTTCGGATCGCGCACCAGAACGCCGGTGACCTGATAGCGGGGATCGCCGAGCAGTCGGGCCAGGAGGCCGCCGCCGACCACGCCGCAGCCGGCGATGGCGACCCGGATCGGGGCGTCGGGCACGGACGGTCCGGGAGGGGCGGAATGGTCGCCGACCACCGTGCCGCCGGCGCGCGCCAGACCCGCGACCTCGATCTCCACCCCGCGCTGCTGGCCCAGGTCGATGGCGTCGTGCTGCACCAGGGCCCCGCCGTGACGTCGCGCATCATCCCAGGAGGCGCGGCGATAGCGCAGCGGCTTGCCCGAGGCCGAGGCCGGATCGCGGTCGTACAGACCGTCCACATCCTTGACCAGCCGCACCCGCTTGAGGCCCAATTCGGCGGCGAGGAAGACCGCCGTCATGTCCGAACCGCCGCGGCCCAGCAGGGCCACCTTGCCGTCCGGCCGCACGGCGCCGAAGCCCGGGACCACCACCACCTGATGCTCCGCCAGGGCGTTCAGCAGGGCCTGACCCCGCAGGTCGCAGGGGTGGGCGTGCTCGGCCGGTCCGTCGGCGACGATGCCCAGTTCGCGTACGGACAATGCGACCGCGTCGAGGCCGATCCGGTCGCAGGCGATCGCCGTCAGGGCCGCCGCCTGCTCCTCGCCGAGCGCCACATAGCCGGGCAGGAGGTCGTTCTCATGGTCGAGGCCCAGCAGGCGGGCGTCCGCCAGAAGCTTGTCGGTCTGACCGCCGAAGGCCGAGACCACCGCCACCACCTTCCGCCCCGCGCGGACGTGGCCATAGACCTCGGACGCCACCGCCGGCGCATCGGCCTGGGAGCGCAGGATGGAGGAGCCGAACTTGAGCACCACGACGTCGAGTGCGGCCCCCTGTTCGGCGACCGGTTTGAGAGGGTCGGATTTCTGAACGACGGAGAGATGGGACATTTTCGGTCTCGGCAGCGGAAGGGGGTGCGGAAAAATCGGGGGTGGAGATCGGGTAAGAAAAAACCCGCCCGGGGGTCCGGGCGGGTCTGGGTTGGTGCTTGTCGGTTCCGACGCGCGCTAACCTGTCCCCGCCCTGGAAGGGCCGGTGATGGTCATACCGCCGGTGGTGGTGAGCGCAGGCGTACCCGTCCGCGCCGTCACTGCGGCGGCGGTGGTAATCGAAATGGCGATGCGGCCAGAACGGATCACGGGGTGAACCTTGCGAAGAAGTTGGCTCAAGGGTGTCGGGCCTCAACGCCGCCGTCAACCCCATCGTGGAAGTTTTTTGCGCATTATCGGGTTTCGACGAGTATAGGGCGGCACACTTCCCGAAGCGTTGCGCGGGTACGCGGTGGATTTTTCCGCTTGACCTGAACCCCTGTTTTGCCTCACGGTTATTTCACTCATCAAGACCGACCGAGGGATAGGCCCTTTGACGTCGGGGCAACCATCGGATTCCGTCCGAACGGTGCCAACTCCTGCGAGGCCAACTCCCAAGATTNNCGCATCGGAGCCTTGCTGGGCGGGACTGATGCGACGACGATGGCCTTCGATACCGAAACCACCGAACCCTTCTGTAGCGCCGACGGCGATGCCGTGCGCGTGGACGTCAAGCCGCGCGCCTTCGTGCCGGAGCTGCGCCGTATCCGTCAGGGCAACGCCGTCGACGTCGTCGTCGAAATCCCCGCCGACTTCCGCCTGCAGTCGGGCCAGCGCCTGAACCAGACCACCGTCACCGGCCGGCTGCACGGCCGCGAAGGCGCGCCCCTGGTCGTCGTCGCCGGCGGCATCTCGGCGGGCCGGTTCGTGCACCGCACCGAGACCAACGGCCTGGGCTGGTGGTCGGACGCGGTGACCGCGGGCGGGCCGATCGACCTGCGCCGCTGTCAGGTCCTGGCCTTCGACTACGCCCCCGGCGCCGATGCCGAGGGCGAGGAACTCGTCACCATCACCACCCAGGATCAGGCCCGTCTTCTGGCCCTGCTGCTGGATCATCTGGGCGCCGAGACCGTGGCGGCCGTGGTCGGCTGCTCCTACGGCGGCATGATCGCCCTGGCCTTCGGCGAGCTGTTCCCCCGCTGGGCCGAGCAGCTGGTCGTCGTCTCCGCCGCCCACCGCGCCCATCCCCAGGCCACCGCCTGGCGCGGCATCCAGCGCCGCATCCTGAAGCTGGCGGTCGAGGCCGGCCGGCCCGAAGACGGCGTCGCCCTGGCCCGCGAACTGGCCATGACCACCTATCGCACCGCCGAGGAGTTCTCCGAGCGGTTCGACACCACCGCCCCCCTCGCCGCCGGTCAGGCCTATCCGGTCTGCGAATACCTGACCGCGCGCGGCGTGGCCTACCGCACCCACACCACCCCCTCGCGCTGGCTGTCGATGTCCGACTCGCTGGACCGCCACTCGGTCACGCCCGAGGCCATCACCACCCCCGTCACCCTGGTCGGCTTCACCTCCGACCGGCTGGTGCCGATCGACGACATCCGCGAACTCGCGGCCCGCCTGCCCACCCTGTGGCGTCTGGTCGAGGCTCCGTCCCTGTACGGCCACGACGCCTTCCTGAAGGAGGACGCCTTCGTCGGC
>DBBK01000110.1 GCA_002292165.1 Brevundimonas sp. UBA986
CGCCGCCGCCGCCGCCGGGACGCGGACCGCCGCCCATCATCATCATGCCCTGACGGCCCGCCGCCGCCGGGTTCGGCTTGCCGAAGGGCTTGGAGAAGTTGAAGCCGGTGCGCAGGTCCTGCCGCTCGGTCTTGGCGTAGTTCAGCGGGCGGGCGTCGATCGAGACCAGCGTGCCCGAGCCGTCGCGCACGAAGCGGCCGGGCAGGGCCGCCTCCAGCGCCGGAGTGATGGTCGGGAAGGTCGAGATGGCGTCGTCCGTCCGGCTCCAGGTGTAGTTGGAGCTGAAGTTGAAGTTGACGCTCTGGAACGGGGTCAGGTTGAAGCCCAGCTTGACCACCTGGCGCTGGTCCGCGCCCAGGTTGCGGTTGCCGCCGGTGATCTGGGTGACGTTGACCGTCTGGCCGGTGTTGAAGTCGTAGACCGGCACGTTCGGGGTGGCGATGACCGGGTCGTTGACCTGGTTGATGGTCGGGGCGCCCTGTTCGTCGGTGTAGCTGACGACGAAGCCGACCTTGCTGGTGGGGGCCCAGTTCACGCCGCCGCCGATCGAGGTCAGGCCGCCGAAGTCGGACAGGTCGTCGTAGCCGGCGTTGAAGTTGAGCGACAGGTCGCCGAACTTCTGCAGGAACTCGCGCCGGGTGCTGGTCAGGGGCAGGCTGACGTTGAGGCTGCCGTAGACGCGGTCGCGCTGCAGCGAGCTCTCGGTGTGGACGCCCGAGCGGTCCGACTCGGAGTCGAGGGTGCGGGTGTCCAGGCCGAACTTGACCGTCGACTGCAGGTTGCCGGCCGGACCTTCCCAGACCTTGCCGGTCAGGGTCGATTCCAGATTGCCGCCGCTGGAGACGGAGTGGGCGGTGTCGCTGCGCTCGCGCAGGACCGAGGCGGGCAGGACGCCGAACGGATTGACCGACGGGTCGTTGGCGTTGAGCGCCGCCTGCACCGGCAGTGGGTCATAGCCCCGGCCGGTCGTGGTGTCGGTCTCGGTCCGGTCGTAGGTGGCGGTAACGGTGTAGCGCCACTCGCTCAGATAGCCGTCGACCAGCAGGGCCGCCTTGCCCGTCAGGGTGTCGTTGTTGCGCAGCATCGAGCCCGGATCGGCGAGATAGCGGGTCAGGCGCGTGTCCGTGGCGCTGGTCGAATACGGGTTGCCGGCGGGCAGGGTGAGCGCAAGCGACGGCAGGCCGCCGTAGCCGTTGGTGGACGAGTCCTCCAGGCTGAAGCTGCCGGTGGCCTTGGTGGTGGAGTTCAGGTCGTGGGCCAGGGAGCCGCGCAGCGTCGTCCGGTCGCCGCGCGACTGAAGCGTGCGATAGGCCGACAGGTCGTCTGCCGTGGCCGGGGCGCCGGTCGGGCCATAGGTGTTGGCCGGGACGTCGCGGACGATGTCGCGCTCGCTCTCGAACAGGGCGGTGTCGTGCTGCTGCTCGATGTCGAAGTTCCAGCGGTCGCCGGTCTTGATGGTGAAGTAGTTGCCGTCGACCTCGGCGGTCGTGCGGCCGCCCTGGGTCGGGCCGCGGCCCTGGAGGGTGGCGGTCGCCTGACGGAACTGCTGCTTCAGGACGAAGTTCACCACCCGCTGGTCGGCGCTGTAGCCATAGGTCAGGGCGACCTCTTCGGGCAGGATCTCGGTGCGTTCGATGGCCTCGACCGGGATGCCCTGGATCTCCTGGAAGCCGGAGATGCGGCGGCCGTTCAGCAGCAGGACCGGGCCGGCGTTCGAGCGGCCGCGGCTGGAGGTGGTCAGGGGCTCGAGCCGCTGCAGCAGCTCGGCGATGTTGCTGGCGCCGTAGGCCTTGATCTCTTCGGCGCTCAGGGTGACGTCAGGCGGGATGTCGCCCTGGACGCTGCCGCGCGGCTTCACGCCCGTAACGGTCACGGTGCCCAGGTCATAGGCGTCGGCCGAGGCCGTGCCGCGCGGCAGGCCTTCGTCTTCCTGCTCCTCGGGCGGAGTCGTGGTCGTGGTCGGCGTCTGCTGCGGCGCGGGCGTCGCGGCGGGGGCGGGCGTGGGCGCCGTCTGGATCGCGCCCGAGGCAAGCGCGGACAGAATGGCGACAGCGATCGTCATGGATGGTCTTCCGGAATCAACAGTGGCGTGGCGGCGTCTGCGACCGGCGGTGGAGCGTCTGCGCGCCCCTTCAACCCCCGGCCATGCGCCGTGTCATGGGCCTCTAACGCACGCCCCCGCGGCCTCCGTCGGGCGGATGCGTTAAATTTCAGACAGATTCCGGCAAAGCCGTGAAATGTTGCCCCGAAACGACAGGCGCGAGGGTCGGTCGCCCCAGCTTGGCCGTGAGCAGAACAGGCCCTAGCCGACTTCCTTCAGCGCGCCTTCCAGCCCCTGCTCGCGGACCTTGCGGTACAGGGTCGAGCGGCCGATGCCGAGGCGGCGGGCGATCTCGGACATATGGCCGGCATAGACCTCGATGGCGTGCTGGATGAGGTCGCGCTCGATGTCCTCGAGCGTGCGCAGATGGCCGCGGTCGTCGAGGATGCGGATCGGCTGGTCGGGCAGGGGCGGCAACTCGACCGACAGGCCGTCATGGGCCTCGCCGCCGGCGACCGGGGCCGGGCTCGCACCCTCGGCCTGCGCCAGGGGCATGGCGACGCCCGAGATGGCCGGGAAGTCGTGCGGCTGCAGATAGGGGGCGTCGGCCAGAACCAGGGCGCGATAGACGCTGTTCTCCAGCTGGCGGACGTTGCCGGGCCAGTCGAAGGCGCTGAGCAGGGCCATGGTCTCGGCCGAAGCGCCGGCGACGCGCTTGCCCTCCTCGGCGTTGAAGCGGCCGATGAAGTGGTCGACCAGGGCCGGGATGTCCTCGCGGCGTTCGCGCAGGGCCGGAGCCTCGATCGGGAAGACGTTCAGGCGGTAGTAGAGGTCCTCGCGGAAGGCGCCTTCCCTGACCTGCTGGGCCGGGTCGCGATTGGTCGCCGAGACGATGCGGACGTCGACCTTGACCGAGCGCTTGGCGCCGACCGGGTCGACCTCGCCCTCCTGCAGGGCGCGCAGCAGCTTGACCTGCATGTCCAGCGGCAGTTCGCCGATCTCGTCGAGGAACAGGGTGCCGCCGTTGGCCTCCTGGAACTTGCCCAGATGCTTGTCGTGGGCGCCGGTGAAGGCCCCCTTCTCGTGACCGAACAGGATCGACTCGACCAGATTGGCGGGCAGGGCGCCGCAGTTGACGGCGACGAAGGGCTTGCCGGCCCGGTCCGAGGCGCCGTGCAGGGCGCGGGCGATGACCTCTTTACCGACGCCGCTCTCGCCGGTGATCAGGACCGGAATGGAGGACTTGGCCGCGCGGGCGCCGAAGGCCTTGACCAGACGCATGGGCGGGCTGTCGCCGACCAGGTCGTCGAAGGAGGTGCGGCCCGCGACGTGCTTCTTCAGACGGCCGACCTCGCGGGTCAGCTGGGTCATCTGCAGGGCGTTGCGGATGCCGACCAGGATGCGTTCCGGGCTGGCGGGTTTGATGAAGAAGTCCTGGGCCCCGGCCTGCATGGCCTTGACCACGGTGTCGATGCCGCCGTTGGCCGTCAGGACGATGACCGGGGTGGTGACGCCGGCGGTGCGGATCTCGGCCAGGGCCTCCATGCCGCTCATGCCCGGCATGACCATGTCCAGCAGCACGACGTCCGCGCCGCCGCCCTTGGTCAGGCGATCGATGGCCTCGCCGCCGTTCTCGGCGTGGACGACGGCATAGCCCTCGCGATCCAGAACCGCCTGAACGAGGCGGCGCTGGGTCGGATCGTCATCGACCACCAGAACGGTCTTGGCCATGGGGAGCACACCTTCGTCATCACCGTGAAGGCCGCGGCGTCTTGAAGCGCCACTGACCCGTTTCGGGACGTTTCTACGCCCGATGCGGTGAAGATCGGGTTGGTGGGCGTGGTGTGCGGGAGGTTAACGGCCGGCGGCCATGAGCTCGCGACACGTGTCGTTGGGCGCGAGGCCGGACGTGAAGCGTCCGCCGGTCGAAAGGTCGGGCCACGCCGCTGGGCGAGGTTGCAGGATGCCCGACTTGAGCGCCTGGCGTCCGTCCATCCGGGTTTCGCCTTCACAACGAAGGACCGGATAGTCCCCGATCTCGGACCAGCCGCCCCCCGGTGTGGCTGCGTAGAGGGTGATGTTGAATTTGGTGGCCAGCAGGATTTCGGGCTTGCCGTCAGCGTTGAGGTCCCACTGCGTCGCCACGCAGTCGCCAGCGTCCGGACAGTCGCGCAGCCTTCCCATCCCCGCAAAGGGTCTGGCGAAGTCGGCGGGCAGGGCGCGGTCGGAAGGCCAGGCTTCGACGATCGGAGTGAACAGGAGCGGCTGGACCTCGTCGAGTTCGTACCGGGTGTCGGCAGCGGCGGCGGTACGGGCCCGGCTCGAGATTGCTGCGTCCGACGATTGGGTCAGGGCCGCCAGAGCTTTCTCTCCGGCCTTGCCGCTGTCGAAGCGCAGGAAGCGGTAGTCGAACTTGTCCGGCGACACCTTGCCGGCCTCCAGCCGCTTCACCTGATCCGCCACCGACAGCCGGGCCGGGTCGGCGAGGGGGCTGAACAGGGCGAGGATGACGGCGACGGCGAGGACTCCCGAGGCCAGGTTGGTCGCCTCCAGCGCATTCATCCAGCCCGAGCCCTTGCGGATCAGGGGCACGACGGCGGCCAGGCCGTACCCCACGGCATAGACCGCGCCGACGAGGGCGCAGGCGGCGGCGATGATCCGGTCCGGCGTCA
The DNA here is from genome assembly GCA_002292165.1 of Brevundimonas sp. UBA986. GTDB lineage: Bacteria > Pseudomonadota > Alphaproteobacteria > Caulobacterales > Caulobacteraceae > Brevundimonas. The sequence goes on from DBBK01000110.1 coordinate 4,714, forward strand.
GGCCGTATTGTCCGACCCGCAGCATCAGGCCCCAGACCGCCAGCACGATCAGGGGCGTCAGTAGGATGGAGGCGACCTGCACCGCGAGGCACAGCACCAGCGGCGGCCGGTTGTCTTCGCGGCCGTCCTGATAGGCGGTGTTGATCAGGACGATCAGGGCGGCGGCCGAGGCCAGAAGCAGGGCGGTGGCGCTGCCGGTGTCCCACAGACCCTTCAGTCCCGTGAAGGGCAGGGCGGCGAGGAAGCCCGCCGCCAGCACCGTCATCACCAGCAACAGCCAGGACAACAGCATCAGGGCCACGGCCCGCACGCCCCGGATCAGGCCGTCGCGCACATCGGTCAGCTGAACCGCCGTGGCGAAGGCGAGGCCGGTCATGGGGAAGGCGAACCAGCTCTCGCGGATCAGGTCGCCGAGGAAGTTGAGGCCGATGACCCTGAACAGGGCCGCCCCAAGGAACAGCAGCAGCCAGAAGGCGCCCGCGAAGCCGATCGACAGGGCCAGCTGGACCCCGGCCATCCAGGCGGCGTCGAAATAGGCGGGGTAGGGGGCGACCAGCCTGCGCTCCCGGTCGGCGGGCACGATCAGATGGTGGGTGATGAACAGGGCCACGGCCGTGAAAGCCAGAAAGACCGGCGACAGGACGGTGTCGTCCAGCTTCACGCCCTGACGGTCGATGTCGTGGAAGGCCAGGGCCGCCATGACCGCCCCGGCGATCCCGCCCCAGACGATCAGGGTGACCGGCCGCAACCTTCCCACGCCCGCCAGCAGCACCACCGGCAGGAAGGCGAAGACGAGGAACAGGCAGCCGAACAGCCAGGGATCGGTCGCCGGCCAGACCGGCGGATGGCGATACTCATTGGGCCAGGACCGCGTCAGCCACCACAGGGCCACGCCCTGCAGCAGGCCGATGGCCAGACGGACGGCCGCCGTGGCGCGTCGGTCGCCCTCGCGCGCGAGCCCGGACCGGCCCGAGGCGGCGTGATCGTCGTGGCTGATGGTCATGGTTGTCTCCCCGACCCATCTGAACCGAAAGCTGCGCCGTTGGGAAGCTCAGTCCGGATACCGGGCCTTGATGGCCTTGTACGAGACCTCTGCCAGTTCGCGCAGGACATCCGTGTCCACGTCCGACAGCCGCTTCACATAGATGCAGCCGCCCTCGGTCTTGTGCTTGCCCAGCCGCGGCAAGAGGGCGTCGCGGGCCTCTCCGGCGTGCAGATACAGGACCAGATGCGGCTTCCTCGGCGAGAAGGCGATGGCCGGGGCGTCGCCCTGGCGGCCGCTGTCGTAGACGTAGTGGTACGCCCCGAAGCCGACGATGGACGGACCCCAAAGGGTCGCCGGCCGGCCCGTGACCTCGGCGAACAGGGCGGTGACGACCTCCGCATCGGCGCGGCGCGTCGGATCGGGGACGGCGGCGATGAAGTCGGCGACGCTGACGTCGGTGGGCTTGGTCTTCGCTTCGGCGGCCATGATCGCTCCCCTTCGCGGGGACGATAACACGGTTCAGGCGGCGGCGACCTTGGGTTTGGTCCAGCGGTCAATCAGTCGCTGGGCGGGGCGTTCGACGAGGTGATGGGCCAGGACCGCCAGACCAACGATGCCGACGAAGGCGGCCAGGGCGAACAGGTCGTTCAGCCAGACCGAGCCGAAGTCGATGCGCCGTCCGTTGGGCATCCAGTGGAGCTTGCGCGCGATGATCAGCATCACCGTCAGCACGAACATATGGACCATGTAGATGGCGAAAGACCAGCGGCCGAAGGTGACCAGCACCGGCAGGTCCAGCAGGCGCGAGACCTTGCCTTCCTCGCCCGCGAAGACCCAGACGACCCCGATGAAGACCAGGGTCACCGCCACCGTCACCGGCCCCTCGGCCCAGGCGACGAACAGGCAGCACAGGGCGACGGTCGCGACCTCCAGCACCGTCGCCGCGCCCGCCTTCAGGCGCGGGATCCGGGTCCACAGGCCCTGCAGCAGGCAGCCGAGGAAGAAGCCGTAGACCGCGCGCGGCACGGCGAAGTCATAGGTGGTGTTCATCCAGCGCCGGGCGTGGGTGACCACGATGATCCCGCCGATGACGGCCAGCACCGCGCCGATCCAGCGGAACCGCTTCGGCGAAACCAGCACCAGAACCGCGAAGATCAGATAGCAGGCGACTTCGGCGCTCAGCGTCCAGGCCGGGCCGTTCCAGGTCAGATAGGGGTGCACATGCCAGGCCTGGATCAGCAGCAGATTGGTCCAGATGGCCTCGATGGAGCGGTCGCGCGTGAACGGCGTGGCGCTGTCGAAATGGAACCAGAGGCGGCACAACTCCAGCCCGATGAAACAGGCCAGCATCAGGACGTGCAGCGGCCAGACGCGCCCGAGGCGGCGCACCATGAACCGGCCTGCGTCGCGCGGCGTCTTCAGCCGTCCGGCATAGGCGTGGGCGATGACGAAGCCCGACAGGACGAAGAAGTAGTCGACGAACAGATAGCCGTGCTGGATCAGGGGCCAGTCGCGCCAGTGGCTGGCGATCGGCATGTGAAACATGAACACCAGCACGGCGCAGACGCCCCTGAGGGAGTCCAGAGCCTCGAACCGATGTGCGCCCGCCGTTTTCACAGCGGCGTGATAACGGGTCCGTGAGGTCCGCGATAGGGGGCGCCGCTCAGGCGGCTGTGGGGGCTTTGGCGCCCAGTCTTTCGATCAGATGGTCGCCGATCCTCAGCGCATTGGCGACCACCGTCAGGGTCGGGTTTATGGCGTTGGCGGAACAGAAGAAACTGGTGTCCACGACATAGAGGTTGTCGACCTCGTGGGCCTTGCAGTTCACGTCCAGCGCCGAGGTCGCCGGGTCGGTCCCGAACCGCGCCGTGCCGCACTGGTGCGCCGTGCCGTAGAGCGGCAGCAGGCTGTCGAACTGGAAGTGATGCTGGGAGATCGGATGGGCGCGGTCGACGAAGCCGTCCAGCGAGGCCTTCAGCGTCTTCACCAGCCGCTCGTGACCCTCGAGGTTGCCGAATGTGTAGCTGAGGTTCACCCGGCCGTCGGGGCCGACCGTGACCCGGTTGTCCGGCATGGGCAGGTCCTCGGAGATGACGAGCATCGACAGCATCCGCTCGGCCGCCGCGCCGGAGAGGGCGTCGGGGACCAGGGCGGGCGGCAGCCAATCCTCGATCTGCCCCTCCAGCGTCTGGCCGGACATATATTCCAGCAGCTGGATATGGCCCATGGGGAAGTCGTAGCCGCCGTTGGGATCGCCGAAATAGAAGTCGTTGACCGCCAGGGTCTTGGGGAAGGTCACCGTCTGGTGGGCCGCCGTCAGGGAGACCATGGCCGTCGAGTTGTGGAACATATAGTTCCGCCCGACCTGATCGGAGCCGTTGGCCAGACCGTTCGGATGGGCGGCGTTGGCGGATTGCAGCAGGATGACCGCCGTGGGCGCCGCGCCCGCCGCCAGGGCTACGATGTCGCCGCTCCAGCGCTCCTCGCCCTCGGCCGTCTCGCAGACGACCTCGGTGATCGTCTTGCCCGTAGCGTCGGTCTCCAGCCGCAGCACCTTGCGGCCGGTCAGCAGCGTGACGTTGGGCAGGCCCATGATCGGCTCGATCGCCAGGGTCCGCGCGTCGCATTTGGCGCGCAGCAGACAGGGATAGCCGCCGCAGGTCTTGCACTTGATGCAGGTCGAGGTGACCGGATGGGCCTGATCCAGCTTGACCCCCAGCGGCAGGGAGAAGGGCTTCCAGCCCTGCATCTCCCAATGGCCTTTCAGCGCCGCGACGCCGGGGTCGTGGTGCACGGCCGGATACGCATAGGGCGGTTCATTCCCCGCCTCGGTCGGATCGTCGCCGCGATGGCCGTGGACCTGCCACAGGGTCTCGGCCTCGGCATAGTAGGGCGCCAGATCGTCGAGGGTGATCGGCCAGGCGGGGGAGACGCCGCCCGCGTGCTGGACGACTTCGAAGTCCCGTTTGCGCATCCGCATCAGGGCCGCGCCGTAGAAGGTGGTGTTGCCCCCGACCCAGTAGTGGGTGTTCGGAATGAAGGGGTGGCCGTGCTTGTCGTACCAGTGGTCCTTCGTGCGGTAGCGGCGCTCGATGAAGACAGCCTTGGGGCTCCAGTTCTCGGCCTCGCGCGGCAGGTGCTCGCCACGCTCGAGGATCAGGATCGACTTGCCCGTCGAGGCCAGCCGCTGGGCCAGGGTCGCGCCGCCCGCGCCCGAACCGATGATGACGACGTCGAAGCGGGAGGTCATGTGCGGCGTCTCAGTCCGAAGCCAGATGATACTTGGCCGAGCCCTTCATCAGGGCCCAGCGGACGAGGCCCTGCGGCAGGGCGCGCATCAGGGAGGCGGCCAGGGCGTTGTACCAGCCGGGCACGACGATGACCTTGCGCCGGTCATTGGCCTTGAGCGCCGCCTCGACCACCTGTTCGGGCGTCAGGAACAGCCGCCGCGGGGCCTCGGCCATGACCACGTCGGTGCCGTTGGCGGCCGCGAAGCCGGTGGAGACGAAGCCCGGGCTGACGGCTGTGACGCATAGCCCCTTGTCGCGATACTCGGCGTCCAGCGCCTGACAGAAGCTCATCATCAGGCTCTTGGCCCCCGGATAGAGGGTGTGGCCCGCCACGCCGGGCGCGAAGCCGGCCAGTGAGGCCGTGGCGATGATCCGCCCGCCGCCGCGCTCGACCATGCCCGGGATGACGCCGTGGGCCAGACCGCAGGCGTTGACGACGAGGGTCATGAGAAAGTCCTGCTGGGCCTTCCACGGCACGGCGGCGAAGCTCTGGGGGATGGAATAGCCGGCGTTGTTGATCAGGACGTCGACGTGGCGGCCCATGGCGTGGACCGCGTCCAGCACCCGATCGCAGGCGCCGAGTTCCGACAGATCCATCGTCAGGACGTGGGCCTCGACCGCATGGTCGCGGGTGATCTTCGCCGCCAGATCCTGCAGCCGATCGGCGCGGCGGGCGACGAGGACGACGTCATGGTCCCGCTCGGCCAGGGCGCAGGCGAAGGCCTCGCCGATCCCCGACGACGCCCCCGTGATTAATGCCAGAGGCCTGCGGTTCAGGGCGTCTTCGAGGGACATCAGGCGGGCTCCGGCGCGATCGCATCAGGAGGGCGATTCGACTGTGTCCGCACGGTGGCGCGGTTCAGCCCGGTTGCCACCCCTGCGGGGCCATCTCGAACCCCTCGAACTCGAAGCCTGGGGCGACCGTGCAGCCGACCAGGGTCCAGGCGCCGAGGGACTTGGCTGCTTGCCAGGCGCCGGTCGGGACCACGGCCTGGGGCTGCTCGCCCGCCTTGAAGTCGTTGCCCAGCTTCACCAGTCGCCGCATCCCGCCCGACGCGATCTCCAGCGCCAGCGGCGCGCCTTCGTAGAAGTGCCACAGCTCGGCCGCGTCGACGGAATGCCAGTGTGACTGCTCGCCCTCGGCCAGCAGATAATAGATCGCCGTCCCGACCGAACGCCCGTCCACCTCGCGCGGATCGCGGAAGGTCTCACGATAGTGCCCGCCCTCCGGATGGGGCTGGAGTTCGAGCATGGCGATGACTTCGGCGGCGGTGAGCATGGGGGTTGAATAGCCGAGTCGCGGGGTTCAGGCCCGGAACTTCCGCCCGCGCGGCTCGGCGACCAGCTGGTACTCGTCCTGCCAGACGATCAGGCCGGGATCGCGGGTGGTCAGGACCTCCACGTGGATACCGCAGGCCTCGAGCGCCAGCTTCAACTGATGCATACGGCGGATGTGTTCCTCCGCCGCCGGCTTGAACCACGACAGACCGGGCTGCCCAAAGCCCTTGTGTCCGCCGGCGGAGAAGGCCTTGGGAATGGCGAGATTGGCGTTGAACCAGCCCGTGAGCGTGCGCGCCTCGGTGATCGCCCAGCCCGGCGCGTGCTCGCTCTCCATCGCGTCTTCGATGGCCTTGAACAGGCCCAGGCGGCTCCGCTGGCGGCCCACGGTCTGGAAACAGACGAAGCGGATGTAGGTGCGTGCAGTGAGGCTCATCGTCGCGTCATGTCGATGACCATGGCCTCTGTGGCACCCGGCACGGGAGCCGGCGCCACCTCGACCCATTCCCGGGCGAACAGGGCGCCGATGCGGGGCGCGTCGGCCGGGTCCAGCCGGTCTTCCATCTGCTCGACGCAGCGGTCGTCGATGCTCTTCGAGCGGCGGTTGCCGTGGTGAACCAGGAAGATGTCGAGGTTTTCGGCGAAGTCGAGGCCTGCCCGTGTCGCGCCCGGATTGGCGGCTCGGGAGGTCAGGGCCTGCAACTCCAGCTCCCGTCCATCGTGGAACCAGACCCAGAGCGACGGGTTCGCCCGGCCCTTGCTTCCGATCCAGCAGGCCGCGGTCATGCCGGCGGCGTTGTCGACGCGGTAGAGGACGTCCGCCTCGCCCCATCGGTCCGAGGTGACGCGGATGTCGTGGGCCCGGACCTCGATGCGCGAGCGGCCGCCCATGAACAGCAGCCCGAGCGTAATCGTGGCGAAGACCGCCCAGACGATCACGATCGTCCGGTTCGACTTGCCGACGGAGAAGCACCAGGCCGGGATAAGAAAGGTCAGGAAGACGGCGCAGATCCCGTACCAGAACCAATGCCCCGCGATCGGCCACCAACCCAGAACGTCGGCGCGCCCGATCACCCAGGGCCAGGCGAACAGGCGCATCACCCAGGACTTCCATGAGAAGGCCAGCCCGATCATCACGACTGAAGCCGGCATGAGAAGAAGGCGCTGCGCCGTCGACAACTCGTCGTTCGGGGATAGGGAGGCCGGGCTGCGGCTCATGGCGCGCTCACAACCTCCACCGCCGCCCGGTGCCCGCCCTCCGCGGTCGTGGCGGGGAGGGGCAGGTTCAGGAAGGTCCAGATCTGGTCGTAGAGGCCGTCGCGGGTCAGGGTGGCGTGGTTGGAGCCGACCATCTTCACCAACCGCCGGGGCGTGTGGGCGAGATCGTAGAGGGCGCGGCCCTGTTCGAAGGGAATGACCTTGTCGGCGCTTCCGTGGACGATCAGCAGGGGGATGGAGACGCGGTCGATGATGTCGCGCGACCGGTACTGGTCCAGCATCAGCCAGCGCACCGGCAGGAAGGGCCAGGCCTTCGCCGCGATGTCGGCGGTGGAGGTATAGGGCGCCTCCAGGATCAGCGCGCGGGCCGGACGCTCGATGGCCAGCCGCGTCGCGACGCCAGTGCCGAGCGAGAAGCCGTGGATGACGATGTCGCGCGCCGGCGTCGTCCGGGCCAGCCAGTCCCAGGCGGCGCGCGCGTCGGTGTGCAGGCCCTCTTCCGAAGGCTTGCCGGTCGAGCCGTCATGGCCGCGATAGCCTACGGCGAGGAAGCCGACGCCCTCGTCCGCCATGCGCCGCCAGCGCCCGCTCTGGAACGACAGCCCGCCGCCCTGACCGCCGAGGAACAGGATCGTCGGCCGCCCCGGCTTCGGCGCCAGGAACCAGGCGACCAGCCGCTCGTGATCGGGGGTGTCGATGTGCACGACCTGGATCGGTGGGCCGTCGGCGTCGGGCGTCGGGTTCCCGTGGAGGATCGGATAGAGCATCTCCCTCTGGCTGAAGAAGACGACTCCGACGACGAGGGCATAGGCGACCAGAACGACCCCCAGCAGGATCGCCCCGGCGCGTAGCCACCAGTTCAGAAACCCGCTGCGCGCCAGATCACAGCGCCTTCACGATGCCCTCGACCATCTTCTTGGCGTCGGCGAACAGCATCATGGTGTTGTCGCGGAAGAAGAGCTCGTTCTCGACGCCGGCGTAGCCCGCCGCCATTCCGCGCTTGATGAACAGGACGGTGCCGGCCTTTTCGACGTCGAGGATGGGCATGCCGAAGATGGGCGACTTGGGGTCGGTCTTGGCGGCCGGGTTGGTGACGTCGTTGGCGCCGATGACGAAGGCGACGTCGG
>DBBK01000149.1 GCA_002292165.1 Brevundimonas sp. UBA986
CCTCGACCTGACGGAAACACCCCGCGGCGGAGGCTCGGCTGTCCGCATAGGCGACCATCACATGGGTGTAGTCCTCCAGCTTCGGCCAGGCCCCCACGCGCTCGAAGGCCAGACACCGGTCGCCCGACACCAGTTCGGGATAGGCGCCGTCCGGCATGTCGCGCTCGGCCCTCCACCGTCGCAGATACGCCTCGTAGTCGCGGCACTCCGGCTCACCCTCGTTGTGGATCGAGACGCGATAGACCCCGTCCTGCGCCGGACCGAACGACACCTGCAGACGCGGCACGCCATGCAAATGGACATCGACGGACGACAGGCCGAGCTCCTCGATGATCATCGGGATGTCGGTGTTGATGCTGTAGAGATCGGGTGAGCTGACGTAGAGGTCGCCGTTCTGGTCCACGGGTTCGGCCGTAGAGCGCAGGACGAGGAGACGGCCGATTTCGGGCTTGGGCGCCAGCCACAGCGCCGCGCCGTCGCGCTCGCAATCCGCCAGCCCCTGCCGAATGCCTCGAGCATCGTTGGAAAGGGCGGTCACCGGAACAAGGCCGAGGAGCAATCCAAGGAGACCGCCAACCCGTCTGTTCATAGGTCACTCCTCTCGAACGCTGATTGCGCTGGACGTCAGGAGCAGCCCGCACAAGGGGCCAGATGATCCAACCTCGCCGGGAATCGCAATGGTCAAGTTCGCCCATCCCCTCCCCGTCATTGCGACTCCTGCCCCAGTCCTCCATATCGGGGCATGTCCGACGCCGCTTCGCCTGAACTCCTGCATGATCTGATCGCCGCCGCCTTGAAGGCGGGGGCTGACGCCGCGGAGGCGGTGACGTCCGAGCGACGCTCGATGTCGGTGGGGGTGCGCAACGGGGCGCTGGAAGAGGTCGAGCGGGAGGAGTCGCGCGATCTGGGCCTGCGTGTCTTCGTCGGCCAGAGGCAGGCCTCGGTGTCCGCCTCCGACCTGTCCGAGGCCACTCGCAACCGGCTGGTCGAGCGGGTTGTGGCGATGGCGAAGCTGGCGCCCGAAGACCCCTACGCCATGCTGGCTCCGCAGGACCGGCTGAACATGGGGCCGCACCGCGACCTCGACCTCTATGACGCCACCGAACGCTCGGCCGCCGAGCTGGAGGCTGCGGCCGCCGAGACCGAGGGCGTCGCGCTCGCGGTCGAGGGCGTGGTCCGGTCGGAGGGCGGATACGCCTCCACATCCTCCAGCGAATGGCGGCTGGTGACCTCGCACGGCTTCGACGGCCGCTATCAGGGCAGCGCCTTCTCGCTGGGCGTCGGCGTCATCGCCGAGAAGGACGGCGGCATGGAGCGCGGCGGCGAGAGCCGGACGACCCGCTACTTCTCCGACCTGCCCGACGCCCATTCGATCGGCGCCGAGGCCGGACGCAAGGCCGTGGCCCGCACCGGCCCGCGCAAGATCGCCTCGACCACCGCCCCGGTGATCTTCGAGAACCGGGTCGCGACCCAGATCCTGTCGCCCCTGCTGGGCGCCATCTCGGGCCCGTCCATCGCGCGCGGCACGTCCTTCCTGAAGGACGACCTGCACAAGAAGCTGCTGCCCTCGGGCGTCAGCCTGATCGACGACCCGTTCCGGCCGCGCGGCCTGGGCTCCACCCCGTTCGACGACGAGGGGGTGACGGTCGAGAAGCAGTATATCGTCGACGACGGCGCCCTGATGACCTGGCTGCTCAACTCGGGCTCGGCCAAACAGCTGGGCCTGCGCTCGACGGGGCACGCCTCGCGTGGTCTGGCGGGGCCTCCGGGCGTCTCGGCGCACAACCTGCACCTGACGGCGGGCCTGCGCGACAAGGCGGGCCTGATCGCCGACGCCGGGACCGGGCTTCTGGTCACCTCCATGTTCGGCCCCTCGCTGAACGGCAATACCGGCGACTGGTCCGCCGGGGTGTCCGGTTTCTGGTTCGAGGACGGGGAACTGGCCTATCCGGTCAGTGAGGTCACCGTCGCGGGCAATCTGAAAGCCCTGTGGGCGCGGATGGTCCCGGGGTCGGACCTGGAGTTCCGCTCGGCCTTCAACAGCCCCTCCCTGTTGTTCGACGCGGTGGCCATCGCGGGCAAATGATCGATCTGGCCGCCGACCTCGAACTGATCCGCGCCGCCGCGGTCGCCGCCGGCGACCTGGCCCTGGCGGAGCGGGACAGGGGGATCAAGATCTGGTCCAAGTCGGGCGGTTCGCCGGTCACCAGCGCCGATCTGGCGGTTGATGCATTGCTCAAGGACATGCTCCTGACCGCCCGGCCCGACTACGGTTGGCTGTCGGAAGAGACGGCGGATTCGAGCGAGCGCCTGAGCCGCGAACGCATCTTCATCGTCGACCCGATCGACGGCACCCGCGCCTTCATGAAGAACGCCGCCTGGTGGTGCGTGCCCATCTGTGTGGTCGAGAACGGCCTGCCGGTCGCCGCCGTCATCCATGCGCCCCAGCTGGACGAGACCTATGTGGCCACGGCGGGCGGCGGGGCGCGCAGGAACGGGCGGGCGATCGCCCCGGCCGACACCGACAGTCTGGACGACGCCTCGGTGCTGGCCGACGCCCAGCTGATGGAACGGCCCGAATGGCCCGAGCCCTGGCCGGCGATGCGCTATGAGAAGCGGAACGCCCTGGCCTACCGCATGGCCCTGGTCGCTGCGGGGGCCTTTGACGCGGCGATCGCCATGGGGCCGAAGTGGGACTGGGACGTCGCGGCGGGCTGGCTGATCGCCACCGAAGCCGGGGCCAGGGTCTCGGATCATCAGGGTCGGCCGTGGCTGTTCAACCGCCCGGACCCGCGTCAGGCCAGTCTGGTTTGCAGCGCCCCGGCCCTGCACCCGTTGATCATCCGGCGCACAGCGCCTATCCCGCTGGCCTCATAGCCCCCTCCCCGCCTGCAAGGATTCCCCATGAGCGCCCACACCGAAGTCGAAACCCCGCAACTGCTCCACATCGTGATCGGCGGCGAGCTGCGCCACCTGGACGCCCCGGTGTTCCGCGACCTGTCGCAGGTTGAGTTCGTCGGCGCCTATCCGAACTACGAAGAAGCCAAGAAGGCTTGGAAGGCCCGCGCCCAGGCCACCGTCGACAACGCCCACATGCGCTTCTTCATCCTTCACGCCCACAAGATGATCGACCCGCGCGGCGATCATTAGGTCGCACCCCCGCGAGGGGAACGAGCCCCCGTTCTGGCACGCTTCGTGTAGTCAGGACGGGCGTTCGTACCGGAGTGTTCCATGGCCCCCTTCCTCGTCATCCTCAGCCTGCTGCTGATGGGCGTGGCGATCGTCGCCTGGCACACGCGTGAGACATGGTGGCATGCGGTGGCGCATCTGCTGCCCAAGCCGCCCCTGACCCGGGCCGGAAAGGCCGCCGCCGAACAGGTTGAACCTGTCTATCCGGCCGAGCCCGACGCCTTCGCCCAAGCTCCACTGTCCGGGGCCCCGCTGTCGCGGACCGACTTCATCGCCGAAACGCCGGTGGTTGCGCCCGCCCCCGCTTCGGTCAACGATCCCTTCGCCCATGCCCCGGCCGTGTCCGACCTGTCGGACGGCGGCCTCTCGCAGTCGGAGACCCGCCATTGACCCTGTTCGGCACGACCCTGGACGGCGTCCAGATCGCCAGTCTGGCCGGTCTTCTGGCGGCGCTGGTCTACTGGATGTTCGTTCTGCGCGGTGAACAGAACGCCCTCACCGCCTTCCGCAAATGGGAAGCCGACCGCAAGGCGCGGCGGGAGGCCGAGATCGCAGCGGAACAGGGTGAGGGTCAGGCGGAGACTCTCCAGCCGCCCTCGACCGGGCCCAAGCGCGGGCCATGGGGCTGACGACCAGCGACAGACCCGCGTCCTAGTCGCGTATCCAGCCGTCGAAATAGTCGGTTCCGGTGAGGAGCGTGGGCTCCTCATGAACCTCGGCAAGCGTGGGGTCCGGAGAGACCGGCACCCTGTCTTCATGCCGCAGGCACAGAAACGCCTGCCCATCCCAGCCGAAAGTGGCCGAACGGCACGTCGCCACGGATCTGACGTCGCCTTTGCCGACCCGATTGGGATCGACCGAGCATCTGATCCAGTTAAGCAGATCATCTTCCCCCTGAAGGGAGATCAGGTGCGGCTCGGCAAGATCTTCGTGGAACACTCCCGCATCGAGGGGCGCTCCGGGGTCGCGCCAATCTATGGCGAACTGGAAAATGTCACCGCCGCTGCGCAGGCAGTCGAATGTCATTCTCGCGATTAGGGTGATGGAGGCCTGCGTCCGTTCGTCCGGGACGCCGTCTCCATACATTTCAAACGGCGGAACGATGGACCAGGCCTTCATGCCCCTACTCCCGCCTTAGCAGCTTGTCGGTCAGCAGCGTCCCCCACCAGCCGGCCTTGAACTCGGCCTTGATGGTCTCGGGGTCGTAGAGGGGGCTGTCGATCCAGTCGAGGAAGCTCATCCCCGTGGGTTCGATCTCGCGCACGTACTTTTCGAGGAAGTAGTCGAGGACGCCGGTCAGGCCCTCGCGGCTGTGCAGATACTTCTTCGACAGCTGTTCCATGGCCACCGAGATCGGCTCGCCGAGGTGGAAGTGGCGATAGAGGACCGCCATCAGCCCGGCCCGGTCCGCGCCCGACTTGCAGTGGATCAGAACCGGATACTCGATGGTCTGGAACAGCTTGATGGCGCGGTGGATGCGATAGGGTTCGGGTACGTCGCGCGAATCCAGCGGGGCGTCGATCAGGGTCAGGCCCAGGGCCTCGCACGCCGCCTTCTCCAGCCAGTAGTAGCTCTCGTCCCGCTCGCCGCGCAGGTTGATGACCGTCTTCACGCCCCGATCGGCCCAGCCCTTCAGCTGGCGCGGCGAGGGCTGGTTGGTGCGGACCAGATCCGGGCCCAGCCAGTGCGCGTTCGAGAACGCCAGCCTCAGGAAGGCGTGGTCGCTCCAGAAATAGTCCCAACCGGCATGGAACCGGCCGGCGGAGGTGGAAAGGTCGAAACGCGGCATGGGGCGCAGATAGAGGTTCATTGCGGCCGCGTCATCAGGCGACAGGCGCGGGCGATTTGCTTTAGGTTGCGACCGAACCGGGAGGGACACACAGATGCACGCGCGCCTCGGGATTGTGGGTCTGGCGCTGATCGTGGGCCTCAGCAGCTGTTCGCGATCCTCCGACCGTCATCCCGGCCAGCCGCCCGTGCCGCCCGCCGTGCCCGTGCCCGCCGACCAGCCGGCGCCGGTGCTGTCGGCCGTGGCGCCGGACGACCCGACGATCGCCGCCGTGCGGGCGATGCTGGACGAGCCGGCGCGGTCCAACGCCCGTTTCATCGGCGAGACGGTTCAGGCCGGGGGCCAGACCCTGACCCTGCTCTACGTCGTGGGCGACGGTCTGTGCATCCCGGAAGGCTGCGACCTGTTCGTCTTCCGCCGCAACGGCGAGGCCTTTGAACAGGTCGGAGACATCGGCTTCGTGCACCGCCCGATCCGGCTTCTGGCCAGCACCACCAACGGCATGCCCAATCTGGGGATCACGGTGACGGTCGACGGCGGCTCGGGCTCCAAGGTCGGCGGCGGCGCGCCCCATGCGCCGAACGAGGTCCTGCTACCCTTCCTCAACGACCACTATGTCGGCGCCCCCGCCGACTATGGCGCGCGGCCCTCGGGGAACCCCGCAGGCGTGGTGGTGATTTCGCCTGAGGACCCGCCGTTGCCGCCTGCCCTATCCTCCCCCGCCCCAGAGGAGATCCGCCCATGAAGACGCTCGCCCCCATCCCCGTCCTCGCCGCCCTGGCCTCGGCGGCCTGTTCGCCCGCCCCCGCGGACACGGCGCCGGCGGAGACGCCCGCGACCGCCGCGCCCGCCCCGGCGGTTCCCGCCCCGCCCGCGACCGCCCCGACCGTCGATCCGGCCTTCGACGCCTGGGTGCGGGATCAGGTCAAGGACGGCGGCATGCCTCTGCAATACGCGGCCGCGACCGGCCCGGACGGCCTGGGCTTCGCCTATCTGACCGGCGGCGACTATTGCGGCTCGGGCGGCTGTGTCCTGCTGGTGGCGCGCAAGACCGAGGCCGGGTTCGAGCGGGTCGGCCGGCTGACCGTCGTCCAGACCCCGGTGCGGGTGCTGGACAGCCGCAGTCACGGCCTGCCCGATCTGGCGGTGGGCGTCGCCGGCGGCGGGGCCGCCCCGCACGAGGCCCTGGTTCCGTTCGACGGCGGCCGCTACGCCTCCAATCCGACAGTCGCCCCGGCCAGACCGATCGAGGGCGCGGCGCCGGGCCAGACCCTGATCACCGACGGCACCCCGAAGGTCACAGTCCGCCAGTAACGCACGAGGCCCGCTTGACTTGCCGGGCCGTCCGTCCGACCTCCGTCCGATGACGACGCCTGCCCCGCTCCCGGTCGAAACCGACGAAGACGAAGGTCTGCGCCCCCTGCTGGCGCGGATCTGGCGCGACTATCTCTCGCGGCACAAGACGCCCCTGTTCGCCTCGATCCTGTGCGCCATCGCCGCGGGCGGGCTGAACGCCGCGACCCTGAAGCTGCTCGAGCCGGCCATCAACGGCCTGTTCGTCGACCAGACCGTGCCGGTGAAACTGTGGGGGCTGATCGCCGTCTCGCCGGATCAGGCGTTGTGGGCGATCCCCGGCGCGATCGTCCTCGTGGCGGTCATCTGGACCCTGGCCTCCCTCGGTCAGGCGGCGCTGGTCAACCGGCTGGGTCACGGCATCGTCGGCGACATCCAGGTGCGGCTGTTCGGAGCCATGATCCGCGCCGACCTGGCCCGGCTGCGCAGCCAGCACTCGGGCAGTTTCGTCGCCTCGGTCCTGTTCGACGCCAATCTGGTGCGCGAGGCCTTCACCAACGGGGTCGTCAACTACACCCAGAACGCCATCACCCTGTTCGCCGTCATCGGGGCCATGGCCTTCATCGACTGGGAACTGACGGCCGTCGTTCTGCTGGGCGTGCCCCTGATCAGCCTGGTGCTGCGCCGCTTCTCCAAGCGCACGCGCAAGGCCACCGTCGGAGCGATGAAGGAGACGGAGACCCTGTCCACCGCCCTGATGGAGAACCTGGACGGCGTCCGCCTGATCAAGCTGGAGAACCGGGAGGCGGCCGAACAGGCCCGCGTCGGCGACGTCGTCGCCCGCCGCCAGCGCCATGTGATCAAGAGCGCCGACTCCAAGGCCTTCGCCGGTCCGTTCAGCAATCTCGTGGCCATGATCGTGGTCGCCGCCGTCATGGCCTATGCCGGATGGAAGTCCCGCGACGGCCAGATGAGCGTGGGCGCCTTCGCCGCCTTCATCGGCCTGCTGATGCTGGCCGGCCAGTCGCTGCGTCAGGTCGTGAATCTGCAGACCATCATGACCGAGGGGCTGACGGCGGCGCGGCGGCTGTTCGCCTCCCTGGATATCGAGCCGGAAATCCGTCAGGCGGCCGATCCCGTCGCCCTGCCGACCGGCCCCGCGACGGTCGTGTTCGACGCCGTCTCCTTCGCCTATTCGCAAACCGCCCCGACGATCAGCGACGTGTCCCTGACGGTCGCGCCGGGCGAGACGGTGGCCCTGGTCGGCCCCTCGGGCGGCGGCAAGAGCACCCTGCTGAGCCTGCTGCCGCGCTTCTACGACGTCACGGCCGGTGCGATCACGGTCAACGGCGTCGACCTGCGCCAGCTCAGCCTGACCGACCTGCGCGATCATATCGGACTGGTGACCCAGGAGCCCTTCCTGTTCGACGACACCATCGCCGCCAACATCACCTATGGCCGCGAGGGCGCGACCCAGGGCGAGATCGAGGGCGCCGCCCGCGCCGCCGCCGCCCACGATTTCATCACGGCCCTGCCGGACGGCTATCAGACCCGGGCGGGCGAAGGCGGGATGCGGCTGTCGGGCGGGCAGCGCCAGCGCGTCGCCATCGCC
>DBBK01000017.1 GCA_002292165.1 Brevundimonas sp. UBA986
CCCCTCCCCCGATGGGGGAGGATTTGAGGATCAGGCCGCGTTGGCGGCGCCGCCCTTCTTGGCCTTCTGCTTCTCTTCGTGGGCGCGCATGCCCTCGGCGATCAGGGCGGCGGCTTCGCCGGCGTCGCCCCAACCCTTCACGGTCACCGACTTGTTCTTCTCCAGATCCTTGTAGCGGGTGAAGAAGTGCTCGATCTGCTCGACCAGGATCATCGGCAGCTGCCGATAGCTGGCGATGTCGGTGTAGTAGGGGTTCAGCTTGTCGACCGGCACGGCCAGGATCTTGTCGTCGCCGCCGGCCTCGTCGACCATGCGCAGCACGCCGATCGGGCGGCAGCGGATCACGCAGCCCGGCACCACCGGCGAGGGGTTCAGCACCATGACGTCGCAGGGGTCGCCGTCGTCGGCCAGGGTGTGCGGCACGAAGCCGTAGTTGCCCGGATAGTACATGGCGGTGTGCAGGAAGCGGTCGACGAACAGGGCGCCGGAATCCTTGTCCATCTCGTACTTCACCGGCAGGCCGCCCTGCGGGATTTCGATGATGACGTTCAGGTCCCAGGGCGGGTTCGGGCCGACGGGAATGGCGTCGATGTTCATGGTGTGCTCGGATTGTGCATCTGCGAAGTGTCGGGCGTCATAGTCCGACCGGCCGTTCCGGGCAAGTCAGCATCCCTGACAGGCCGTTCCACTTGCGGTACGGTCGGCCTCTGCTTCAGAGCTGACGAGAGCTGAATGACCACCCCCGACTGGGCCGCGCTTGGGCTCTTCATGCTGTGCTGGCTGGGCTACGACCCCCTGCTCAAACTGCTGGCCCGGCGCAGCGGCGCCCTGAACGAGGACATGCTGACCATCCGGCACGCCTGGATGCGCGCCATGACCCATCGGGAGATGCGGCTGCTGGACAGCCAGCTGCTGGGTCATTCGATCAACTCCGGCTCCTTCTTCGCCTCGTCCAACCTGCTGCTGATCGCGGCCGTGGGCGGCGTCCTGTTCGGAGGCGAGAACGCGCTGCGCGCCTTCGCCTCGGTCGGCGCCGAGGCCGTGCCGGTCCGGCTGCTGGAGGCCAAGCTGGCCCTGATCCTCGCCTGTCTGGCGCGCGGCCTGCTCGATTTCATCTGGTCCCTGCGCCAGATGAACTATGCCCTGGCCCTGATCGGCGCCGCGCCCGAGATTCACATGCCCGGCGACAAGGTCGCCTTCGGCGAGGCCACGGCCAAGGTTCTGAACCCGGCGCTGGCCTCCTTCAGTCAGGGCGTGCGCGGTTACTACTTCGCCCTCGCGGCCGGGGCCTGGCTGTTCGGCCCGATCTGGCTGGCGGCGGCGGTCGTCTCGGCCTTCGGCCTTCTGGCCTGGCGTCAGGCGGCTTCGCCCGCCGCCCAGGCGATTCGTCAGGCCCGCCGTCTGCTCGAGGCCGAGGAGGCGCGTCCGCCCCTTCTCGATGACGAAAACAGCTGAACGGCACAGCTATTTTGCATCGCAGCATCACGGATTGCGTGATCGCAGCCGTTTCGGGTCCGATTCCACCGTGGAAACCGGTTACCTGACGTCAGGTGAGGCAAAAACGAGTAACAACCCGTGATCCGATGCGCCAATTGAATGGTTGACGCATTGTGCATCGCAACCTAGATTGACCTTCGACGCCTCCGGGCGTCTTGCCCTTCCTGGGCGTTTCCTCCCTATAGACTTTCATGGCCGCGCCGGTATGGCGCGGCCTTTTTTTCGTTCTGAACCCCGGGTCTGCGGTGTGCGGGCGCCGCCGGGGATTTCCCCGATTTACCGCAGGTTCACCATCCCGCTTCATGGCGCATTCGAGAACGGCGGCGTAACCTCAGGTTCTCTCTCCAGGAGTGTTCGCGCGTGTCGCCGCCTTCCGATCTCACGCCCCGCCGGGTCCTGCGAATCCTGCGTCCGGCCGCCGCCGTCTGTGGCCTGATCCTGGTCATCCTGATGCTCGGGCCCTTCCATGGGCTGGAGCGGCTCTTCGGCCTGGCGGACGGCCCCGCCCACGTCATCGCCTTCTTCTGGATCACCACCGGCCTGTTCGCCGTCGCGCCCGGCTGGCGGCGCAACGACATCGCCCTCGGCGCCGTCCTGATCGCCGTGATGATCGAGACGCTTCAGGCGATCACCGGCCGCAGCCTGTCCCTGCTGGAGCTGGCCGCCGACGGCGCCGGCATCGTCGTGGCCATGGTCCCCGGCTGGATCGAGCGGCTGCGCCACCTCGCCCGCACCTGCCCCGATGCGAGCTTCGCCGAGATCCGCGCCGCCGACCGCCGGGGCCGGGGCGAGGAGCCCGAGGAGGAGGGGCTCGAGGTCACCGCCCTGCTCAGGGCGCCCGCCACCCGTCTGCGCCGCCGTCGCAAAGACCGGCGATGATCCGCTCCAGCACCGCCTGGCACCGCCCGTAGCCCGGCCCGGGCTCCAGCGTCGTCTCGTCGAGGTAGAGCGCCCGGTTCAGCTCGATCTGGATCGCCTGATACCCCTTGTCCGGCCGGCCCCAGGTCTGGGTGGTGTATCCGCCCGCATAGGGCTGGTTCAGCCCCACGCGCCAGCCCGCCGCCTCGAACAGGGACCGCAGACGCCGCGTCAGCCCGGCCTCGCAGGCCATGCCGTGCCGGTCGCCCAGCACCACGTCCGGTCCCGGAGCCCCGCGCGCCCCGCCCCGCACCGCCCGCGACGGCATCGAATGCCAGTCGATCAGCACCGCCAGGC
>DBBK01000101.1 GCA_002292165.1 Brevundimonas sp. UBA986
CATGGCGACCGGAGCGGCGGCGGAGACGCCCCACTTTTCTTCCAGCAGCTTGGACAGTTCGGCGGCTTCGAGGACGGTCAGCGAGGACAGGTCTTCGACGATCTTGGACAGGTCGGCCATTTCAGTTTTTCCTTCGGAGGATGGGTTTGGTTTGGATTCTTGCAGAGATGGAAAGCCGGAGGCCGCTTACGCGGCTTCCTTCGTGGCGTAGGCGTTGAACACGCGGGCCAGCTGACCGGCGGGCGCTTGAACGACGGCGGCGATCTTGGTCGCCGGGGCGTTGAGCAGGCCGATGAGTTGGCTGCGGATCTCGTCCAGGGTCGGCAGCTTCGAGAGGCTTTCGACGCCCTTCGGATCCACGACGGTCTCGCCCATGAAGCCGCCGACGATAACGAAGCGATCGTTACCCTTGGCGAACTCGGTCGAAACCTTGGCGGCGGTCGAGGGGTCGGGAGCGTAGGCGATACCGACCGGACCCTTGAACAGGCCGTGGTAGGCAGAGCCTTCCTCGACGTTCAGGGCCTTCAGCGCCAGGCGGTTCTTGACCACCTTGAACGCGCCGCCGGCGGTACGCAGCTTGCCACGCAGGTCTTCCATTTCCGCAACGGTCAGACCCAGGTTGTGGGTCACGACCACGGCGCCGGCGTCAGCGAAAACGCCCTTCAGCGTTTCGATCGACTCGGCCTTTTGTGCGCGGTCCATTGCGGTCTCCAGTCTTGGTGTTGCCGCCCGGGCTTATTCCCGGACGACGTTTGACCAGGTCGTGCCGGATTGCTCCGAAACGGTCTGGCCGGTCTTATTGTCCGAAGGATGCGACTGAGGCCGTCATCCCGACAGGCGGGCCGACAGCAATCCAGATTTCGCGTCCCCATCTCCCCACGGCGCCAGAGGGCTCTCTGACAGTTACGGCATGGGTGGCCCCCACGCCCCGAAGTTCTCGGACAGGACCGCCGGGATCGAGACCCCGACGGAAGAAGGCGCGCTCTTACAGCCGATGGCGGGAAAGATCAACCGCCCCTCACACATTGACGCGCACGATCCGCCGCTTGCGTCTGCATCCGCGCCACACCTGAAATATTCGCGAAACAATCCGCACCCAAACGATAAGGCGGCGGCGGCGGCATGACGTCTTAGGACTGTAGAGTTGTGCCGACAGGGCGGGGGCGCTGGATGAGTGGTGATTTGGGCGGGCGGCAGGCGGATCTGCTGCGTCAGGCCGGCGAGGCCCTGGCCCGGATGGACGCGCCCGGCGCCCTGCTCCTGCTGGATCAGGCGGACGCCATCGGCCCGACCCACAACGGCGTCCTGAACCGCTCGGTGGCGCTGCGACTCCAGGGGGACTTCATCGGCTCGCTGCGGATGATCGACCGGGCGCTCTCGATGCAGCCCTATGATTTCATCGCCCTGCTGGCCAAGGGCGCCCTCCTGGAGAAGATCGGCCAGGGCAAGGCGGCGGTCGAGGTCTATCGCAACGCCCTCAAGATCGCCCCGCCGCGCGACCGCTGCCCGCCCGCCGTCCTCAAGCAACTCGACTATGCCTCCGAGTTCGTCCAGACCCACGCCCTGGCCCTGCGCGACCATATGCGGGCCGAGGTCGCGGCCTTACGCGGCGACGTCGATCCCGAGACCCTGGACCGGTTCGACGAGGGGCTGGAGATCTACGCCGGGCTGAAGTCCGCGCCGAAGCAGGAGCCGATCCTGCTCAACTACCCTCGCCTGCCCGCCATCCCCTTCTACGACCGCGCCCTCTTCCCCTGGCTGGGAGAGCTGGAGGCGGCGACGGACATGATCCAGGGCGAGCTGAAGACGCTGCTGGAGACCGACCTCCACCGCTTCGCCCCCTATATCCAGTACGCGCCCGAGGCGCCGGTGAACCAGTGGGCCGAGCTGAACCATTCGCCGAAATGGACGTCGGTCTTCCTCTGGAAGGACGGCGCGAAACAGGAAGAGGTCTGCGCCCGCTGTCCGGGGACCGCGGCCTTGCTGGAAAGCCTGCCCCTGGCGCGACAGGACGGCTTCGCCCCTACGGCGGTCTTCTCGGCGCTTCAGCCGCACACCCACATCCCGGCGCACACCGGATCGGCCAATGTCCGTCTGCTCTGCCACCTGCCGCTGATCCTGCCCGGCCCGGCGCGGTTCCGGGTCGGCAATACGGTCCGTGACTGGAAGATGGGGCAGGCCTGGGTCTTCGACGACACCATCGAGCATGAGGCCTGGAACGACGCCGATGCCCTCAGGGTCATCCTGATCATCGACCTCTGGAACCCGTATCTGGCCGAAAGCGAGAAGGCCCTGATCACCGCCATGATGCAGGCGCAGCGCCGCTTCATGGCCCAGTAGCCGGGACCTTCCAGGTCAGTCGTCGAGCTCCACGTCAGCGAATCCCCGGATCAGCTCGGCCAGATCCGGCTCCATCACCGAACTCGCCGCCTCCTCCAGCGACATCCACCGCCGCTCGCGCTCGGCCGCCTCGGGCCAGGCGCCCAGCTGGATCAGGACCTTCATCGGATAGACCGCGACGACGCAGGTCTTGGAATCCCCGCCGCGCAGCCGTTTGACGTAGCGAAAGGCGCCCAGCGCGGTCTGGTCGATCTGGCCCTGGACGCCCGCCTCCTCCATGGCCTCGACGGCGGCGGCCTGGGGATCGGTCTTGCCGACCATGCGGCCGCCCTTGGGGATGACCCAGCGCCGCGTCTCGCGCGAGGTGATCATCAGCACCTCGCGGCCGTTCGCGCCGAGACGCCACGGCAGGGCGGCGACCTGTCGGGTTTCGGATCTGGCGGACCTTTTGACCGCCTTGCCGCTCAAGTCAGGAAGAGCCCGCCGAAGTGGTAGGCGACTGCGGCGACCGCGGCGGCGGCCGGAATGGTCACGAACCAGGCGAAGACGATGCTGCGGGCCACGCCCCAGCGCACGGCCGAAACGCGCTTGGCCGCGCCCACGCCGATGATGGCGCCGGTGATGGTATGGGTGGTCGAGACCGGAATGCCCAGACCCGTCGCGAGGAACAGGGTGATGGCCCCGCCCGTCTCGGCGCAGAAGCCCTGCTGGGGCGTCAGGCGGGTGATCTTGGACCCCATGGTGTGAACGATCCTCCAGCCCCCGGTCAGAGTGCCCAGGGCGATGGCCGAATGGCAGGCCAGGACGACCCACAACGGCACGCTGAACTCGGTACCCGCCGGGGCGCGCGACAGCAACAGGACGGCGATGATTCCCATGGTCTTTTGCGCATCATTTCCTCCGTGCCCCAACGAATAGGCGGAAGCCGAGAAGAACTGCAGCACGCGGAACACCTTGTCGGCGACCGCCGGATTGGTCCGCACGAACAGCCAGGAGACGATCAGCACCAGCAGCAGGGCCAGCAGGAAGCCCAGCGCCGGCGACAGGAAGATGGCGCCCACGGTCTTCAGCGTGCCCTGGAGGACGATGACGCCCGGCCCCGCCTTGGCCACGCCGGCGCCCAGCAGGCCGCCCACGAGCGCATGGGAGCTGGACGACGGAATCCCCGCCAGCCAGGTCACCACGTTCCAGGTGATCGCCCCCATCAGGGCGCCGAAGATGACCTGATCCGAGATGATGTGCGGATCGATGATGCCCTTGCCGATCGTGCCCGCCACATGCAGGCCGAAGAACAGGAAGGCGATGAAGTTGAAGAAGGCGGCCCAGCCCACGGCGAAGGCCGGCGGCAGGACGCGGGTGGCGACGATGGTCGCGATCGAGTTCGCCGCGTCGTGCAGGCCGTTCAGGAAGTCGAACAGCAGGGCGACGCCGATCAGGAAGACCAGGATCAGGAGTGCGTGGTCCACCTCAGAGGTGCTCGACCAGGATGCCGCTGATGCGGTCGGCCACGTCCTCGAAGCGGTCGATCACCTTCTCCAGATGGTCGTAGATGTCGGCGCCGATGACGAAGTCCAGGGCGGTCGGCGCGGCCTTCTGCGCCGCGTAGAGCGCCTTCATCCCCTGATCGTAGAGGATGTCGCTTTCGTTCTCGAGCTGGGACAGCTGTTCGGTCAGGCTGTTCACCCGGTCCCGGTGCTTCTGCATGGTCGGCAACAGGGAGACGGCCTCGACCGTCAGGGCGGCGCAGCGCACAGCGATGTCGCCCAGCTCGCGCATCTGCGGCGAGAACTCGCGCAGTTCGTACAGGGTCACGCTCTTGGCGGTCTTCTGCATCTGGTCGATGGCGTCGTCCAGCGACTCGGTCAGGCCGCGAATGTCCGACCGGTCGAAGGGGGTGATGAAGCTGCGGCGCACCGCCAGCAGCACCTCGGCGGCGATCTTGTCGGCCTCGTCCTCGTATTCAACGATCTTCGCGGTCCAGGCCGAAACCTCGTTCCCGCCGTCCAGCATGTGGCGCATCGCGTCCGCGCCCTTGGTCAGGGTCGCCGCGTGGGCGTTGAACAGTCGGAAGAAATTGTCTTCCTTCGGCATCAGCGCCTGGAACCAGCTCAGCATCGGCATCCCCTGTCGCGTCAGGCCGGATGCGACCTTTCGCCTCTAATCTCCCCTCACCTAACCCAGGTCTCGCCGCCGTAGTGCGAAGGTTTCACGTCAGTGAGGCGCGCCTGTCGAAGGCGGCCTGGGCCACGACGACCTCGGGCATCCGGCTCTCCGCCCAGTCGACCATGGGCTGCAACGCCGCCACCAGGGTCTGGCCCAGGGGCGTGATCGCATAGGTGACCGAGATCGGAACGGTGGCCTCGACCGACCGGCTGACCAGTCCGTCGCGCTCCAGCTGGCGCAGGGTCTGGCTCAGCATCTTCTGCGACACCCCCTCGACCCGTCGCTTCAGGGCATTGAACCGCATCGGCCCGGCCTTGAGCGTGGTCAGCAGCAGCACCGTCCATTTGTCGGCGATCCTGTCCAGCAGGACCCGGGTCGGACAGTTCTTCGCATAGACGTCCCACGCCAGCTCGGGTTCGGGGCGGGTTTCCTGCGGGTGACCAGATGAGGTTTCGGTGCCTTCTTGCATGGTCGATCTCCATATCTCACTTGGTCACCATTGGAAACCACGGAGTTCATTCCATGAAGGTCACAGTCCTCGGTGCCAGCGGTCGCGCCGGATCGGAAATCACGAAGGAGCTGGCCTCGCGCGGCCACTCCGTCACCGCCATCGCCCGCAAACCCCAGGCCATTCCGATCGACGACCTCATCACCCCTGTTCAGGGGGACGCCTCCGACCCCACCGCTTTGGCCACCCTGATCGAGGGCTCCGACGCCGTGGTCAGCGCCCTGCATTTCGACGTCCCCGCCGCCACCCTGCTGTCGGCCCTGACCACCGCCGGGGTCCCTCGCCTGCTTGTCGCCGGCGGCGCCGCCAGCCTGGAGGTCGCCCCCGGCGTCCGCCTGATCGACACGCCCGAGTTCCCCGAGGAATGGAAGGTCTTCGCCCAGGGCGGCATCACCTTCCTCGACGCCCTGAAGGCCGAGAAGGCCATCGACTGGACCTTCTTCTCCCCCGCCGCCTTCATCGAGGAAGGCCCGCGCCTCGGCCGTTTCCGCCTGGGAACCGACCAGCTGGTGACCGACGACAAGGGTGAGAGCCGCATCAGCTTCGCCGACTACGCCATCGCCATGGTCGATGAGGTCGAGCAGCACAGACACCCGAAGGCGCGCTTCACCGCCGCCTACTAGACGCGACGCAGGCGCAAACGAAAACGGCGGCGGAGATCGCTCTCCGCCGCCGTCATTCTTTTGGGCTAACGCGCGTTCGGGCTGCTTGAGCCCGGTTCGCTTACGCCAGCGAGGCCGGGTCGACCTTGAAGCCCGGGCCCATCGTCGAGGACAGGGTGATGCGCTTCACATAGGTGCCCTTGGCGCCCGAGGGCTTGGCGCGGTTCAGCGCGTCCACATAGGCCTTGACGTTGGCTTCGAGGGCTTCCTGGGTGAAGGAGACCTTGCCGATGCCGCCATGGGCGATACCGGCCTTCTCGACGCGGAACTCCACGGCGCCGCCCTTGGCGTCCTTGACGGCCTGGGCGACGTTCGGGGTCACGGTGCCGNNCATCAGGCCGCGCGGGCCCAGCACCTTACCCAGACGGCCGACGAGGGCCATCATGTCGGGCGAGGCGATGACGCGGTCGAAGTCCATCAGGCCGCCGTTGATCTGTTCGTACAGATCCTCGGCGCCGACGTATTCCGCGCCGGCGGCGCGGGCTTCGTCAGCCTTGGCGTCCTTGGCGAAGACGGCGACGCGGACGTCACGGCCGGTGCCCGACGGCAGGTTGACAACGCCACGGACCTGCTGGTCGGCATGACGCGGGTCGACGCCCAGGTTGACGGCGATCTCGATCGACTCGTCGAACTTGGCCTTGGCGTTGTCCTTGACCAGCTTGATGGCGTCCGAGAACGGCATCAGGGTCAGGGTGTCGCCGGTGCGGGCCTTTTGAGCCTTGGTTTGCTTGGCCATGGGTTAGCCCTCCACCACGTTGAGGCCCATCGCGCGGGCGGAGCCTTCGATGATCTTGGTCGCGGCGTCCAGGTCGTTCGCGTTCAGATCCTTCATCTTCTTCTCGGCGATCTCACGCAGCTGGCTGCGCTTGATCTTGCCGGCGACTTCGCGGCCCGCCATTTTCGAGCCCGAGGTGATGCCGGCGGCCTGCTTGATGTAGTGGGTCGCGGGCGGGGTCTTGGTGACGAAGGTGAACGACTTGTCCTGATAGACCGTGATCACGGTCGGCAGGGGGGTGCCCTTCACTTCCTTCTCGGTGCGCGCGTTGAACTCCTTGACGAAGCCCATGATGTTGACGCCGCGCTGACCCAGAGCCGGGCCGATCGGGGGCGAAGGCGTAGCCGAACCGGCCGCGACCTGCAGTTTGATATAGCCGAGGATCTTCTTGGCCATTGGTCTCTCCTGTGAATGACCCCGGAACTTGATCCGGAGCCGGTGAGCCGTGGTCTGGCATGGCTGCCTCCCACGGATTTGCCCCTGCTACGCAAGGGAGGCGCGCGTGTAGCAAACACGGGGCGGAAAAGCAAACGGCGGCCCCGAAGAGCCGCCGCCGCAAATCCTATCGGTGAAACCGGGCTTACGCCGCGGTCTTCTCGACCTGATTGTATTCCAGATCCACCGGGGTCGGGCGGCCGAAGATCGACACGGCGACGCGCAGGCGGGCGGCGTCCTCGTCGACGCTCTCGACCTGGCCGTCGAAGCTGGCGAACGGGCCGTCGATGACCTTGACGGTCTCGCCGATGTCGAAGCGGATGGTGGGCTTGGGACGTTCGACGCCCTCTTCCACGGCGCCGATGATGGCCTGGACCTCACGCTCGGTGACCGGCAGGGGCTTGGTGCCGCCGGCGGCGCCCAGGAAGCCCGTGACCTTCGGCGTGTCCTTGACCAGGTGGTAGGCGTCGTCGGTCATTTCCATCTTCGCCAGGACATAGCCCGGGAAGAATTTGCGTTCCGAGTTGACCTTGCGGCCGCGGCGGATCTCGACGACGTCCTCGGTCGGAACCAGGATTTCGGAGAAGTTGTCTTCCAGGCCGCGCTGCTTGGCCTGGTCGCGGATGTGCTGGGCGACCTTCTTCTCGAAGTTCGAATAGGCGTGGATGATGTACCACTTGTGCCGCGGGTTGGCGGGCTTTGCGTCGGGCGCTGCATCAGTCATGTGCGCGTCTCCTTAGTTGTTGCCAATGCCGAGAATGAAGCGCGACGCGAAGGTCAGGCCCGCGTCGACCACCCAGAAGAAGACCGTCGCGATCAGGACCATGATGAAGACCATCACCGAGGTGATCCAGGTCTCCTTGCGGCTCGGCCACACGATCTTGCGGGCCTCGGCCCGGACCTGGCTGGCGAACTGCGGCAGCGAGGTGCGCTTCTTCGGCGTGGGCGCGTCGACGGTCACCGTCTGGACGGCCGGAACCGTCTGGGGCTTGGCGCCCGTCTGCCGACGTCCGGGTGTCTTGGCCTTGGCCATCAGTGGTCTCTTCAAACGCTTCTAACCTGTCGCACCACATGGGGATTTCCATGCGGCGGCGACAGGGGGAAAATGGCAGGAGTTGGGGGACTCGAACCCACGACCCCCGGNNTTTTGGAGACCGGTGCTCTACCAGCTGAGCTAAACTCCTGGAGCAAAACGCATCACACCGTGGGTTCCCCCTCGGCGTGTGCATTCGCCAGAGGGGGGCGTATGCCTTAGCGGTCGGCCCATTTCAAGGACAATCCGCTGCAACGAAGGGGATCACCCCTCGTAATGCTCCGCCACCGCCTTCTTCTCGTCCTCGGCGTTCACGACCTGCTTGAAGATCAGCTTGTCGATGCGCCGATCGTCCATGTCGACGACCTCGACCTCGAATCGGCCCAGCTGCAGCACCTCGCCCTCGTCGGGCACGCGCGACAGCTGGTGCAGCACCAGGCCGGCGACGGTGTGGAAGCTGTCGTTCTCGCCGAAATCCTCGCCCAGGACGTCGCACAGCTCGTCCAGATCGGTGCGGCCGTCCACCAGCCAGCTGCCGTCGGCGCGCTCGACCACATAGGAGTGGTCGTCGTCGTGACCTTCGTTGAAGTCGCCGGCGATCATTTCCAGGATATCGGTCGCCGTCACCACGCCTTCGAAGGCGCCGTATTCGTCGACGATGAAGGCCATGTGGACGGGCGTGCCCTTCAGGATTTCCAGCGCCTTCAGGACCGAGGTCGACTGCGGGATGAAGGCCGGCACGGCGACGTGTTCGGCGATGGCCATCTCACCGGTGGTCAGCAGGCTGTCCAGCAGGTCCTTCTTGTGGACCACGCCGATGGGGTGATCCAGATCGTTGTCGCGAGCCACCACGATGCGCGAATAGGGGCAGACGCGAATCTCTTCGCGCAGCACCGCCGGATCGTCGTCGATCGCCACCCAGTAGACGTCGGTGCGCGGCGTCATCGCCACCCGCACCGGACGGTCGCCGAGGCGCAGGATTTCCTCGATCATCACCTGCTCCTCAGGCTCGATCAGACCGGCCGAGGTGCCCTCGGCGATCATCGTCTCGACCTCTTCCTGGGTGACGTCCGAACCGTCCCGGTCCTTGACGCCCAGCACCTTGAGGATGCCCGAGGTCGAGGCGGTCAGCAGCAGCACGAACGGCTTCAGGATGATGGCCAGCGTCGAGATGGGCGCCGCCATCTTGGAAGCGACGGCCTCGGGGAAGATCAGGGCGATTCGCTTGGGCACCAGCTCGCCGACGATCAGCGAGACATAGGTGATGCAGACGACGACCACGGCCGTGGCGAAGAATTCGGTATAGGCGACGAGGGCCGGGAAGGCGTGCTCGAGGATCTTGTCCAGTTCGCCGGCGATGGTCGCCTGGCCGTAGGCGCCCGCCAGAATCCCGATCAGGGTGATTCCGACCTGAACCGCGGACAGGAAATGGGTCGGCTCGTCGGCAAGCGCCAGCGCGGCCCTTGCGCCCCGATCCCCCTTCTCCGCCCGGCTTTGAAGCTTGGATTTGCGCGAAGACACGACCGCGAGTTCGGTCATGGCGAACAGGCCGTTGAGCACCACGAGGAGCAGAACGACGACAATGGCGATGAGTAACATCTAGGGGGAGGAGAACCAGCGCGGCGCGACAGTCGGCGTCCGCTGTTCTTTCCTAGCCCAAGTCGGCCGTTTCCGCCACGGTTTCCTTGAACGGACGGTTTCGCCGCCCTTCCCTGCCCGGTCCCGAGCGGGATCAGCCCCCGGTGCGGCCCGCCTCGACCCCGCCATAGGCGCCCGTGCGCCCGGTATCGGCACCGTCCACGGAGGCGCAGGCGCACATCCCGATCAGGGTGCCGATGAACAGGCCGATGTGAAGCGCGCGCCGCATAGGGTTACCAAACTCTTAACGTCCGATAACGCATCTGCCTGCAAGCCCCGGGCCCGCGCAAGGTCCCGCTCCGGGACAGACGCCCCTTAACCCTGCTTATCCCCCGCCACGGGAAGCCGCCCCTGAGAAAGTCAGTGGATCCAGCCGAACACCGAGGCCATGACCATCAGGCCGACGAAGCCGATCCAGGCCCACAGGCCCCAGTTGCGGCTCTCCTTCACCCGGCCGAAGTCGCCCTTGAAGGCCGGAACGGTGAAGTTGACGCCATTGTTGGCCCGGGCGCGGCGCAGGAAGGCGAAATAGGTCTGGGCGTCGGCCGGCTGGACCAGNNCCAGCCGCTCGCGCACCGTCAGCTCCAGCCGGTGCACGGCCTGCAGCTCGCCCTTGAAGCTCAACTGCGTCTTCAGCGTCAGCCCGGGTCCCGTCTCCGTGATGTTCCACGGCGTCAGGGACAGGGCCTTGGGCAGATTGAAGACCCTTTCGGTCACCACCCTGCGCGGGGTGTTCAGGCTGATCGGCTCCTGCCGTCGCGCCGTCTCGATATTGGCCAATGCGGGGCCGACCACATCGTCGCGCGAGATGAAGCGCCAGGTCTGATCGTCGACAGTCTCCAGCGGCCGCTCCACCTCATACGTCTCGTCCAGCGTCACCGTGTTGTTGACCGGGTCATCCGTGATCTTCAGCGGCGCGAGTTCGGTCAGCCCCCCGTATTCGTTCTCCAGCCCCTCGCGCAAACGGCGCGAGACGTTGGCCAGGCCGTCGTTCTGGGCCCAGGCGCGAATGTCGTCGGCGCGCCAGTCGCGATAGATGGTGCTGATCTCCAATC
Organism: Brevundimonas sp. UBA986; assembly: GCA_002292165.1. Classification (GTDB taxonomy): domain Bacteria; phylum Pseudomonadota; class Alphaproteobacteria; order Caulobacterales; family Caulobacteraceae; genus Brevundimonas. Next base: position 10,610 of record DBBK01000101.1, read on the forward strand.
GAGCCGGCGCGGCGACCTTCGTCGCGAAGGTCCAGGTTTCGCGCGTCCCACACACGGTGATCGGCGCCGGGTCAGGCATAGCCTCCAGCGTCGCGTTCTCGATCAGCGGCAGGGCGTGGAAGTGACGCGGCGGGGTCAGGTGATACAGGTCGCCCGCCTGGGGCTGCAGCGTCGGGTCCATCCATCGCTTTTCGCCGTCGATGACGATCCGGACGATGCAGTGGTTGAAGGCCAGGGCATTGACCGGCTCGCGCGCCAGATCGGCGCCCAGCTGGGTGTGGACCAGGGCGGGAACGGCATCGACGCCCAGGCGTCGCAGCACCGAGACCAGCAGGCGCGAGGCGTCCTTGCAGTCGCCGTAGCGGGTCGCCCAGATCGCCTCGACCGGACGCGGGCGGAAGCCGCCGTCGCCGACCCCGATGGAGTGATAGCGCAGCTGGCCCTGCACCAGCCTCAGGGCCTCGGGCGCCCGGGCCGCCGGGGTCGCGTGCCGGGCGGCGATGTCGGCGACCAGAGCCTCCAGCTCCTCCGGCAGTTCGACGGGTGGCGCATAGGCCTCGCGGAACAGGTCGGCGACCTGGGCCCAGGTCGCGGCGCTGACCACCTTCACACTGGCATAGCCGCGATGCCAGTCGGGCGTTTCCGCCTCGTGCCGCCAGGTCGGGGCGTCGACCAGCCGCCAGGTCAGGGTCCGCACCCCGTCCACGGTCACATCCTCGGCTTCCGGCGCCGCCCCGGTAGGCCGCATGACCAGTTTCCGATCCGCCGGCAGACGCAGCACGCACAGGGTGTCCAGCGTCGGCTGACCCCACTGCAGGCGCCACCTCAGGCTCAGATGGTCCTTGAGCACCGGATTGGCGCCGATGAAGGAATAGGCGGTGTCGACGATGTCCCCCACCCGCACGTCGGGGATGATCATATGGGCGGTGGTCCGCCCGTCGTACATGGCGCGCTCCAGGTTCAGCTCGCGGCGCAGCAGCTCGAAGGCCGCGGGCTCGGCCGCCTCGCGGACCTGGCCGTTCCTGATCACGCGCAGGGAGTGGATGACCAGCCGTTCCCACGACGGATCGAAGTTCAGCTCGAAACTGGCCGCCGACTGCAGACCGTCGCCGCCCGTGACCTGCTGGACGATCCGGTAGGAATAGACCGGCTCCGGCCCCGTCAGATCGGCGCGCGCCGAACTCAGCAGGTAGCAACTGCCCCGTTCGCTCAACGCCGCGATGTCGCGATCGCCGGTATCGACCGGCGCCATGTCGAAGTCCGCCGGCGCCGGTCCGAAGCCCAGCCCCCTCCGCGCGAACTCTTCCCCCTCGTAAGCCACCCACTCACCCCGTTACGCTTGACGGGAAAGCTTAGCCAAACTCTCGCAAAAGCAAAACGGCCGCCGGGTTGCCCCGACGGCCGCTCTGTTAGTCACTCATCGTCGCGCTCAAGCAGCGCGGCCCAATCCCGAACCGGGGGAGCCGCGCGTTAGCGCGCCATCGCGATTAAGCGATGATCTTGGCG
>DBBK01000081.1:0-34761 GCA_002292165.1 Brevundimonas sp. UBA986
GACCCTGCTGCGCGCCTCCGACGTCCTGGCCGACCATATCGCCGCGGCGCGGGGTCTGGCCCCCGAGGTCGATGAGGCCCGCTCGGCCGGCCTGGTCGCCGAGCTGGAAATCCTGACCCACGGCGTGGCCAGCGCGCCCGCCGCCGAAGCGCCCGCCGAGGAAGAACCCGTCTTCACCCCGGTGATGATGGCCCCGATCGCCGAACCCGGCCTGCCCGAGGCCGACGAGTTCGGCTTCCGCCCCGTCGCCTTCAGCTTCGCGGATCTGGACGCCCCGGCCGAGGCCGCCGCGCCCGCCGAGCTCGCCGCCGGCGGTCAGGTCTGGCGCGTCGTCTTCCGCCCCCACGCCCGTCTCTACGCCAACGCCAACGAGACCGGCATCCTGTTGCGCGAACTGTCGCGTCTGGGCGAGATGAAGGTCGAGGTCGACGCCTCGGCCCTGCCGACCCTGGACGAGCTGGTTCCCGAAGAATCCTATCTGGCCTGGACCATCGACCTGACGACCGACGCCGGCGAGAGCGCCGTGCGCGACGTCTTCGACTTCGTCGAGAGCGACTGCGACCTGTCCATCCGTCCGGCGGACGCCGCCGGTCCGACCGAGGCTCCCGCCGTCGCCGCCCTGGAAGCCGCGCCCGAAGCCGCTCCGGCCGAGTTCGATATCGCCGCCCTGATGGCCAGCGCCAAGGCGGATGTCTCGGCCCAGGCCGCCGCCGCCGTCACGGCCCCCGCGCCGACCCCCGCCGCCGCCGCTCCGGTCGCTCCGGCCCCGGTGGAAGCGGTCGCCGCTCCGGCTCCCGTCGCTCCGGCGCCCGCCCCGGCCCCCGCGGCGCCGGCTCCCGCGGCCCCCGCCGCCGCCGCCGCGCCCGCGGCCCCGGCCGCCGTCACCATTCGCGTCGATCTGGACCGCGTCGATCGCCTGATCAACGTCGTCGGCGAGCTGGTCATCCAGCAGGCCATGCTGGCCCAGCGCGTGATCGAAAGCGGCCTGGCCCGCTCCTCCGGCATCTCGGTCGGGCTCGAGGATCTCGAGCTGCTGACGCGCGAGATCCAGGACAGCGTCATGGCCATCCGCGCCCAGCCGGTGAAGTCCGTCTTCCAGCGGATGCCGCGTCTGGTCCGCGAAGTCGGCGAAATGACCGGCAAGCGCGTGCGTCTGGTCACCGCCGGCGAGGACACCGAGGTCGACAAGACCGTGGTCGAGCGTCTGGCCGAGCCGATCACCCACATGCTGCGCAACGCCATCGACCACGGGCTGGAAAGCCCGGACGAGCGCGTCGCCGCCGGCAAGCCCGCCGAGGGCACCGTCCGTCTGGCCGCCCTGCACCGTTCGGGCCGGATCGTCATCGAGATCGGCGACGACGGCAAAGGCATCAACCGCGACCGGGTCAAGGGCATCGCCATCTCGCGCGGCCTGATCGCCGAGGACGCGGTCCTGACCGACGAGGAGATCGACAACCTGATCTTCCTGCCGGGCTTCTCGACCGCCGAGACCATCACCGACGTCTCCGGGCGCGGCGTGGGCATGGACGTGGTCAAACGCTCGATCCAGGCCCTGGGCGGCCGGATTTCGATCAGCTCGGTTCCGGGCAAGGGTTCGACCTTCACCCTCAGCCTGCCCCTGACCCTGGCGGTTCTGGACGGGATGGTGGTCACCGCCGCCGAACAGACCCTGGTCGCGCCGCTGACGGCCATCGTCGAGAGCCTGACCCCGCGCGCCGAGGACATCCACTATGTCGGCGGCCACGACCCGGTCATCCGCTTCCGCGAGCAGTTCGTGCCCCTGATCGACGTCGCCCTGGGTATGGGCTTCCGTGACGCGCCGGCCGCGGCCGAGGGCGGTGTCGCGGTGATCATCGAGACCGAGGCCGGCGCCCGCGCCGCCCTGCTGTTCGACGCCATCCAGGGCCAGCGCCAGGTGGTCATCAAGAGCCTTGAGACCAACTACCAGCAGGTCGAGGGCGTCGCCGCCGCGACCATCCTGGGCGACGGCCGTGTCGCCCTGATCCTGGACGTGGACGCCATCGTCGCCTCCTGGCGCCGCAAGGCGACCCGCATCGAAGCCACCCGTTCAGACTTCAAACTCGCGAGCTGATCATGACTGAAGTTTCCAACGCCGCAGCCACCCGCGAACTGATCGCCTTCCGTATCGGCGAGCAGGAGTTCTGCGTGGACATCATGTCGGTGCGCGAGATCCGCGGCTGGACGCCCGCGACCCCGCTGCCCCGCGCGCCCGGCTTCATGAAGGGCGTTATCAACCTGCGCGGCGCCGTCCTGCCGATCATCGACCTGGGCGCCCGCTTCGGTCTGCGCACCTCCGAACCGACGGCCCGCCACGTCATCATGGTGGCCCATGTCGGCGGCCGGATGGTCGGCCTGCTGGTCGACGCGGTCTCGGACATCATCCAGCTGACCGACGAAGCCATGCAGCCGACGCCGGACGTGGCCAGCGAGCAGGTGAAGTCCTTCGTCAAGGGCCTGTTCGCCCTGGACGGTCGCCTGATCAGCCTGATCGAACTCGACCGGATCATCCCCGACGCCGCCGAGGCTGAAGCCGCATGACCAGCCCCGCCGGGCGCGAGTCCCTGGTCGAAGGCGAGTTCGTCTTCACCGCCGAGGATTTCCGCCACATCGCCCAGATCCTGCACAGCCACGCAGGGATCGCCCTGAACGAGGGCAAGGCCGCGCTGGTCTATTCGCGCCTGGCCAAGCGGCTGCGCACCCTCGGCCTGCGCAGCTTCCGGGACTATTGCGCCCTGATCCAGGACGCCTCGGGCGTGGACGAGCGTCAGGCGATGACGGCCGCCCTGACCACCAACGTGACCCGCTTCTACCGCGAGCCGCACCATTTCGATCATCTGCGCGACGAGGTCATGCCGATGCTGGCAGAGCGCGCCCGGCGCGGCGGCCGCGTCCGCCTGTGGTCCGCCGCCTGCTCGAACGGGCAGGAACCCTATTCCATGGCCATGACGGCGCTGTCCGTCCTGCCGGAAGCCAACGAGCTCGACTTCCGCATCCTGGCCACGGACATCGACCCGAACATGGTCGCCGACGGCATCGCCGGGGTCTATCCGGAAGAGGCGCTGGATCCGGCGCCCCCGGCCCTGCGCAACAAGTTCTTCGAGAAGGCGCCCTCCCAGGGCCGCAACATGCTCTCGGCCGCCCAGCCCCTGCGCGACCTGATCAGCTTCAAGGAGCTGAACCTGATCGGGGACTGGCCGATGCGCGGCAAGTTCGACGTCATCTTCTGCCGCAACGTGGTCATCTATTTCGACGACGCGACCCAGGAGCGGGTCTGGAAGCGGTTCACCCCGCTGATGAACCCCGGCGCCACCCTCTACATCGGCCATTCCGAGCGCGTCAGCGGTCCGGCGATCAGCCAGCTGAGCACCAGCGGCCTCACCACCTACAGGCTGGCCGCATGACCGGTATTGTTCGCGTTCTCGTCGTCGACGACAGCCCCACCATGCGGGGCCTGATTACGGCCGCCTTGCGTCGCGATCCCGAGATCGAGGTGATCGGCTCGGCCGCCGATCCGCTGGAAGCGCGCGCGTTAATCAAGGAATTGAACCCCGACGTCATCACTCTTGATGTCGAGATGCCCAATATGAATGGGCTGGAGTTCCTCGAGAAGATCATGCGGCTGCGGCCCATGCCCGTGGTCATGGTTTCGACCCTGACCCAGGCCGGCGCCGAGATCACCCTGGAAGCCCTGGAAATGGGCGCCGTGGACGCCGTCGGAAAGCCGGGCGCGGGCGTCACCGCCGCCGAGGCCTTCTCGGAGCTGACCCTGAAGGTGAAGACCGCCGCCCGCTCGCGCGTCCGCGCCCGCGGCCCGGTCGAGACCGTGCGCCCGCACAACGACTATCGCGCCGCGCATGACCATATCCTGGCCATCGGCGCCTCCACCGGCGGGGTCGAGGCCCTGCTGGGCATCATCTCGGCCTTCCCGGCCAACTGTCCGGCGACGGTGGTGACCCAGCATATGCCGGCGACCTTCACCGCCAGCTTCGCCGCCCGTCTGAACAAGGCCTCGGCCGCGACGGTCACCGAGGCCGTGGACGGCGCCCCTCTGCTGCCGGGCCACGTCTATATCGCTCCGGGCGGTCTGACCCATCTGGAGGTGCTCGGCACGACGCCGCGCTGTCGTCTGAGCGACGGCGACACCGTCAGCGGCCATCGCCCCTCGGTCGATGTGCTGTTCCGTTCGGTCGCCCGCCTGCGCAAGCCCATGACCGGCGTCATCCTGACGGGCATGGGCCGCGACGGCGCGCAAGGGTTGCTGGAGATGCGCAACGCCGGCGCCCACACCCTGGGCCAGGACGAGGCCTCTTCGGTCGTCTACGGCATGCCGCGCGTCGCCCATGAAATCGGGGCCGTCGAGCGTCAACTACCCCTGTCGCGTATGCCTTCCGCCATTCTCGAACTGTGCGCCGTGCCCCCGCGCGACGTCCATTCCGCCGCCTGAGGTTTCCCCCAATGCCCGCCGCCTCCGCTATCCACACCCTCATCGTCGACGATCAGATGTCGATGCGCGGCCTTGTCCGCACCAGTATGCAGCAGCTGGGGTTCCGCGAGTTCCGCGAGGCCTCCGACGGCGAAGCGGCCCTGCGCGAGATGATCGGCAAGCCGGCGCACCTGATCATTTCCGACTTCAACATGCCGAACCTGGACGGTCTGGGCCTGCTGCGCGCCATCCGCGCCCACCCGCCGACCCAAGGCGCCGCCTTCATCATGCTGACCGGCCGCGCCGATCGCGAACTGGTGGCCCGCGCGGTCCAGTTCGGGGTCAACAACTACCTGGTCAAACCCTTCACCGTCGCCCAGCTCAAAGAGAAGCTGGAAGGCGTTTTCGGTCCTCTGACATGATGTCGGCGGCGGCCCTGGCCACCGAAAAGAGGATTCACGTGGGCCAGGGCGAGCACCACGTCACCTCTGACCCGAATGTGATGCTGACCACCATCCTGGGCAGTTGCGTCGCCATGTGCCTGCGCGATCCCCTGGCGGGCGTCGGCGGCATGAACCACTTCCTGCTGCCGGAAGGCGCCGGGGCGGGGACCGACGCGGGCCGCCGCTACGGCGCGTATGCGATGGAACTGCTGATCAACGACGTGCTCAAGGCGGGCGCCCGTCGCGAGCGGCTGGAGGCCAAGCTGTTCGGCGGCGGCCGCATGTTCGATTCCCTGCGCGACGTCGGGATGCAGAACGCCGAGTTCGCCGAGCGCTTCCTGAGGGACGAAGGCATCACCGTCGTCGGCGGCAGCCTGCGCGGCTCGGGCGGACGGCGTCTGCACTACTGGCCCGTGAGCGGCCGCGCCCTGCAGCGCGCCGTGACCGACAGCCATGTGCCGGTCCAGGCCCCTCCGAAGATCGAACCGGTCGCCTCCGGCGCCGTGGAGCTGTTCTGATGCCCCGTCTTCGCGCGCTTCTCGTCGCCGTCTCCGACGAACTGGCCGAGATCCGGGGCCAGGTCGACGACCTGTCGGGCCTGACCCAGGACCTGATGGTCCACGCTCCGGCCGGCGACAAGGCCGATATCCAGCAGCGGATCCAGGCCTTCGATCTGCTGATCCAGCGGCTGGACGGGCTCAGCGGCCTGTCCGCGGCGCTGGGCGTCGGCGTGCCCGTCGAGACGGCGCTGCACGCCCTGACCCTGTCGGACCAATTCCGTCGGCTGCGCGCCGATGCCGACGCTCGTCCCGACGCCGCCGCGTCCGGCGACCTGATGCTGTTCTGAGCCATGGCGCGCCGGCCTGACGTCAATGAGAGGGTCAACCTCGCCCGCTCCTCGGTGCTGCTCGTCGATCACAACGAGAAGTCGCTGGCCATGCTGAGTTCGATCTTCCAGGGCTTCGGGGTCAAGGAACAGATCAAGCGCTCGACGACCGAGGACGCGATCCGGGTCGTGGACGAGCGCGACCTCGACCTGATCCTGATCGACTGCTCCATGCCGGACATGGACGGCTATGACTTCATCCGCTGGCTGCGGCGCGATACGCCGCCGCCGGTGCGCTATACCCCCGTCATCATGCTGACCGGACACGCGGCCCAGTCCAAGGTGCACAAGAGCCGGGACTGCGGCGCCAGCTTCGTCGTCACCAAGCCCCTGACCCCGAACGTGCTTCTGCAGCGCATCCTGTGGCTGGGCGCTGACGAGCGGCAGTTCGTCGAGGCCGACACCTACGTCGGTCCCGACCGCCGGGTGCGCAATTTCGGTCCGCCGCTGGGCATGGCCGGCCGCCGTTCCGGCGACCTGTCCGAACACGTCGGCGCCGCCAGCGAGGCCAATATGGATCAGTCGGCGATCGACATGATGATGAAACCGATGAAGGTGCAGCTGTGAGCGAAGCCAGGACGTTCAAGGTCAAGAGTTCGCTGTCCAAGCAGCTGTTTGAGCCGGGCGGCCGCCTGGTCCGCGACGCCGAACGCCTGGCCGGCGAGGCGCTGGACACCCATCGCGAGGAGGCGATGGCGATGATCGCGGCGACGATCGACGAACTGGACGCCGTCTGCGCGGCGCAGCCCGCCGAGGCCGGGCTCCAGGTCTACGCCCTGGGTCAGAAGGTCATCGATCTGGGCGCCTTCTTCGATACCGGCCCGCTGCACGAGGCGGCCTGGAGCCTGTGCGACATCGCGGATCGGATGATCGGAAACGGCGTCTGGCGCTGGCCATCGATCCAGGTGCACGCCCAGGCCATGCGACTGATCCTGGGCAACGACTGCCGCACGGGCCGGACCTCGGCCACCCTGCTGGACGGCCTGCGCCAGGTCGCCCAGCGCCCGTAAGGGCTACTGGCGGACGACCGCCGCGTCGAAGACATAGCCCTTGCCGCGCAGGGTCACGATCAGGTCGCGGCCGCTTTCGTCGTTCAGGCGTTTGCGCAGGCGGCTGATCTGGACGTTTATGGCCCTGTCGCGCACCTCGGCCTCGTCATGGGCGTTCTGGATCAGCTGGGCCCGGGTCAGGGGCCGACCCGGGTTCTCCGCGAAGGTGCGCAGCAGGTTGAACTCGTTCGGGGTCAGGGCGGTGGATTCGCCGTCGGCCCGGATCAGCCGTCGACGCAGGAGGTCCAGCTGCAGGCCGGCGAAGGTCAGGATGCTGGCGGCGCCGGCCTGGGGCGACCGGGCGCGGCGCAGGACGGCGCGGATGCGGGCCAGCAACTCGCGCGGATTATAGGGTTTGGCCAGATAGTCCTGGGCGCCCATCTCCAGCCCCAGGATGCGGTCGGTCTCCTCGCCCAGGGCGCTGGCCACGATCACCGGCGGGCCCATCTCCGACAGTCTGCGGCACAGGGCGAGGCCGTCGCCGCCGCGGATGGAGACGTCGAGCAGGATCAGGTCGGGCCGATCCTCGCGCAGGCGACGCTCCATCTCCGACAGGCTGGTCGCGCAGCGGGTCGTGAAGCCCTGTCGGCCGAGATAGCCGCAAATCGGGTCGTGGTGACCGTAGGCCTCGTCGACGATCAGGATGTCCGGGGAGGAAGATGAACTGTGCATGAACGACTTTGTGCCCGGCAAATGGGGCCGTCCGATTGCACAATAGTTATACAGCTCAAATGTTTGACACGTTCAGACACAGTGCGCCCAAACCATGGCGCGGCCGATATCCGGCGCAACGAAAAGGGCGGAGACCCGAAGATCTCCGCCCCGTCCGCCTCGCCGATCCGATGGATCAGAAGGACTTGCTCAGGTTGATGAAGAAGGTCCGTCCGACGTAGTCGTAGCCCGAGTAGAGCGGGGCGTTGCCGACCCGGCTGACCACGCCCGCCGAGAGGGTCGGCGGCTCTTCGTTGAAGAGGTTGCGCATCCCCGCCGTGGCGGTCCAGCCGTCCGACGCGTACTGCACCGAAGCGTTGTGCAGGTAGTAGTCGCTGACTTCGGCGTCATAACCCAGAGACGCCAGCGTATAGCCGTAGTTCTTCAGGTAGTACTGGTCGTACCCCATCGCGTCGATCCACTCGATGCCGTAGTGGACGGTCCACTTGTCGAAGCTGTAGGCGGCGTCGAAGTTGGCGCTGAACTCCGGCGTGCCGATGGTGCCGACCTCGTCGAGGATCGGATCGTCGGCGAACAGGGTGCTGTAGCGCTCGGTCATCTGGGTGACGCCCAGGTTGAAGATCGCACGGCCCGGCCCGAACTCATTGGTGTAGCGCAGGGTGTAGTCGATGCCGTGGACCACGTCGGTGGCGACGTTGACGTAGCTGTCGTGCACCGTCAGGGCTCCGGTCGAGGCGTTGCGGTCGATCAGGCCGCAATAGCCGTTGTCGGCCGAGAACTCGGCGGCCGCCGAGCTGTAGCAGAGGCCGATGATGCTGCTGTAGCCGATACGCGAGACCCCGTTGTCGATCTTGATCTCGTAGTAGTCGGCCGCGAACGACAGCTTGCCCCAGCCGTCCGGCAGTTTCGGCTGCAGGATCAGGCCGACGGTCAGGTTGTCGGAGGTTTCGGCGCTCAGGTTGTTGTCGGCGCCGCCCGAGGTGATGACGGCGACGCTGGAGGTCTGGTTGAAGTTGGTGGGCAGACCTTCGCTGGCGCAGTTGGCGGCCACGATCGGATCGGTGCCGGTCGAGCCGTAGCTGTTGCACGGGTCGTTCGCCGAGCTGACGTAGCCCGAGGTCGCGCCGACGAACTGCTCGAACAGGGCCGGGGCCCGGTAGGAGGTGCCGTAGGCGCCGCGGAAGGTCAGGAAGTCAAACGGCTGATAGACCAGACCGACCTTGTAGGTGGAATCGTCGCCGTAGGACGCATAGTCCGTCCACCGGGCCGAACCGGTGAAGGTCAGGGCCTTGGCGAAGGGCAGGTCGGCCAGGATCGGCACTTCCACCTCGCCGAACAGCTCGGTGACCGAGTCGTCGCCGCGGGTGATGGCCGAGGTCGAATAGTTCCAGGTGTTGGCGTTCTGGGAATCGATGCCGGGCGTGTCGTTGATGGAGGACTTGCGGTACTCGGCGCCGACATAGGCCATCACCTGACCGGCGGGCAGGGTGAACAGCGGGCCGTCGAAGCCGATGCTGGCGACGGTCTCGTCGTAGATGGTCGTGCCGGTGACGTCCTGTTTGACGTAGTTGACCCAGGCCTGGGGCAGGGTCCCGCCGATGACGGCGGAGGTCAGATAGGGCGCCGCGACGCAGTTGGCGTCGGAGCTGACGCAGGAGAAGGTGCCGTCGGCGTTCTTGACGACGTTCAGGCTCTTCTGCAGCCGGTCGGTGAGGAACTGCTCGGTCGTATAGACCGACTTGGACCGGGTGTAGCTGACGTAGGCGTCATAGTGCCAGTCGGGCAGGAACAGGTCGCCGCGGATGCCGGCCAGCTCCTTGGCGAAGTCGACGCGCTGCTGGCTCTCGGTGTTGCCGAACCCGATGAAGGCGCGAACGCCGACGGCGGAGCCGGGGTTCAGGCCCTGGCTGGCGGAGGCAAAGGTGCTGCCCGCCAGGTTGGTGGGGATCAGCGGGCTGCCCTTGGCGTAGTCGAGGACCAGCTGGCGATAGTCGGTCGAGCTGGACTGACGCTGGTTGACCAGGACCTCGCCATAGACCTGGGCGTTGCCCAGGGCGTGCAGGTCATAGGAGCCTTCCAGATAGCCGGTGGTCACATCGACCGGGGTGATCAGGGAGGTGTTCAGCATGTCCGGGTCGAAGGTGTCGCGGACGCTGGTGTTGGTCGCCGTATTGCCCACGCCCTCGAAGCCGACCAGGCCGGTGGTCACCGCCGAGTTCGGACGCCAGCGGTTGAACGAGGTCCCTGAGGCGCCGGTCGCGGCCGTGCCGGCGATGGTCGAGGTGCCGATGGTGTTGATCGTCACGCCGCCCGAGTTGAGCGAGAAGCATTTCGACAGGCCGGTCAGCGGGTCGATGTAGTCGGAACCGTTGGTGCGCAGGTCTCGCGGGCAGGAGGTGAAGGCCCGGTCGCCCAGGGTCAGCTCTTCACGCACATAGCGCTCGGCCGAACCGGCCAGGTGCCAGCGGTCGCCGTGCGTGCCGGCCACGATCGAGAAGCGGTTCTCGTCGCCGCCGCCGTTGGCGTCGTTGGTGAGGTTGTACTGGCCCGCGACCGTGACGCCGTCGACGCCCTTGTCGGTGACGATGTTGACCACGCCGGCGATGGCGTCCGAACCGTAGATCGAGGAGGCGCCGTCCTTCAGGACCTCGATGCGCTCGATCATGGCGGTCGGCAGGACGTTCAGGTCGGCCGAGCCGACCGAGCCACGTGAGCCGGCCGGGGCGACGCGGCGGCCGTTCAGCAGGACCAGGGTGCGGGTGGCGCCCAGGCCGCGCAGCGACAGGGTGTTGGCGCCGGGCCCGCCGTTCACGACATAGCCGCCGTAGGCGTTGTTGATCTGGGCCGTGCCGCCCGTGACCGCCGTGCCCTGAAGCAGGGAGGTGGTGGAGGTGAAGCCGGCCAGGGTGGCTTCGTCACGGGTGATGACCTGGACGGGGGAGGGGGCGTTGTAGTTGTCCGTGCGCAGGCGCGAGCCGACGACCACGACCTCCTCGACCTGGGTCGCGTCCTTGTCTTTGTCCTTGTCCTGATCGTCCCGGGACGTGGCCGTGTCCTGGGCCAGGGCGGCGGCGGGGAGGGCCGCCGGAACCAGGGCGGCGAGGCCGACGACCATGGTCGTGCCCAGCAGGTGTTTTCTCAAATCGATCATGCGTCCAGCGCGCTCCTGTGTAACCGAGAGGTCTTTCGGGGCTCGATCTGGCCCCGTCGCGGTCAATAGGTGTCATCATCTCGATGCAAGAAAGCCATAAATCGTACAGAACGACGGTATTAAGGCCTGTGTATCCGTATAGGCACGAGATTTTGCTGTATTGTATCCCCGTGTTTCCCGATAAATATGAATGACAACTTATAGTCTGAAGTATTTCGTCTCAAATCCGATTTGATATCTTTGGGGCCGGATTGGGGCGATGGGTGAGGCGCGGGCGTGCGAAACCCTCCGGCGGTGAAGCCGGAGGGGCGGGCCTTGGGGATTGGCAAACCGTCAGGCGGCCCCGGCGGCCTGCAGGATCAGGGTCGCGGTCAGACCGCGGGGCTTGCGCGAGCGCAGCACCAGACGCGCCCGGTTGTCGCGCGCGAGCCGGCCGGCGATGGTCAGGCCGAGGCCCGAACCGCCGGTCTCGCGCGAGCGCGAATCCTCGAGCCGGACGAAGGGCTCCAGCACCCGTTCCAGATCGGCGTCGGCGATGCCGGGGCCGTCGTCCTCGATATCGAGGAAGACCTTCGTCCCCTCCGCGCGGGCGGAGATGCGGGCATTGCCGCCGTGGACCACCGCGTTCTCGATCAGATTGGCGACGCAGCGCCGGAGCGCCTTGGGCCGCACCAGGACGTCGCAGTCGCAGCCGTCGGCGAAGACCACCGGACGTCCCGCGTCGGCCTCGTCGTCGGCGATGGAGCGCAACAGGGAATCGAGCGCCATGCGCGCGAAGGGCTCCTGACTGGGTTCGCTGCGGGCCAGCTCCAGCCCTTCCTTGACCAGGGCCTGGGTCGCGGCGAGGTCGCCCAGCAGCCGGTCCTTCAGATCCGCGTCGCTGACCTTCTCGACGCGCAGACGCAGCCGGGTGAGGGGGGTCTGGAGGTCGTGGGTGACGGCGGCCAGCACCTGGGCCTTGTCGTCCATCGCGCGCCGCAACCGGGTCTGCATGGTGTTGAAGGCGCTGGCCGCCTGACGCACCTCGGTGGGGCCGGCGTCGGCCATGGGCGGGGCATCCAGGCTTTCGCCGAGGGCCTGGGCCGCCGTCGCCATCTGGCGCACGGGCCGCGAGGCGACGCGGGCGACGAAGAAGGACAGGAGCGCCAGGGCCAGGGCCTCGATGCCCAGGAACCAGGGGTCCAGCACGCGTGGGCGCGACGCGGGCGGCGGGGCGCCGGTCACCATCGAGAACTGCGCGCCCCGGGCATCGGTGAAGTCGATGATCCAGCAGGCGGGCGGGTTGAGGCCCAGGGCCTGTGCTTCGGTCTGGACGGCCTTCTCGTGGGTGGCGTCGACCACCACCCGGGCGTCGCGGTTGTCGTTGCGGCGGCAGGCCGTGGATTCGGTAGACCAGGCGATGGCCTTGATCTCGCCCAGCCGGCCGTCGGACAGGCGGCGGTTCAGCGCCAGATCGGGCTGGCCGCGCACGGCCGTGGCGGGCCGGGGCTGCAGGCCGGCGGCGCCGGTCCGGGCCATGTCGGCGGCCTCGACCGGGTCCAGCCCCTTGAGCACCGAGGCGTAGGATTCGATCCGGTCCGTCGTCCGTTCCGCGCGAAAGGCGGTCAGGTCGGCGCGGTAGCGCATGTCGGCGATCGACAGGGAGGCGACGGCCGCCAGACCGGTGCCGAACAGCAGGATGACGAACAGCCGCCCGGTCATCGAACCGAGGAAACGTTCGACCCAGGCCTGCGGACCCTTCTGCTGACCCTCTTGGGGTTCGCCGGTCGCGTCCGTCACGTCAGGACGACATTGGCTGCCAGCACATAGCCCTCATTGCGGATGGTGCGGATCAGCACCTGGCCATCGGCGCCGAACTTCTGGCGCAGGCGGCTGACCTGGATGTCGACGGCGCGGTCCAGGGCGTCCTCCTGACGGACCCCGCCCAGCGAGATCAGCTGTTCGCGGCTCAGCACGCGGTTGGCGTATTCCACCAGCACCTTGAGCAGTCGGTACTCGGCGCCGGACAGGACCACGACGCGGCCGTCGGGGTCGTGCAGCAGCCGCTGCTCGAAGTCGAAGGACCAGCCGTTGATCCGTGCCGCCCGCGCCTCCAGCGGCGTCAGATTGGTCGGCAGGGTGCGGGTGCGGCGGAGTACGCTGCGGATGCGGGCGATCAGCTCGCGCGGCTCGAACGGCTTGGTCAGATAGTCGTCGGCGCCCATCTCCAGCCCCACGATCCGGTCCACGGCCTCGGCCCGGGCCGTCAGCATGATGACGGGCACGGCGGAATCGGAACGCAGGTCGCGGCAGAGCTTCAGCCCGTCCTCGCGCGGCAGGTTCAGGTCCAGAAGAATGATGTCGGGCTCGTGCGCGGCGATGGCGCTGCGCATCTGTGACCCGTCGGCGGCGGTGTCGATCTGGAAACCGGCGTCCGACAGCTGTTCAGCCAGCATGACGCGGATGTCGCGGTCGTCGTCGACCAGCAGGATGCGTGCAGGAGTGTCCATGGCCGCATCCTGAAACGATCTGTCGCTCCTCGCGCGGGTCATTTGGTTTCAGCTCTTGTCGGCGGACATCTCGACACAGTGTGACACAACTTTCCGGTCTCGCGACACAGAGAGAGACCTCCGGAACCTGATTGGGCCGTTAGGACCTCGCATTCGGAAACTGGCGCCGCAGTGCGCCGGAATGACGCCGCGCGAGGATTGAAGAGACCATGACCCAGGACAAAGACACCTCGCCGAAGACCGATGCAGACGCTCCGGTCGCCGCCCGCCGCCAGATCGGGCCGCGCAACCTCACCCGCACCCAGAAGCTGATCGGCACGGTGGTCGCGCTGATCGTCGTCGGCCTGCTTGCGGTGGTGGTGGCCCTGTCGCTGGGCGGCGACAAGGGCGGCGACGGCCAGCAGGGCGGTCCCGGGGGTCCGGGCGGCGGCCCCGGTGGAGGACGGCGCGGCGGTCCGGCCAGCACGGTCGGCGTCGCCACGGCCGCCAGCGCCGACATTCCGGTCCTGATCGAGGCCTTGGGCACGGTGACGCCCGCCGCGACCGTGACGGTGCGTCCGCAGGTGTCCGGCGTGATCACCCAGGTCTTCTTCCGCGAGGGCCAGATCGTCCAGCGCGGCCAGGTCCTGGCCCAGATCGATTCCCGCGCCTTCCAGGCCCAGCTGACCCAGGCGCAAGGCGCGCTTCAGCAGAACACGGCCCAGCTGGCCGCCGCCCGCGTGACCCTGACCCGCTATGAGACCCTGCAGGGGCAGGACTCCATCGCCGGGCAGGACGTCGACACCCAGCGGGCGCTGGTGCAGCAGCTGGAAGGCGCCGTCACCGCCAACCGCGGCGCGGTGCAGGCCGCGCAGCTGAACCTGACCTTCAGCCGGATCACGGCGCCCGTCACCGGCCGGATCGGCCTGCGCGTCGTCGACGTCGGCAACTATATCGGCGCGGGCGACAGCGCGGGTCTGGCGGTCATCACGACCACGACGCCGATCGACGTCGAGTTCACCGTGCCCCAGGACAAGATCCCGGAGATCCAACGGCGCGTCTATTCCGGCGCGACCCTGCCGGTGCTGGCGCTGGACCGGACCCGCACGACGACGCTGGATACGGGGACCTTCTCGACGCTGGACAATGTCGTCGGGACCACGACCGGCACGGTGCGCGGCAAGGCCCGCTTCGCCAACGCCTCGGGCGCCCTGTTCCCCAGCCAGTTCGTCAACGTCCGCATCACCCTCGACACCCTGAAGGGCGCCGTGGTCGTGCCGGCGACGGCCGTGCGTCAGGGCGCGAACTCGGCCTTCGTCTGGCTGGTCAAGGCGGACAATACCGTGACCCAGCGCACCGTGGTGACCGGTCAGGCGACCACGACCCAGGTCGTCATCTCTTCGGGCCTCGCCCTTGGCGACAAGGTCATCACCGAGGGCGGCGACCGCCTGACCGAAGGCGGCAAGGTCACCGTCGCGGGTCAGGCGCCGTCGCGCGGCGCGCGTGCCGCCGGCCAGCACCGCAATCGCCCGGCGGCCCAGTAAGCCGATGAGTCCCTCGCGTCCCTTCATCCAGCGCCCGGTCGCGACCGCGCTGCTGATGCTGGCCATCGTGCTGGCCGGCTTCGTCGGCTTCCGCATGCTGCCGCTCTCGGCCCTGCCGCAGGTCGACTATCCGACCATCCAGGTCCAGACCCTGTATCCGGGCGCCAGCCCCGAGGTCATGAGCCAGACCGTCACCGCGCCGCTGGAACGCCAGCTCGGCGAGATGGCGGGACTGGACCGGATGAGCTCGGTCAGTTCGGCCGGGGCCTCGGTCATCACCCTGCAGTTCGGGCTGAACGAGACGCTCGACGTCGCCGAACAGGAGGTTCAGGCCGCCCTGAACGGCGCCAGCGCCCTGCTGCCCGCCGACCTGCCGGCGCCCCCGACCTACGCCAAGATCAACCCTGCTGATGCGCCTGTCCTGACCCTGGCCATCACCTCCGACACCCTGCCGCTGACCGAGGTGCAGAACCTCGTGAACACCCGTCTGGCCCAGAAAATCAGTCAGACCGCGGGCGTGGGTCTGGTCAGCCTGTCGGGCGGCCAGAAGCCGGCGATCCGTATCCAGGCCGACACCCAGGCCATGGCCTCCTACGGCATCACCCTGACCGACATGCAGTCGGCCATCACCGCGGCCAACGCCAACGGCGCCAAGGGCAGCTTCGACGGCCCGACCCGGACCTATACGATCAACGCCAATGACCAGCTGCTGACGGTCGAGGACTACAGGAACCTGATCGTCACCTATGCCGACGGCGCCCCCGTGCGGCTGTCGGACGTGGCGAAGGTCATCGACGGCGCCGAGAACTCCAAACTGGGCGCCTGGGCCGACGAGAAGCCCGCCATCCTGCTGAGCGTCCAGCGCCAGCCGGGCGCCAATGTCATCCAGACGGTCGACGCCATCAAGGCGCGCCTGCCCGAGCTCCAGACCCAGTTGCCGGCCGCTGTCGACATGCAGGTCCTGACCGACCGGACGACCGGCATCCGCTCGTCCGTGCATCATGTGGAGTTCGAACTGATCCTGGCCATCATCGGGGTGGTGCTGGTGATCTTCCTGTTCGTGCACAGCCTGCGCGCGACCCTGATCGCCAGCCTGGCGGTGCCCATCTCCCTGATCGGCGCTTGCGGGGCGATGTATCTGCTGGGCTATAGCCTGAACAACCTCAGCCTGATGGCCCTGACCATCGCGACCGGCTTCGTCGTCGACGACGCCATCGTCATGATCGAGAACATCTCGCGCCATATCGAGAAGGGCGAGAAGCCCATGGCGGCGGCGCTCAAGGGCGCGGGCGAGATCGGCTTCACCATCATCTCCCTGACGGTGTCCCTGATCGCGGTGCTGATCCCGCTGCTGTTCATGGGCGATGTGGTCGGGCGGCTGTTCCGCGAGTTCGCCATCACCCTGGCCATCACCATCCTGATTTCGGCGGTGGTCTCCCTGACCCTGACGCCCATGCTGTCGGCGCGCTGGCTGAAGCCGGAGGCCGAGGGCGAGCTGAAGGGGATCAGCCGCCACAGCGCGCGCCTCTTCGCCGACGTCGAGCGCCGCTATGAAAAGGGTCTGGACTGGGTGCTGCGGCATCAGCCCCTGACCCTGGGCATCGCCGTCGCCACCGTCGCCCTGACGGCGGTCCTCTATCTGGTCATCCCCAAGGGCCTGTTCCCGGTGCAGGACACCGGCCAGCTGCTGGCCCGCACCGAAGCCACCAGCTCCATCTCCTATGCGAAGATGAGCGAGCTGCAGCAGCAGGCGGCGAAGGTCATTCTGGCCGACAAGGACGTGAAGTCCCTGAGCTCCTTCATCGGGGTCGACGGGACCAACAACGCGACCCTGCACAACGGCCAGATGACCATCAACCTGAAGGACGGTCACGGGTCGCAGGACAGGATCATGGCCCGGTTGAAGTCGGAGGTCGCGGAGATTCCCGGCCTGCGCCTGTTCCTGCAGCCGACCCAGGACCTGACCATCGACACCGAGACCGGCCCGACCCAGTACCGCCTCGCGGTCGAGGGCGCCGACACCGCCGTCGTCAAGGAATGGGCCGGCAAGCTGGCCGCGGCGATGGAGAAGCAGTCCAAGCTGAGGAACGTCTATAACGACGCCAGCGCCACGACCTCGGCGGCCATGGTCGACGTCGACCGCGACACCGCCGCCCGGCTGTCGATCACCGCGTCACAGGTCGACGAGGCCCTCTACAGCGCCTTCGGCCAGCGGATCGTCTCGACCATCTTCACCGAGACCAATCAGTACCGGGTGATTCTGGAGGCCGATCCGACCCTGGTCACCGACCTGAACTCCCTCGGCCAGCTGAACCTCAAAGCTGAAGGCGGGGCTGCGCCGCTCAGCGCCTTCGCCACCATCCGCGAGCAGCAGTCGCCGGTGCAGGTGACCCACGTCGCCCAGTTCCCGGCGACGACCATCGGCTTCGACGCCGCGCCCGGCGTCTCGCTCGGCGCCGCCGTCGGGCAGGTCCGGGCGGCGATCAAGAGCATCGACATGCCGGCCAGCGTGACGACGACGTTCCTCGGCAGCGCGGGCGCCTACGAGAAGTCCCTGACCAACCAGCTGTGGCTGATCCTGGCGGCGGTGGTCTGCGTCTACATCGTGCTGGGGGTTCTGTACGAAAGCTTCGTCCACCCCCTGACCATACTGTCGACCCTGCCGTCTGCGGGCGTCGGGGCCCTGTTCGCCCTGCTGATCACGGGCAACGATCTGGGCGTCATCGGCATCATCGGGCTGATCCTCTTGATCGGCATCGTGAAGAAGAACGCCATCATGATGATCGACTTCGCGATCGACGCCGAGCGCAACCAGGGCAAGTCGCCGCGCGAGGCCATCTTCCAGGCGGCGGTGCTGCGCTTCCGGCCCATCCTGATGACGACCATGGCCGCTTTGTTGTCCGCCGTGCCCCTGATGCTGGGCATGGGGGAGGGGGCGGAGCTGCGCCGGCCGTTGGGCATCGCCATCTTCGGCGGCCTGCTGGTCAGCCAGCTGCTGACCATGTTCACCACCCCGATCATCTATCTGGCCTTCGACAGGCTGGGGCCGAAGAAGAAGGCGACCGGAGCGGCGGGCGCCTCCGAGGACGACGGCCCGCTGCCCGAGGATCTCGAGGGTGATCCGGAGCCAGCGCGGTGAATCTGTCCCAGCCCTTCATCCGGCGGCCGATCGCGACGGTCCTGCTGAGCATCGGCCTGGCCCTGGCCGGCATCGGCGCCTTCTTCGTCCTGCCGGTCGCGCCCCTGCCGCAGGTCGACTATCCGGCCATCTCGGTGCGCGCGAGCCTGTCGGGCGCGAGCCCCGAGACCATGGCCTCCAGCGTCGCCACTCCGCTGGAGCGCCGCCTCGGCGTCATCTCCGACGTCAATGAGATGACCTCGTCGAGCTCGACCGGCTCCACGCGGATCAATCTGCAGTTCAACCTGAACCGCAACATCGACGGGGCGGCGCGCGAGGTGCAGGCGGCGATCAATGCGGCGCGGTCCGACCTGCCCGCCTCGATGCGCAGCAATCCAACCTACAACAAGGTCAATCCGTCCAGCGCCCCGGTGATCATCCTGGCCCTGACCTCGGATACCAAGACCCCGGGCCAGATCTATGACGCGGTGTCCAACACCGTCTCCCAGCGCATCGCCCAGGTCGATGGTGTCGGCGAGGTCGAGATCGGCGGCGGCTCCCTGCCGGCCGTGCGGGTCCAGATCAATCCGTTCCAGCTCAACACCTACGGCATCAGCCTGGAGGACGTGCGCGCCGCGATCGAATCCGCCAACGCCGACCGGCCCAAGGGCGCCGTCGAGGGCGACGGCCGCCGGTTCCAGATCTACACCACCGCCGCGGGCCGCAACGCCACTGACTATTCCAACCTCGTCATCGCCTGGCGCGACAATGCACCCGTCCGGCTGTCGGACGTGGCCACGGTCGCCGACAGCGTCGCCGACACCCGCACCCTGGGTCTGTTCAACGGCAAGCCCGCGATCATCGTCCTGATCACCCGCGAGCCGGGCGCCAATGTCATCAAGACCGTCGACGGGGTCCGCGCCGTGGTGCCCGAGCTTCAGGCCCAGCTGCCCAGCGACATCAGCATCCAGGTAGCCTCGGACAGCACCAACTCCATCCGCTCGTCCCTGCACGAGATCGAGCTGACCCTGATCGTGTCCCTGATCCTGGTGGTGCTGGTGGTCTCGGCCTTCCTGCGCACGGCCTCGGCGACGATCATCCCGGCGGTGGCGACCGTCGTCTCCCTGCTGGGGACATTCGGGGTCATGTATCTGCTGGGCTTCTCGCTCAACAATCTCAGCCTGATGGCCATCACGGTGGCGACCGGCTTCGTCGTCGATGACGCCATCGTGGTGCTGGAGAACACCCAGAGGCACATCGAGGCCGGGATGGAGCGGGTCAAGGCGGCGCTTCTCGGTGCGCGCGAGGTCGGCTTCACCGTCCTGTCGATTTCGATCTCGCTAGTGGCGGTCTTCATTCCCCTGCTGTTCATGGGCGGGCAGGTCGGGCGGCTGTTCCGCGAGTTCGCCGTCACCCTGTCTGCGGCGGTGATGATCTCGCTGGTCATCTCCCTGACCCTGACGCCGATGATGTGCGCCTTCATGCTGAAGCGGCATCCCGAGGGGCATCGCGAGAACTGGCTGGCGCGCCAGTTCGAGAAGGCCTTCAGCTTCGTCCAGAATGTCTATTCCTGGTGCCTGGACTGGGCCCTGGCCTGCAAGCCGCTGGTCGTCCTGTCGCTGATCGCGATCATCGCCTTGACCGGCTACCTCTATGTCGTCGTGCCCAAGGGCTTTTTCCCGCAGCAGGATTCCGGTCAGCTGATGGCCGGGGTGCGGGCGGACGAGAGCGTGTCCTTCCAGGCCATGTCGGCCAAGCTGAAGACGGTCGTGGACATCATCCACAAGGACAAGGCGGTCGACACCGTCGTCGGCTTCACCGGCGGCGCGCGGGCCGGCGGCGCCTTCATGTTCGTCAACCTCAAGCCGCTCAAGGAGCGGGGCGAGAACGGTCAGGCGGTCATCGCCCGGCTGCGGCCGCAGCTGCAGAAGGTCGCCGGCATCAGCGTCTTCCTGAACCCGGTGCAGGACGTGCGCATGGGCGGGCGGTCATCGAATTCGACCTATCAATACACCCTGATCTCGGATTCGAGCGCCGACCTGAAGACCTGGGCCGGGAAGCTGGCCGAGGCGATGAAGGCCCGGCCCGAGCTGACCGACGTCGATTCCGACCAGTCCGAAAACGGCGTCGAGACCTTCATCAACATCGACAAGGACACCGCCGCCCGCATGGGGATCACGCCCCGGGCCATCGACAACAGCCTGTACAACGCCTTCGGTCAGAGGCAGGTCGCGACCATCTATGAGGACATCAACCAGTACTCCGTGATCATGGAGTGGCAGCAGGCCTTCGCCCAGGGGCCCGAGGCCCTGAACGACGTCCAGGTCCCGACCAGCGGCACAGGAACCACCACCAACGCCGTGACCAACCCGGCCCTGCGCGATCCCTCGACGGGTACGGCCCTGGCCACCACGACCACGCCGATGACGCCGCTCTCGGCCATCTCGTCGGTCAGCCAGCAGCCCACCGCGACCTCGGTCAATCACCAGAACGGGGAGCTGGCCACCACCGTCTCCTTCAACCTGGCGGACGGCGCCAATCTGGCCGACGCCAGGACGGCCATCGCCGAGGCCGAGGCCTCGATCGGCATGCCCATCAATNNCAGATGCCCCTGCTGATCGGCGCGGCCCTGGTCGCCATCTATCTGGTGCTGGGCATCCTCTACGAGAGCTACATCCACCCGCTGACGGTGCTGTCGACCCTGCCGGCGGCGGGCGTCGGGGCGGTGCTGGCCCTGATGCTGTTCAACATGGAGTTCTCGGTCATCGCCTTGATCGGGGTCTTCCTCCTGCTCGGCATCGTGAAGAAGAATGCGATCCTGATCATCGACTTCGCCCTGGATGCCCAGAGATCGCGCGGGCTGTCGGCGGTGGAGGCGGTGAGAGAGGCGTCGCTGCTGCGCTTCCGCCCGATCCTGATGACGACGTTGGCCGCGGGGCTCGGCGTCCTGCCCCTGGCCATCGGCTTCGGGGAGGGAGCGGAACTGCGCCGGCCGCTGGGTATCACCATCATCGGCGGGCTGATCGCCAGCCAGCTTCTGACCCTGCTCACCACCCCCGTTGTCTACGTCTATCTCGACAAGCTCAGGGGCAGGAAACGCGACGAGAGCGCCCTGGCGCGCCACATCGAAACGGAGACCACGCCCGCATGACCCGCATCCCTGCAAAGACCGCGGCGGCCCTGTTCGGCGTCGCCCTCCTGACGTCCGCCTGCGCCGTGGGGCCGAACTATGTGGTCCCGACCACGGCGGCCGCCCCGCTCAGCTTCAAGGCTCCGACCGGCTGGAGCGTGGCCGCGCCCGGCGACCGTCTGGATCGCGGCGACTGGTGGACCCTGTTCGGCGATCCGGTCCTGAACGATCTGGCCGCCCGCGCCGAGACCGCCAACCA
Organism: Brevundimonas sp. UBA986; assembly: GCA_002292165.1. GTDB lineage: Bacteria > Pseudomonadota > Alphaproteobacteria > Caulobacterales > Caulobacteraceae > Brevundimonas. Next base: position 21,165 of record DBBK01000081.1, read on the forward strand.
GACCATCGCCGCCGCCGAGGCGTCCTACCGGGGCGCAAGAGCCGCGACGCGCGAGACCCGTTCCAGCCTGTTCCCGACGGTCGACCTGAACGGTTCGGGCGCCAAGTCCGGTGGCGACGGCTCGACGGGCGACAGCGAAAGCTATCAGGTCGGCATCGGCGCCAGCTGGGAGCCGGACCTGTGGGGCCGCATCCGCCGACAGGTCGAGAGCTCGAACGCCCAGACCGAGGCCAGCGCCGCTGATCTGGCGAGCGCCCATCTGTCGATCCAGGGGGAACTCGCCGCCAACTATCTGAACCTGCGCGAGGCCGACGCCGAGACTGCGATCCTGAACCAGACCATCGCCGCCTATGAGCGGGCGCTGACGATCACCCAGAACCGGTACGATGCGAAGATCGCGCCGCGCACCGACGTGCTTCAGGCCCAGAGCCAGCTGGCGACGGCGCGCTCGACGCTCGTCGGACTGGAGCGGACGCGCGCGACCTATGAGAACGCCATCGCCGTTCTGGTCGGCGAGAACCCCAGCAGCTTCACCCTCGCCGCGGTCAACGACTGGACCCCGGTCGTGCCGGACGTCCCGCTGGGCGTGCCGTCGGAAATCCTGCAACGGCGTCCCGACATCGCCTCGGCCGAGCGGGCGGTGGCGGCGGCGAATGCGACCATCGGGGTCGAGCAGGCGGCCTTCTTCCCGACCCTGTCCCTGACCGGATCGGCCAACTCTTCCACGTCGAGTCTCGGCGACCTGTTCTCGGCCTCGACCAATGTCTGGTCGCTGGGGCTGGGACTGGCCGAGACCGTGTTCGACGCCGGGGCGCGCGGCGCTCGCGTGGCCCAGGCGCGGGCGACCTACGACGGCACGGTCGCCACCTACCGCCAGACGGTGCTGACGGCGTTTCAGGATGTCGAGAACCAGCTGACGGCGACCGGCGTCCTCGCGCGGCAGTACGCCCTGCTACAGGAGGCCTCGACGGCGGCGGACCAGACCGAGGCGGCGGTGCTCAACCAGTATCGCGCGGGTCTGGTGGCCTATACCGACGTGGTCACCGCCCAGACCAGCGCCCTGACCGCGCGGCGCAACCTGCTGCAGGCCGGCGTGGATCGCCAGACCACGGCGGTGGCCCTCATTCAGGCGCTCGGCGGCGGCTGGACGACGGCGTCTCTTCAGAACCCCTAACGCAGATAGTCGGACAGCTTGACCGACATCAGCATGTTCAGGGTGGAGTAGGCGGTCTGGAGCTGGGTCTCGTACTGGGTCGCCAGCACCGAGGCCTCGGCCAGGTCGGCCTCCTTCAGGGTGCTGATCAGGTCGGACAGGGCCGAGGCTTTCGCGTCCGCGCGCTCGGCGATGGCCTCCAGCCGCGTCGCCCCGGCCGAGAGCCCCGCCTGCAGATCGGCGACGCCCGAGGCCGCCGTCTGGACCTGATCGAGCGCCGTGGCCGCGTCCGAGGTTCCGTTGATCAGACCCTTCAGGGCGTCGACCAAAGTCGCCAAAGACGAATTGGCGGAATTGACCGACAGGGCCACCGTCTGGCCGTCGGAAGCCGTGAAGACCCGCTCGTCCGTGCTGCCTGTATAGTAGCTGTCGGCGGCGCCGGAGACGTAGTCGGTCAGGTTCACCGCCGTGGCGTCGGTCGCGGTCCCGGCGAACAGGGACTGGTCCGAGAACTGGCCGTTGAGGATGCTCTGCAAATCCGACAGCCAGCCTTGCGCTGTCGCGGCCAGATCGGTTGTGTCCGTGGCGCTGACGGCAGAGGCGAGGGTGGTGGAGATGGTGTCGGTCAGATCGGTGATCGTGCCCAGCGCCGACCAAGACTGCTGCAGCACCGTCAGGGCGCTATTGGCGGCGGCGGACTGGGCTGTTGCGGCCTCGTAGGCCGTCTGCTGACGCGTCAGGGCGCCCGCCGAGACGCCGAGCCCGCCGAAGGTTTCCGACTTCAGCCCGCTGGCCGTCTGCGCCTGTACATCGGCCAGCTTGGCCTGGGTCCCGAGGCTCTGGTTCAGGAGGTAGAGGGACTGGCTGAAGGTCGCGACCCGGCCGATCATGAGGCGGCCCCCATCACGAGGCAGCCATGCTGACGAGGGTGTCGAACATGTCCTTGATGGCGCTCATCAGCTGGGCGGTGATTTCGTACTGCTGCTGATAGAGGCTGACGAGGGCGGTCTGTTCGTCGAGGTTCACGCCGGTGACGTTGCTGAGGCTGTTCTGATAGCCGGCGGCGAGGGTGGTCGAGAGCGAGGCCGCGCTGGCGGCCTTGGACACGGTCGAGGCCGCCGAGGCGAGGACGTTGGAGGCGTAGGACAACAGGCTGGTCGTCTGGGCCGACAGCTTGCCGGAGGCGGGCAGGGCGCGGTCGGCGCCCAGGGCCGTGAGCATGGCCTGGACGCCGCCCGTTCCACCCGAGGCGACCGCGCTCGCATTAACGGCCGCCGACGAGTTGAGGGTCGAGGTCGCCAGCTTGCTGCTATCGGACAGCAGGCCGGCGGAGACGCGGATGGTCGAGGCGTCCGTCCCCGTGAAGACATCGTTGAAACCGAGCCAGGCGTTCAGCGTCTGGCCCGAGGCGGTCAGGGCCGTGCTGGCGTCCAGGGCGATCCCGCCGCTGGTGCTGCTGATCGTCAGCTTGCCGTTCGACAGGCTGGCGGAGACGCCGGAGACGCCGTTCAGGGCGGTCATCAGGCCGGCGACGGTGGTGATGCCCGACAGGTCGAGCGTCGTCGATCCGGTCGCGGTCCCCGACGTCGTCATCTGGACGATCGTCAGGCTGCCGGTCAGGGACAGGGCGTCGCTTGAAGCGACCGACAGGCTCGACGTCAGGCTGGACGGCGGATAGCCGGCCGAACTCGCGGCGGCGGTGTTGACGGCGTCGATCACCCCGGCCGCCAGGGTGTCCAGCGCGGATTGTTCGGCGGGCAGGATGGTGTCGCGCAGGGCCAGCAGTCCGCCCAGCTCGCCGGTGGTCAGGCTGGAAGTGACATCCCGCCCGTTGATGGTCACGCCGGAAAGGCTGTCGGGATAGCTGGTCGCGGCCGAGACCGCGCTGGTGGAGAAGCCGAGCACGCTGGCCGCATCCCCGACCAGCTGCTGGCCCGTTGTGGTGTAGACGTTCAGCCGCCCCGAGGCGTCCTCATAGCTGGTCACCCCGATCAGGCTCGCCAGAGAGGTCATGGCCGTGTCGCGGGCGTCGGCGAGGCTGGCGGCGTCGCTCTGGCCCGAGACGATCTGGGCGTTGAGGCCGCTGATGGTGGTCAGGAGGTCGTTGATCTGGCCGACCGTGGTGGCGATGGCGCTGTCGGCGTCCTTGCGCAGCGACTGGATGCCCGAGGACAGGTCGCGCAGGCCGTCGGCCAGTTCGCTGGCGGCTGAGACCACATCGGCGGCGCTGGTCGTCGACGAGCCGGAGGCGAGGCGGGTCAGGGCGGTGGACAAAGCTGAGGTCAGACTGGCGATGTCGGAGCCGTCATCGGTCCCGCCGAGCAGGGTGTCGTAGCGGCTGAGCGTATCGTCGACGGCGGTGTCGTAGCCGGCCTGGGCCGCGCTGGTGATGACGGACTTCAGCAGATAGCTGTTCGTGGCCCGGGTGACCGTGCCGGTGCTCAGACCCAGGACCGACGTCTGGGACGTCGCCGCATAGGTCTTCGAAGTGTAGCCCGTGGTGCTGGCGTTCGCGACGTTGGTCGTGCTCAGGGCGACCTGGTACTGGGCCGTCGACAAGGCCGCCGAGGCGTTGGCGAGAACGCCGCCCAGACTCACGGTTGCCCCCCGATCATGCGTCGCCTCTCGGCGGCGTCCGCCTCAGGCGAGCCCCCGCGCCATAGGCGTCGCGCGCCCCGGCGCCGCGGGTCAGGCGAATGATCTCTGAAGCGTGAGTGGTCATTTCGGCGCGCAGCACCTCGGCCCGGGTCTTGAGCGCGGCCTCCAGCAGCTGGACGTCGGAGATCAGCACCGCCCGGTCGTCCCAGGGCAGGGTCGCCAGCCTGGCGGCGATGTCGCGCGCCATTGCGGCGGCCTCTTCGTAGCCCTCGATGATCGGCAGGCTGAAGCCCGCGCCGCGCGAGCGCCGGGCCCGGGACAGCAGTTTCTGAAGGTTCTGCCCGTGGTCCGGCATCAGCGCACTACCGAGATCAGGGTGTCGAACATGTCCTTGACGCTGGACACCACCTGCGACGCCGCGGAGTAGGCCTGCTGGGCCACGATCATCTTGTTGAACTCGGTCGCCGTGTCGGTGGTCGAGCCTTCCAGCGCGCTGGAGACCACGTCGCCGGCGGCGCCGATGCCCGACAGATTGATCTGGGCCTGACCGCTCGACGCGCTGGCCTTGAAGGTGGTGCCCGAGATCTGGCTCAGGCCCGAGGCGTTGGCGAAGGTGGCGACCGGGATCTTGTAGATCGTCTTCGTCAGGCCGTTGGAGAAGGTGGCGCTGACCGCCCCGTCCGAGCCGATGGTGACGCCGCTGAGCGTGCCCGCCGCCATGCCGTCGCTGGTGATTTTCGTCACCGCGATGGTCGGGTCGGTGGCGCCGGAATCGTACTGGGTCAGGCCGGTCGAGGAGCCGACGGCGCCGAGGTTCAGAGCCACGGTGGCGTCCGAGGCGCCGTCGTTGAAGCTGAAGGTCACCGACGACGGGTCCGGGTTGATCACCGACGGCAGGCCGTTGCTGTCGAAGGTGATGCTGACGGTGTTGGTCGCGGCGGTGCCGGTCTCTTCGCCACTGCCCGCCGAATAGGGATTGCTGACCGCCAGCGACCAGGTGTTGGCGTCGGTCTTGGTCCAGGTCTGGTCGAAGATATGGGTCGCGCCGAGGCTGTCGATCACCGAGGAGGTGGTGGTGAAGCTGTCGCCGACGGCGGCGTCCGCGGGCAGGTTTGCGGCGACCGTCAGACTGGTGCTGGCCGAGGCCGGGGAGGTCAGGTTGGAGACGTTGATCGTCTGCAGACTGGAGGCGCCGGTCGCGGTCACCACGCCGTCGGCGTCGGTGGCGTAGCCCTGCAGATAGTAGCCTTCCGAGTTGACCAGATAGCCCGAGGAGTCGGTCGTGAAGCTGCCGTTTCGGCTGTAGGCCAGGTCCGCGACCCCGCCCGTCGGGCTGCTGGTCACGGCGAAATAGCCGCTGCCGTTGATGGCNNACCGTCGAGGTGGAGATCACCCCCTGGACCAGCATGGCGCGGCTGAGCGAGGTCGAGACGCCGCCGGCGGCGACGCTGGATTCCATGCTGGAGGAGACCAGCGACTGGAACGAGGTGTCCTTGACCTTGTAGGCGGTGGTCGAGGAGTTGGCGATGTTCTCCGAGATCGACGACAGGGCGACGCCCTGGGCGGTCAGGCTGGAGACGGCGGAGGCGAGGGCGCTGGACAGGGTCATCGGAGCGCGCCTCAGGCCGAGGCGTAGAGTTTGAGGATGTCGTCGGCGGAGATGACCGCGTCGCCGGCCTGATAGCCGGTCGTTCCGCTGTCGAAGGTCACGGCGTCGATCTTCGCAAAGGCGGTCACACCGTTGACCGTGCCCACCCCGTCGGCGTCGCTGGACACCGAGGTCAGGGTCAGAACATCGCCGTCCTCGACCCCCGTCAGATCGGCCTGATCCAGCGAGAAGGCGTGCTGGCCGCTGGCGGTCTCGCCCGTGCCAGACCAGACGACGTCGCCGTCCTGATTGGTCACCACCAGGGCGGTGGAGGCGGCGTCCGACCCGACCGTATAGGTCCAGGAGGCCGAGCCGTTCTGGGCGGGGGCGTCTGTGCTGTCGATCTCGGCGGTCTTGCCGATGTAGTCGGCCCCGCCCGCCGTCAGCATGGCGGTCAGGGACGAGGACAGGGCGGCGAGGTTGTCGTTGGTCTCGGTCTGCTGGCCCAGCTGGGCATAACCCACCAGCTGGTTGGTGAAGTCGGTGACGTCCGTCGGTTCCAGCGGATTCTGCGTCTTCAGCTGGGTGACCAGGATCTGCAGGAACTGGTTCATGTCGAGCGTCAGCGCCGACGACGAGGATGTCGTGCTGGTCGAGGTCGTCGTCGCGACTGATGAGACTGTGGTCATGGCGTCGGCCCGTCCGGTTGCTGTCACGGGTTCAACGAGACGGTCGAAACGGATGGGGCGCGGAAAATGCGCAGGCCCTGACTTTTTCGACGACGAAAGAAAGCGCGCCCCAAACGCGCGGCCCGCTCCGTTCCAGCCTCGGGACCGGAGACGAGAAGCGTTCTCCGACCCCTCCGGCGTGCATTTCGCGCGTCGGCGTCAGCCTGGAGAGAACGAGGAAAGAATGCCTGTCATCTCAACCAATACCGCCGCCAACACCGCCCTGCGCTATCTGAACGCCAATTCGGCGGCGCAGTCGGCCTCGGTGGCGAAACTGTCGAGCGGCCAACGCATCCAAAGCGCCAGGGACGACGCGGCCGGCCTGGCCACGTCGACCAACATCGCGGCCGATGTGGTGGTGCTCGAACAGGCCTCCATCAACGCCCAGCAGGGAACCGCGGTGCTTCAGACCGCCGACGGCGCCCTGTCCCAGATCAGCGACATCCTGCAACGCATGAAGTCGCTGACGGCCCAGTCCCAGACCGGGTCGGTGGACGATGATGGCCGCGCCAATATCGATGCGGAGTACCAGCAGCTGCTGGAGGAAGTCGGGGACATCGCGACCTCGACCAACTTCAACGGCTCGACCCTGCTCGACGGCGCGGGCGACTACTCGACCGGCGTCTCGTTCCTCCTGGGCACCAGCAGCACCGATGTGCTGACGGTGACCATCGACGGGGTGACGGCGAGCGATCTCGGCATCGACGGCACCGACGTCACCTCCGCGGACAACGCGGCGACGGCGATGGACGCCATCGATGGGGCGATCAACTCCATCTCGACGTCTCGGGCGAATGTGGGCGCCAGCCTGTCGCGCTTCGACTATCGGGCGAGTGTCATCGACACCTCGCTCGAGAACCTGGAGGCCGCGAAATCGGCCATCAGCGACGTCGACCTGGCCTCCGAGCAGACCAACTACACGACGCTCTCGACCCTGACCCAGGCGGCCATCGCCGCCCTGAGCCAGGCGAACAGCATGAGCCAGTCGCTGTTGAAGCTGCTCCAGTAAAGGCGCGGGCGGGGGTTCGCCTCCGCCCGTTCCCCTGATCTCCCCACGAACGGACAAAGCCCATGGCCAGCGTTGCCGCGACCGCCTCGACCTCGGGGTCGGCCAGCTACATCACCTCCATCTCCTCCGGATTGGACACCGACGCCCTCATCGATGCGGCGGTGGCCCAGAAGACCGCGCGCGCCGACACCATCGACGCCAAGGTCACGGCCAACACCACGAAGATCAGCGCCTATCAGGAGGTCCAGAGCCTGGTCGCGGCCGTGTCCGACGCCATGGAGAGCCTGGCCCTGCCGGCATACTCCAGCCTGGGATCGGACAATGCCTTCGACAACCGCTCGGGCTCCCTGACCACAGCATCGGGGGCAACCGTTTCGGGTCTGGCCGTCGACGTCGACAGCGAGGCGGCGACCGGCGTCTATTCCATCGAGGTGGTCCAGCTTGCCCAGGCGATGAAGGTCGCCGCCACCGCCGCCCCCTCGACCACCGCGCTCGGTCTGGCCGGGATCATGTCGATCGGCGTCGAGGGCGGGACCGCCGCCGAGATCACCGTCACCACCACCACCACCCTCAGCGACCTGGCCAAGGCGATCAACGCCCAGACCTCGACCACGGGCGTCCAGGCCTCGCTCGTGAAGCTGGACGATGCGAACTACCAGCTCGTCCTCTCCGCCGTGGACACCAATGAGACCATCGTCCTCAGCACGGTCAGCGGCGACGACGTCGCCCGGTTGATCGGCCTGACCGACAGCGACGGCGCCTTCACCAATGTCCTGCGCGAGGCCCAGCCGGCGATCATCACCGTCGACGGCGCCACCGTCACCCGCTCGACCAATGAGATGACCGACGTCATCGACGGGGTCAGCTTCTCGCTGGCCGGGGTCACGACCGAGCCGATCACCCTGACGATCACGGCTGACAATTCGGGGGTGAAGACCGCGATCAGCGATTTCGTCACCGCCTACAACGCCCTCAAGCAATATGTGCTCGACCAGCAGGCGGTGTCGTCCAGCGGCGGGGCGTCTGACGATGCGGTCCTGTTCGCCGACAGCCTGCTGCGCTCGCTGGACCAGACGCTGAAGACCCTGATCAACGGCGCCAGCGCCTCGGCCTCGGGCGACATCACCCGGCTCAGCGACATGGGCATCACCTGGACCTCGGACAATCTGCTCGAGATCAGCGACGAGACCGCGCTGAACGACGCCATCCTGTCCAATGCGAAAGCCCTTGAGAGCTTCTTCGAGACCGACTTCACCACCTCGGACAGCGGCCTGAAGCTGCTCAGGAACAACACCTCGAAGTCGCTGGATTTCACCCTGTCGATCCAGACCGACGAGAGCGGGGCCATCACCGGCGTCACGGCCAACGGCGACGACGCGGCCTTCACCATCTCCGGCTCCCGCCTCGTCGGGGCGACGGGCACGGCCTACGAGGGCATCACCTTCATCCTGGCGCCGGCCTCGACCGGGGACATTTCGGTGTCGATCCAGCAGGGGTTCGCCAACCTGCTGACCCAGGCGATGACGTCCTACGACAGCTCGACCACCAGCCTGATCCAGCAGCGCATCGACTCCATCGAGACGGTCAATGAGGACCTGACCACCCGGTCCGACAACATCCGCACCGACGCGGACACGTACCGCGAAAAGCTCGTGACCAAATACGCGAACATGGAGGCCGAGCTGACCCAGGCCAAACTTCTTCAGGCCCAGATCGCGGCCATTCTCGGGAACACATCATCCGATGACTAACACCGCCTACGGACGGGCCAGCATGGCCTATCGCGCCTCGGGTCTGCTGATCCACGAGCCCGCCAGCGTCGCCCTGGCCCTGCACCAGAAGCTCTATGCCGCCGTGACCTCGGCAAGCCTTGCCGGGGAGCAAAATCGGCTCGACGAGATGTCCGGCCACGTCCAGACCGCCTCCAGTATTCTTACCGCCATGAGAATGCACATGAATTTCGAACTGGCAGGCGCAGAGGGGCGGCAACTGGAGCGCTTCTATCACCGACTGCAGCGCCGGATCGTCAACGCCGCCATGTTGCGGGACGGAAGCCCGGAGTGGTCGGAGATAACGGGACAGATACGCGGCGTTATGTTGGGGTTGTCCAAGGCCACGAGCCGGCAACACTAGGCGCCTCAATCTTACATCGTTGAAATATAAGGAGAAAATGCCAAAACTGGCACACGGGTTGCTGCACGTAGGGCAGTTGAATGCTGGAACCGCCCGATGTCCGCCAGACCTGCGCCCGCCCCGAAACAGACTGTCCTCGAGCCGATCTCCTGCCGTGACGACCTGCCTGACGAGGTCCTCTACGCCCGGCTGAGGGAAGGGGATGACCTCTGCCTGCGGGTCCTGATGGATCGCCACGGGCGCATGGCCCAGGTCATCTGCCGCAACATCGTCGGCGACCCCGACGAGGCGATGGATGTGGTGCAGGAGGTCTTCTTCACCCTGTGGCGCAGAGGCGGCTGGACGGCGGAAGGGGCGAAGTTCTCGACCTGGCTGCACCGGGTCGTGATCAACCGGGCCATCGACCACCGTCGCCGCCGCCGCGACGCCCCGACCGAGGACGCGGTCCTGGCCACCGCGCTCGAGGCCCATGATGACGACCGTGCCGTTTCGGCGGAGCGGTCGCTGGAACAACGACAGGCGGGCGACCGCCTGAGAGCGGCCGTCGAACGGCTGCCGAACGCCCAGAAACAGGCCATGCGCCTGCACTATTTCGAAGACGCCGACGTGCCCGAGATCATGGCGCGGATGGCGACCACCGAGAGCTCGGTGCGTTCACTGCTCAAAAGGGGCAGGATGGCGCTCCGGGACGATTTGCGGAATCAGAAGAAGCTCTGGACCCATGACCATGACCGAATGGCGCGACCATCTTGAAATCCTCGGCCCCGACCTCAGCGTCTGGCCGCCGCGCCTCGCCGAGGCGGGTATCGCCCTGATGAGCGCGTCCGACGAGGCCCGCGACATCTTCGCGGTGGCGAGCGGGGCTCCGGCGCCGGGCGCGGACGCGGTCGACAGAACAGCCATCCGCTAACTGATCAACCGTCACCAATCCGCGTCTGGAGCTTCATGCGCCGGTCGCCGCGCTGTCGCCTGACGGGCACGGAGCGCCGTTAACTCCTGCAAAGCTGTGCAGGGGATCTGAAAATGGCGCGTCACGACACACTGAAGAACGGCCTTCTGGGCGCGACCGCCCTGGTGGCGACCCTCGGCGGAGCCTCGATGGCTCACGCTCAGGACGCCGCCCAATCGGAGCCGTCCAGCCAGGTCGAGGACGTCGTCGTCACCGCCCAGCTGCGCGCCCAGGATCCGATCGAGGTTCCCTTCGCCCTGACCGCCTACACCGGCGCCTTCCTCGAGAAGCTCGGCGTCCAGGACTTCGAGGAGCTGTCGGCCTACGTCCCCGGCTTCCTGGTGCAGAACCAGTCGCCCAACAACGCCGGCTTCGTGATGCGCGGCATCACCTCGGACTCGGGTGAAGCCACCGTCGAGCCCCGCGTCTCGGTCTTCCAGGACGGCGTCTCCATCTCCAAGTCGCGCGGCTCCTACGTCGAACTGTTCGACATCCAGCGCGTCGAGGTGGCCAAGGGCCCGCAATCGACCCTCTACGGCCGCGGCGCCCTGATCGGCGCGGTCAACATCATCCAGAACAAGCCCCTGGTCGGCGAGTATGACGCCGCCGCCCGCGCCAGCGTCGGCAACCTCGACTACCGCATGGCCGAGCTGATGCTGAACGTCCCGGTCGGCGAGACCGGCGCCATCCGCTTCTCCACCCGGATGAAGACCCGCGACGGCTATGTCGAGAACCTGCTGGGCGGCGACAACTACAACAGCGTCGACACCCGCGCCTTCCGTCTGTCGGGCGCCTTCGAGCCGTCGGACCGCTTCCGCGTCGACATCATCGGCAACTACCAGACCGACAATCCGGCCGGCACCTCCTTCAAGTCGATCGCCTATAATCCGCAGGATCCGAACACCGGCGCGGTCCTGGGCGTGCGCGACGCCAATGAGGGCGCGGCCCTGACCCCGGGCGGCAATTTCGACGGCGGCAAGACGCTCGGCCTCGACCGCGAGGTCTGGGGCGTGACGGGCATCGTCAAGGCCGGCCTGACCGACAGCCTGACCCTGACCTCGACCACCGCCTACCGCGAGTTCGACAGCTATGAGACCTTCGACGCCGACGGGATCTCCCTGCCGCTGCTGACCGCCGCCGAGGATGCGCAAGGCAAGCAGTGGAGCCAGGAGTTCCGCTTGAACTACGACAACGGCGGCCGCCTCTCGGGCTTCGCCGGCGTGGGCTATTTCAAGGAAGACGGTTCGCAGCGCGCCGTCACCGAGTTCAACGAGCGCATCGCCCTGGCCCAGCTGTCCGGCCTGCTGGACGGCACACCGGCTGCGGCCCTGCCCAACACCCTGCCGCTGGCGGCCTACAGCTCCTCGGCCCTGATCAACCCGATCCTGGCGGGCCTTGGCATCCCGGCGCCCTTCATCCCGGGCATCGCCGCCAACCTGAAGTCCAGCCACATCGAAGAGGCGACCAACTCCAGCGAGCTGGAATCCTGGGACCTGTTCGCCGACGCCACCTACAAGATCACCGACCGCCTCGAGGTCTCGGCGGGCGTGCGCTATACACGCGACGACAAGACCACGGGCTTCGCCTCCCAGGTCGACAACGGCCGCTCGATCGTCGGCTCGCTGCTGGCTCTCAGCGCCATCCGGCCGGCAGGGCAACTGGGCTTCCTGACCGCCCTGGCCACGCCGGGCGCGGCCACCGCCCCGGTCACCGCCGCCTTCCCCCTGTTCGGCCTGACCTTCCAGCCGACGGCGGGCAACGGCTCGACGGCGACGCAAGGGCTGACGGACGACGGCTTCACCTGGCGCGCCACCGCCCGCTACGCCCTGTCGGACGACGCCAGCCTCTACGCCAACTACGCCCGCGGCCGTCGCCCGACGGTGCTGGCCGCCAGCGCCCCGAGCGCGCCCTTCGGCGCCCCGCGCTTCACCGAGGTCGCCTCTGAACAGGTCGACAGCTATGAGGTCGGCTACAAGGCCGCCCTGATGGACCGCCGCCTGCGCGTCGACGCCGCCGCCTATCTGTACAACTACGAAAACTTCCAGACGACGGTGCAGCAGGGCACCCTGTTCGTCACCACCAACGCCGGCAAGGCCGAGAGCTACGGCTTCGAAGGTCAGCTGAGCTGGGCGATGACCGAGCAGGTCGAGGTCTTCGGGACCTACGGCTACAACCATTCGCGCTTCAAGGCGGGCATCTACGACGGCAACAAGTTCCGCCTTTCGCCCGACAACCGCGCCTCGGTCGGCCTGATCTGGACCCTGTCGGTCGCCGGCGGTTCGCTCGAAGTCCAGCCGACCTACACCTGGCAGTCGGAGATGTTCTTCGACGACAACAACGACCGCACCGACCTGCAGACCCGCAACTTCGTCGCCGACACCGTCGTGGACGAGGTCCAGAAGGCCTACGGCCTGCTGAACCTGCGCGTCCGCTACGCCCCGACGGGCGAGAACTGGGGCGTCGAGGTCTTCGGCGACAACCTGACCGACGAGAAGTTCATCAAGGACGCGGGCAACACCGGCGACGGCCTCGGCATGCCGACCTTCATCGCCGGCGAGCCCCGCACCTACGGCCTGACCGTCAGCCTGCGTTACTGAGAGTAGAGCGTCATGAAGATCGATCGCCGCGGCCTCCTGAAATCCATCGGCGCGGCGGGCGCCGCATCCGCTGTCGCCACGACGGTGGATGCGGGGACGGTGTCCTTCCGGCACGGCGTCGCCTCGGGCGATCCGTCGACGACGGCGGCGATCTTCTGGACGCGGGTCACGCCAGCTGACGCCGCCAGCGGCCCGATCCCGGTGGTGCTGGAGGTCGCGTCCGACGCGGCCTTCGCCCACATGGTCCGGCGTTCGACGGGCCTCTCGGCCGAGCCCGCGCGCGACTTCACAGTCAAGCACGACCTCGACGGTCAGGGACTGAAGCCGGGGACCGAATACTTCTACCGCTTCATCGCCGCGGGCGTGACCTCGCCGGTCGGCCGGGTGAAGACCCTGCCGGAAGGCCCCACGGCGGACGCGGCCCTGGCCGTGGTCTCGTGCCAACTCTATCCGGGCGGTCTGTTCAACGCCTATGACGCCATCGCCAAACTCGAGCGCCTCGACGCGGTCGTTCACCTCGGCGACTACATCTACGAATACGGCGCCGAGGCCGACGACTACGGCATGACCGCCGGCTCCGCCCTGAACCGCATCCCGGAACCGGCGCACGAGATCGTCACCCTGGCCGACTACCGCCAGCGTCACGCCCAGTACAAGACCGACCCCGACCTTCAGGCCGCCCACGCCCGCGCCGCCTTCATTTGCGTCTGGGACGACCACGAGGTCGCCAACGACACCTGGAACACGGGCGCGGAGAACCACCAGCCCGCGACCAAAGGCGACTTCAATGCGAGGAAGGCCGCCGCGCTGAAGGCCTATTTCGAATGGATGCCGATCCGCGA
>DBBK01000081.1:34768-38363 GCA_002292165.1 Brevundimonas sp. UBA986
CTTCCACTTCGGCGATCTGGCCAGCCTGATGATGGTCGAGACCCGGCTGCAGGGGCGTCAGCAGCAACTGACCTATGCCGCCGACATCACGATGAAGTCGGGCCCGGACGGCAAGCCGGTCCCCGACGCCGCCGCCTTCGAAGCCAAACGCAACGCTCCCGAGCGTGACCTTCTGGGCGACGCCCAACGCGACTGGCTGGGCCGCGAACTGGCCGCCTCGAAGACTGCCGGCCGTCCGTGGCAGGTGCTGGGCAATCAGGTGGTCATGGCCCGCGTCGCCGGACCGAACATCGCCGCCATGGCCACGCCGGAGCAGATCTCGGGCATGCTCGGCGGCCTGCCGCCCTCGATCCGCGCCCAGGTCGAGGGCTCGATCGCCCTGTTCGCGCAAGGGCTGCCGTTCAACCTCGACAGCTGGGACGGCTATCCGGCCGGCCGCGAGCGCCTGTACCAGACCTTCAAGGCGGCGGGCGTCCAGCCCATCGTCCTGGCCGGCGACAGCCACTCCTTCTGGGTCAATGATCTGGCCGACAAGGCGGGCGAACGGGTCGCGGTCGAGTTCGGGACCAGCTCCATCTCCAGCCCGTCGCCGCAGGACGCCATCGGGAACTTCCCGCTCGGCATGGCTCTGGACCTCGCCAATAGCGAGGTCCTGTTCTGTGACCAGAGCTCCAAGGGCTACATCCTCCTGACCCTGACCCCGACCGAGGCCCGCGCCGATCTGGTCGGGATGTCGACCATTGTCGCCAAGCCGTATGAGGCGAAGACTGTCACACGCTGGAGCGTGGCGAAGACTGATGCTGGTCTGGGGCCAACGGTGCGGGTTCCGATGGCTTGAATGCACGTATAGGTAGTGTATCCTTCATCCTTCGAGGGGTAGGGTAGGGCTCCGCCGAGGAGTCGCCCGTGCAGCCGTCCCGCCTTCCTGAGCTCTCCCGTCCCGACCCTGACCGGTCGATCCGCGTCATGGTCGTCGACGATTCCGCCGTGGTGCGCGGCCTGATCGCGCGGGCGCTGGAGGCCGATGCGGCGGTCTCCGTGGTCGCGCGGGCCGAGAACGGGCAGGCGGCCCTGGCCCAGCTGGAGCACGTCGAGGTCGACGTCATCGTGCTGGATCTGGAGATGCCGGTGATGGACGGGATGACCGCCCTGCCGCTGATCCTGTCGCGTCGGCCGGGTGTGCGGATCATCGTCGCCTCGACGCTGACGTTGCGCAATGCAAGGTTGTGTCTGGATACGCTTCAGGCGGGCGCGTCCGACTATGTCTCCAAGCCCGAGGGCGGAGGTCTGGTCCACGCCGAGGAGTTCCATCGCCAGCTGCTGGCCAAGGTCCGGGCCCTCGGCGGCGCGCCCGAGCCGGCGGGCGGCGCACCGCCCGCACGCCCCTCGCCGCGCCCCGTCCCGCCGCCGTCAGCAGCGACCGTCCGGCCCGAGGTTATCGCCATCGGCGGTTCGACCGGGGCGCCGCCCGCCCTGGTCCAGGTCTTCGAGGCTCTGCGCGGGGTGAGCCTGCCGATCCTCCTGACCCAGCATATGCCGCCCATGTTCACCGCCCTTCTGGCCGAGCAGCTGGCGCGCGCCGGGGACCGGCCCTGCCGCGAGGCGGTGGACGGCGAGGCCGTTGTCGCGGGTCGGGCCTATGTCGCCCCCGGCGGCTGGCACATGACGGTGGAGCGCACGGAGGGAGGCCCGATGATCCGGCTGAACCAGGAGCCGCCCGAGCATTTCTGCCGCCCCGCCGTCGATCCCCTGATGCGCAGCGTGGCGCGGACCTACGGCGCCTCGGCCCTGGCGGTGATCCTGACGGGGATGGGATCGGACGGGGCTTCCGGCTGCGCCGCCGTCGCCGAGGCCGGCGGGGGGTTCGTGGTCCAGGACGAGGCGACCAGCGTTGTCTGGGGCATGCCGGGCGCCGCCGCCCGCACGGGCCGGGCCGAGGCGGTCCTGCCCCTGTCCCGCATCGGCGAGTGGCTGAAGCGGGCCGCCGCATGACCGGGGCGATCAGCGACATCGAGGCCTTCCGCCGTCTGGTGCTGGAACGCTCGGGCCTCAGCCTCGGAGCCGACAAGGACTATCTGCTGCAGAGCCGGCTGACGCCCGTGATGCGCGAGGAGGGGCTGGCGACGCTGGAGGCCCTGTTCGCCCGTCTGCGCCTCGACCCGCGAGGGCGGCTGGCTCAGCGCGCCGTGGACGCCATGGCCACGCACGAGAGCTACTTCTTCCGCGACGCCACCCCCTTCGACCAGTTGCGCGACGTCCTGTTGCCGGCGCTGGTCGCGCGACGGGCCGGGGCGAAGCGCCTGCGGATCTGGAGCGCGGCCTGTTCCAGCGGTCAGGAGCCCTATTCGCTCGCCATGCTGCTGCTGGAAGAGCGTCGGCTGATGCCGGGCTGGACCGTCGAGATCCTCGCCACCGACATGTCCCAGCCGATCCTCGATCGCGCCCGGCGCGGGCTCTACAGCGATTTCGAAACCTCGCGCGGCCTGTCGGAGGCCCGCCGCTCGCGCTGGCTGAAACGCGACGGCGGCGACTGGTCGATCGCGCCCGAGGTTCGGGCCCTGGTCGAGTTCCGTCCGCACAATCTGATGGACGGGGTCGTCGGCATGGGCCGGTTCGACCTGATCTTCTGCCGCAACGTCCTGATCTATTTCGAGCAGTTGCAGAAGCGCTGGGCGCTCGCCCGCCTCTCGGAGGCGCTGGAGCCCGACGGCGCCCTGATCCTCGGCAGCGCCGAGACCGTGGTCGGTTTGGACAGCGCCTTCGAACCCATGCCCGGCCTGCGCGGCGCCTTCCAGCCCCGCGCTCGCGAGGACCGTCTCAGCGCCTAGGCTCGGCGCACAGAAGAGGGGCGCGGCCGTCTCCCGCCGCGCCCCTCGGGAGCCTTCTGAAAGATTGGGTCAGGCGGCGGCCAGCTTGTCCATCTCCAGCGTCAGGGCCTCGGCCTGCTGGGCCAGTTCGCCGGACGCCTTGAGCAGGTCGGCCGAGGCGTCGCTGGTCTGGACCGCCGCGGCGTTGACCCCGGCGATGCTGGACGACACCTGCCGCGTGCCCTCCGCCACCTGGGTGACGTTGGCGGCGATCTCGCGGGTGGCGGCCGACTGTTCCTCTACGGCCCCGGCGATGGCCGAGGCGATGTCGGCGACCTTCCGGATGGTGTCGGTGATGCCGCCGATGGCCCCGACCGAGGTCTGGGTCGCCGACTGCATGGCCGAGACCTGGGACGAGATTTCGTGCGTCGCCCGCGCGGTCTGGTCCGACAGGCTCTTCACCTCCGAGGCCACGACCGCGAAACCCTTGCCGGCCTCGCCCGCCCGCGCCGCCTCGATGGTGGCGTTGAGCGCCAGCAGCTTGGTCTGGCCGGCGATGTCGTTGATCAGGGTGACCACATTGCCGATCTTCTGCGCCGCCTGGGCCAGGCTGCGGATCGAGTCCGAGGCCTTGTCGGCTTCCGTCACCGCGTGCTGGGAGATGCTGGAGCTCTCCGCCACCTGACGCGCGATCTCGCCGATGGAGGCCGTCAGCTCCTCACCCGCAGACGATACGGTCTGGACGTTGACCGAGGTGATCTCGGCGGCGGAGGCGACCATTCCGGCCT
>DBBK01000128.1 GCA_002292165.1 Brevundimonas sp. UBA986
CAGGGTCAGGCCGATGGTCCGGGGACGGAGCGGCGTAGTGGCCAGGGCCTCGGGCAGGCGGAAGGGATCGCCGAAGGAGAAGGTGTTGGCCTCGGTGTCGGCGGGATTGTCCACGAAGGCGGTCGCCGTCCAGTGATCGCCCTCGATCCCGGCGGACAGGCGGCCGGTCACATAGTCGCCCATCCGGTAGCGGCGCGAGGCGTCAAAGGTCAGGCGCGAGGCCCCGACATAGGTCACCACGGCCTCGGAGGCGAATTCCAGGCCCCATCGCAGAGGGCGACGATAGCTGGCGTTCAGATTGGCCGAGATCGCGGGGACACCGGGCAGACCCGCATCGCCCTTGGAGTTGAAGGCCGGGCTGGGCCGGGTGATCGCCGGATCGGCCAGAAGGGCATTGAAGCGCAGGACCAGATCGTCGTTCGGCCGCCAGTTGGTCTCGATCTCCAGTCCCTTGTTCGCCCCGTCACCGACATTGACCGCATAGGCCAGGCCGCTGGGCAGGAACTGGTCGCTCTGAATGTCATTCCAGCGCGAGACGAAGGCGGCGACCCGCGCCTGGACCTGGCCGTCCCACAGCCGGGCCTTGGCCCCGATCTCATAGTTCCACAGGGTGTCGGGTTTGTACTCGCGCGCGGGCTGGCCGACCCGGCCGGTGAACTGCTGCCAGATGGGGCCCGCGGTGTTGAAGCCGCCCGCGCGGTGACCCTGGCTGATCAGGGCGTAGAGGTTCAGGTCGGGGCTGAACCGGTAGTCCAGCCCGAATTTCGGCGACAGGCCCGCGGCGTCACCGTCGCCGATGAAGGGGCGGTGGAAGCCGTAATGATTGACGTCGGAGATCGCGCTGTAGCTGACGCGATAGTAGCGGGCGCCGACGGTGGCGGTCAGGTCGGGTCGGAAGTCCAGCGACAGCTCGCCGTAGACGGCCATTTCATCCAGTTTGTCGACGCGGTCCTCAGTGTAGATCAACTCGACGGGCAGGGGACGCAGCGCCGACAGGGTCGTGGTCGCGGGGGTCTTGCTGGTCGAGAAGAAGCCGCCCGCCAGCCATTTGAACGGGCCGGAATCCGGCGAATGCAGGGTCGCCTCGCCGACCAGAAGATGGATGTTCTTGGCCTCGTCCAGCGCGCCGATCCGGCCGAAGGATCCGAAGGTGATCAGGGCGCTGGAGGCGTCGTAACGGCTGGTGAAATCATGGTCGATCGAGGCCAGGGAGGCGTCCAGCCGGCCCCAGTCGCCCTGGCCGTTGAGGGTGACATAGGATTCCTCGAACTCGTTGCGGTGCGGCTCGCGCACCAGATTGGCCCGCGTCAGGCCGCCCAGGACCCGATAGACATATTGGGTGTCCTCGGTCTTGATCGCCTGACGGACATAGCCGGCGGTCAGGCTCCAGTCCGGATTGAGCCAGGCCCCCACGGCGATCCGCCCGNNCCGCCGTGCCGCGAGCCGTCGTTCACCCGGTGCAGGTTCAGGTTCACATCGTTGATATAGCCGCCGAAGGACTCCTCGTAGATCGAACCCCGGACCGCCAGCCGGTCCCTGATGAGCGGCAGGTTGGCGGTCGCCGAATAGTCGGTGTTCTGGCCGCCGGAGTGGGTCCAGGAGTTGGTCGCCGACAGCTCCAGCTTCACATCGTCCGGGTCCGGACGATGTGTGACGATCCGGACCACCCCGCCGATCGGTCCGGTGCCGTAGAGGGTGCCCTGGGGGCCGCGCAGCACCTCGACGCGGTCGATGTCGAGCAGCTTCAGATCGGGATCGGGCGCGCTGTAGGTGATGGGGGCGAGGTCGAGATAGATGGCGACCGTCGACTGGGTCAGGCCGGTGAAGGCGCCGTCCGACATGCCGCGCAGCAGGATCTTGTTCCGGCCCGAGCCCAGATTGGTCACCGTCATCCCCGCGACGAGGGAGCTGACGTCGGTCAGGTCGGTGACGTCTGCCAGGCCGATGCGGTCGCCGGACAGGGCGGTCAGGGCCGCCGGCGCCTGCTGGGCCGTGTCGGGGCGGCGCTCGGCGGTCACGACGATGTCGCTGAGCTCGGACGCCTCGTCGGGATACTCGACGGCCGGGGGAGAGGGGCGGCGTGGGGCGGGAGCGGGCGTGGGGGCGACGGCGCGGCGAATGATGACCGCGCCGCCCGCGCCGATCGCCCAGGTGCAGCCGCTGCCGGCCAGGATCCGCCCGAGCGCCGTCTCCAGGCTCATGGCGCCGTGGACGGCCGGGCTCACGCCCCGGCAGGCGCCGACCTCTCCGCCGAGGGAGCGATGGCCTTGCAGGGCGAGGTCGAGAAGGGCGTCGCGCACGCCCTGACGAGGAATGTTGAAGGCGCGCGACTGCTGCGCCTCGACGGGGGTCGCCAGAAGCGTGGTCAGACTGCTGATGGCCAGCATCGACCCGAAGGCCCGGCGAAACCCCGCCCCGAGGCGACGCCGGTGGCTAGCGGGCGTCACCGGTCAGGCGCACATCGGTCGAGGACCGGGTCGCATGGACGGGAACGAAATCCTGGAGTTGCTTCAACATCGTGGCCTCATCGCCCACGCGCAGAGCACCGGTAAAGTGCATAGACCGCGCGGACGCGTCCACTGTAACCGGCTTGCCGAAATAACGCGACAGGTCGTCGGCGACGTCGGAAAGAACGGCGTCGCGATACACCAGCATGCCCTGGCGCCACATCGAGGTCTGATCGGCCGCAACCTGGGAGAGAGTCGGCGACTGCGTCCCGGTCTGGTCGATCTTCTGTCCCGCCACCAGCCTGACGGCGGCGGCCTTGGCCGCGCCGGCCGGGGTCACGGCGACGACGCCGCGCTCGACGCCGACCGAGAAGCGGTCGCCGTGGTTCAGGACGTTGAAGGCCGTGCCCAGCACGCGGACGTTGTGGTCGCCCGCCGTGATGGTGAAGGGGCGGGCGGGATTGTGGGTCACGTCGAAGGCCGCCTCGCCCTCGGACAGGGTCACGGTGCGGGCCTTGCGGTCCATCCGGACGCTGAGGTCCGAATGGCGGTTCATCACGATGCGCGACCCGTCGTCGAGCGTCACGGTCCGGGGCGCGGCGTCCGTATGCCAGGTCTGGACATCGCCGACCCCGTCGATCTGGGGCCACACCCCGACGACCAGGGCGGCGGCCGCCGCCGCGGCGACCGAGGGGAAGAGCCAGACGGGACGGCGGCGGGCCGCGCGGCGGGCAGCGGGACGGACGTCCTCGTCATTGGCGGCGACGGGCAGGACGGTCACCTCGGCGGCGCCGACCGGAACGGCGTCGAGTTCGACCCAGGTGCGCTCGACCGCGTCATAGGCGAAGCGGTGGGAATCGTCCGCCTCGAGCCAGTCCTGGAACGACAGCCAGTCAGACGCGGGCGCATCGACGTCGCTGAGGCGGACGAACCACTCCAGCGCCTGTTCCTCGATTTGCGGTTGCGTCGTGATCATGAAGTCGGAAGCTGTTCGGGCGGGGTTTGAAAGGGCGTCTGATCCCTAGACGTCGCCGAAAGCCTATCACCTTCGTTATAATTTAGCTTGGCCGTAAAATTCATGATTTCACCTTTGCCGAGAGCGTGCGCAGGGCGTCCATCATGTGTTTCTCGACCGAGCTGCGGGACACGCCGAGCCGGACGGCCACCTCGGCGTAGCTGAGCCCCTCGAACTTGTGGAGGGTGAAGACGGTGCGGGTCTTGTCGGGCAGGCGCTCGACGGCGGCGGTCAGCTTCGCGAGGCGCTGGCGGCCGGCGACGACGGCCTCGGCCGAGGGGGCGTCGTCCATGTCCTCGGACACGCCGACGGCGTGGTTGGCCAGACGCCAGGCCGCGTCGCGCGCCACCGACCTCTGACCCGAACGCCAACGGTCCATCATCATGTTGGAGGTCAGGCGATAGAGGAAGGCGCGGGCGTCGCGCACTTCGGTCGCGGGATCCAGCCCCACGACCTTCACATAGAGGTCCTGCAGCAGGTCCTCCACGTCGGCGGACGCGCCGAGGCGCGCCTGGAGGAACCGCCCCAGGGCTTCGCGCTGCTCGAAATAGGCGGCGACCAGAGGGTGCGCGGGCGGCGCGGTCAAAAAGTTGATTTCCTTCCCGTTTCGCCTCGTTTCGACGCAGCGGCGTCGATGGGGTTTAACCTTGCAGGCTTCATGCCGCGCCTGATTTTTTGAGGCAAGGCGTCTCTCGCGTCGTCCGCGACGAACAGGCGGGAGCGCGCGCTCGCGAATTTACGATCTTTTCACTGTATTTCTTGAGGTCGTTCCGACCCGGCGCCGTCCTATCCCTGAGACCGACACAGAGCGGTCGGTTGGGGCCGTGATGTACGATATCTGGCGTTCCGGATTTGTCAGGCGTTCGCTGTCCAGCGTGACGGCGACCGGCGGCGTGCGTTCGGACGAAGTCAGATGGCTGCCGGACTCCGGCCCGTTCCAGTATGTCGCCGACCCGTTCGGGATCGAGCGCGACGGCGTCCTGACCGTCTTCGTCGAGGCCTTCGACTATCGCGTCCGCCGTGGCGAGATCCATTTCTACCAGTACGGCGCCGACAATGGCCTGATCGGGCAGGGCACAGCCCTGATCGAGCCGGTGCACCTGTCCTATCCCTCGCTGATCGAGGACGGCGGCGAGCTCTATATGCTGCCCGAGGGCTACAAGTCCGGCGGCCTGACCCTGTACCGCTGCGTGCGCTTCCCCGACCAGTGGGAGCCGGTGAAGCAGATCATGGACGTGCCGGCCATCGACGCGACCGTGGTCAAGCACGGCGACCGCTGGTGGGCCTTCTACAGCCTGCCGGGTCCGGCGGACCGGGCCATGCGCGAGCTGCACGTCGCCTTCGCGGACAGCCTGATGGGCCCCTGGACGCCGCATGCGGCCAATCCGGTACGGGCCGGCTTCGAGGCCTCGCGCCCGGGCGGCACGGCCTTCGTCCACGACGGCGCCCTGCACCTGCCGGTGCAGGACTGCTCGACCACCTATGGCGCGGCGATCAACCTGCTGCGTATCGAGACCCTGACGCCCGAGGCCTTCGAGGCGCGGCCGGTCAAGCGGTTCGAGCCGACCGGCCTGCTGGCCGATCACGAGGACGGTTTCCACACCCTGTCGGGGATGGGCGACGTCACGTTCGTGGACGTGAAGCGCATCCTTCAGTCGTCGTCCGAGGGCTGGATCAAGGCCCAGTTCAAGCTGCGTCGCCTGCTGGGGCTGAACAAGCCGCGCGCCGGTCGTCGCACGGGACGCGCCCAAAAAGCCGGGAACATCAATCGGCTACAGGCCGTTTCTATCCCTGAAACCCGAGTGAGGGGTTGAGTATGCGTATCGCCGTGGTCATGCCGCGAGGCAGTGTGATGGGCCGGGACAAGGCCAACTCCATGGAGACGGTCGCCCGGACCCTGCTGGAGAACAGCCGCCTGAAGGGCTCCGTCCGCGTGATCTGCGACGCCGGCGCCGACGCACCCGCCCTGCCGGACCTGCTGACCGTGCCCGCGGGCCTGAGCAAGACCAAGCGCGCCGACGCCGTCGCCGAACTACTGGCCGGCTTCGACCCCGACTATATCGAGTACCACCAGCAGCTGGAATCCTCGGCCAGCCTGGCGCGCCGCTTCCCGAACAAGATCAACGTCCTGTACCGCCACACCCGGATCAAGGAGCCGAAGAACGCGCTCGACCGCATCCGCTATGGCGCGCGGCTGAAGGCCTTCGACAAGCTGATCTTCGTGTCCGAGGCGGCGGGCCGCGAGTTCGTCGGCGACTATCCGGCCCTGGCGAACCGGGTCGCCTCGGTCTGCAATCCGATCGAGATGGACGCCTGGAAGGCCTGCCCGGACAGCCGCGAGAAGCTGATCCTGTTTTCCGGCCGGGCCATGGAAGAGAAGGGGCTGGAGCCCTTCTGCGACGCCCTGGCCGCCGTCCTCGACAAGAACGCCGACTGGCGCGGCGCCCTGATGCTGGGCGACTGGGACAGGCACGCCGAATGGGCGACGCCGCGCATCGAGGCCCTGGCCCGGTTCGGCGACCGCGTCGAGATCCACAAGTCGGCGTCCCTGCCGCAGGTCCAGGCCGTGACCCGCCGCGCCGCCATCGCCGTGACCCCGTCCTTCGTCGCCGAGGCCCTGGGCCTTTCGGCGCTGGAAGCCCACGCCGCCGGCGCCGCCCTGATCTCCTCGGGGCGTGGCGGCCTGCGTGAGGCCAGCGGCGACCACGCCGTCTATGTCGATCCGCCGCAAGCGCCCGGCCTGACCCGCGCTCTGGCCGCCCTGGTCGCCAACGATGACGAGCGCGTCGCCATGGCCCGCGCCGGCCAGGCCTTCGTCGCCGCCGTCCACGCGCCGGCCGTCCGCTCGGCCCAGCTGGACGATCTGCGCGAACGGCTGCTGGTCGAACAGGCCCTGTCGCGCCGTCCGGTCTGGGCGCCGTCGTCGATCCGCCGCCGCGTGTCCGGCGCCCTGCGCGGGCGTCCGTGGACGGTCCAGCCGGCCAACTGAGGCCATCGGTCGCCGGGTCTTGCCTCGCCTGAGGCTTGACCTCGCCCGGCCCGACCCTCACCCCTTGATCGAGGCGACTCGCGTGCGCCTGACGCATGGAGGCCGCCTTGGGCGCTGGAACCTTCTTCACCCGCCTGTTCCTCGGCGAGGCCGGCGTGACGCGGCGCAAGACCGCGCGGGCCAAGCGCATCCTCCAGTTGCCGGACCGCAAGCTGCTGGCCGAGGCCTATCTGCCCGCCATGGCGGCGGAAGGCGGCCGCATCCTCTGGGTCGGCTGCCGGGCCTATACCGCCGACGACTATGCGGTGCTGGAGGGCGGCGGGGCCGAGGTCTGGACGACCGACATCGATCCCGAGGCCGCGCGCTGGGGCGTGCTGGGCCGCCACCGGACGGGCGACGTCTGCATCATCGACAAGATTTTCCCGGACATGACCTTCGACGCCATCAGCTGTAACGGCGTGCTGGGCTATGGCGTCGACACGCCCGAGCAGCAGCGTCAGGCGCTGACAGCCATGGCCGCCATCCTGCGCCCGGGCGGGCGGCTGCTGCTGGGCTGGAACACCGACAAGATCGACGATCCGGTCGCGGCGGGCCTGACCTCACCCGAGTTCGCCTCGACCCCTTACGCCGGGCAGGAGAGCCGGGTGCGCTTCGATGAGGTCACCCACGTCTACGACGCCCTGATCCGGACCTGACGCCTCAGGCGTGAATATCCACGTCCTTGCCTTCCTTGACGAAGAGGAAGCCGACGACCGCCGTGATCACCGCGATGACGATCGGATACCAGAGGCCGTGATAGATATTGCCTGAGGCCGCCACCATGGCGAAAGCCGTGGTCGGCAGGAAGCCGCCGAACCAGCCGTTGCCGATGTGATAGGGCAGGGACATCGACGTGTAGCGGATATTGGTCGGGAACATCTCCACCAGCGCCGCCGCGATCGGCCCGTAGACCATGGTCACATAGAAGACGAGGGCGAACACGATGGCCACGGTCAGCGGCCTGTTGACCAGGGCGCTGTCGGCCTTGGCGGGATAGCCGGCGGTCTTGAGAGCGGCGCCGAGTTCGGTTTCGAAGGCCTTCTTCCGGGTGGCGAACTCGGTCCGGGTGATCGATCCGGCAACGGGGGTCGTCAACTGGTCTTCCATGATGAAGGCGCGGAAACTGGAAATCGTCGCCGATCCGATGCGGACCTGAGCCACGGTACCGGCGGGGGCGACTGCGTTCTCATAGGTCACGCCAGCCTTGGCCAGATAGTTCTTCGCCATGTCGCAGGCGCTGTTGAACTTCTTCTTGCCGATGGGGTCGAACTGGAAGGAGCAGTCGGCGGGGTCGGCGTAGACGGTCACCGGCGCCGAGGCCGTCGCCGCCGCCAGACGCGGGTTGGCCGCTCCGGTCAGGGCGTGGAACAGCGGGAAATACGTCAGGGCGGCGATCAGGCAGCCGGCGAGGATGACGGGCTTGCGCCCCACCTTGTCCGAGAACCAGCCCCAGAAGACGAAGAAGGGCGTGGCCAGAAGCAGGGCGATCGCCATCAGGGTGTTGGCCAGGGCGCCGTCGACCTTGAGGATCTTCTCGAGGAAGAACAGGGCGTAGAACTGGCC
>DBBK01000231.1 GCA_002292165.1 Brevundimonas sp. UBA986
TGTCGTTGCGGTCGACCGTATGGTCGGCGCCGGTTCCACCGGTGTCAGTCGTCATCGTTCCTGCCCCTCAAGCCGTCTGCGCGGCGTCGTTGGGGGCAGGATGGCATGCGAACGGCGGTCCGTCAGTCCGATTCTGAAGAGTCGATTCTGGCGGACCGCCTTCGGGCCTATTTGCCGTAGCGGTCGGCGACCGGGGCGTAGCGGTCCCAGACGGCGCGGTCGGCGAGCGAGCGCAGCAGCTTGATGTATTCGGCGTGCGACCAGGCGAGCGGGGTCGCCGAGTCGGTGCCGACGCCGGTCTCGTAGTTGGCGGGCTTCACGCCGACGCCGTCCCAGACCTGTTCGGACAGCAGCAGGCCGTCGTTGGCGAAGCGCTCCATGCCCCGGACATAGGTCTGGCGGATGGCGGTCAGGTCGGGGTTGGCGCCCGCCTGAAGGGCGCGGGCCAGTTCATAGTGGCCGCGTTCGCCGGTGAAGATCGGCCAGACCCGGCCGCGCTGGCCGGGCGCCATGACGCCGCCGATGCCGTAGTTGGCGCCGTTGGTCGTGTCCTCGCCATAGCCGTCGATGCCGTAGCGCCGCCAGCCGGGGGTGGTGTCGCCGGCGGGACCGAAGTCGTAGCGGACGCGGGTCAGGTCCGGCCGCGTCTGGTCGTCGTATTCGGGCAGGGTGGCGAGGATGTGCGGGTCGTTGGCCGAACGGACGCCGTAGCGGACCAGCTCGAGGAAGCCGCCGTCGACGACGTGGTCCTGGGCCTGACCGGGTTGGCCGTTGTTGTCGCCCATTTTCGCGTGGCTGTTCGGATCCTCGGTCTTGGACAGGCGCAGGAAGTAGTCGCCGTCGCCCAGGGCGCCGTTGGTGGTGAACATCCGCGCATCGGCCTTCTTCGAATAGTCGTCGGCGGCGGCGAGATAACGGGTCGCCGAGGCCGTGTCGTTCGAGGCCCTGGCGATGTCTGCGGCGACGGTCAGGCCCGCGATGACGGCGGCCGTGGTCGAGGGCGAGAAGCCGTCCTGCTCTTCCCAGCGCTCCTGCTGAGTGAAGGGCGGGGTCACCGTGCGGTCGTTCCACAGGATGCCGATCTTGCCGCCGGTCACCAGGAAGTCGGCGGCGGGCTTGATCATCCGGCCGTACATGGTCTGGAGCTCGGCGTCGGAGACGAGGCCCGCCTTCCACAGACGCCAGCCCAGCATGATCGGCATGGCGGTCTGGTCGAGCTGGACCCCAACCCATTCGACCTCGCCGTCGACGTGGGTCTTCTGCAGGAACCAGCCGGTGGCGCCCGTATTGCCGGGGGTGTCGGCGCGGACCTGGACCTGAGGCAGGTAGCGGAAGGCGGCGACGGGGGTCTGCGTATCGCCGAGTGCGAGGAGCGCCATGGCCACCTGATAGAAGTCGCGCGGCCAGACGGCCTTGTAGCCCGTCGAGCTGTGGGTCGCGTCGACCGTGTCGCCCCAGGGGTTGGACAGCGAGGCGATCAGGGCGCCGGCGTGGGTGCGGTCCTCCTGCACCTTCAGCATCAGGGCCGAGGCGTAGGCCAGCTTGCCGCCGTCCTCGGACTGGGCCGCGATACGCGGCAGGTCGGTCAGGGAGCCGATCCAGTCTTCCCAACCCATGCGGTCGCCCGTGCCGTTGAAGCGGGCGAGGACCTCGTCGAGGCCGGTGGAGAAGCTGCCGTCGGCGGCGGCCTCGGCGGCGGCCTTCGAGGGGCCGAAACCGATGACGAAGTCACGGGTCAGACTCTGACCTGCGGCGATGGTCGGCAGGGCGCCGGTCAGGACGACCGCCCCGGCGGTGTCGCCGGTGGAGGCCCAGGCGTGGGTCAGGCGGCCGTTGGCCTTGAGGTCGGTCAGGCCGTCGGACGCGCCGAGGAAGCCGGCGCTGGCCGTCTCGAACGGGACGCTGGGACGCAGGGCCAGATGGACGTCGCCCTCATGGGCGTAGAGGCCATTGGCCGAGGCTTCGGCGAAGTCGCCGCCGCCGGTGTTGGCCATATGGGGTTCGAGGATGGCGTAGGGGGTGACGGCGGCGCCGGTCGCCCTGATCGTCACGCGCAGGACGAGGGCGTTGCGGTCCGGGTCGGTGAAGATGCGCTTCTCGATCTCGTAGCGCCCGGCCTTGTCCGTCGTGACCACGCGGTAGGCGGGCGACAGGGGACGCCCATGGGCGTCGACGTCGAGGTATTCGGTGTGTTCGGTGGTGTCGGTCCCTTCCAGCGACAGGCCGGCGTCGGAGGCGACAGCGAAACGAAGGGACTTGATCTGGGCCTCGTGGATCAGGCCGTACATGGTCTCGGTCAGGACGCCGTCGGCGATGGAGAACCAGACGCGCGAGACGGCGCCGGTCGGACCGCCGTCCTTGTACTGGCCGTCGACATAGGCCTCGTAGGACGCGCCGACGCCGGTTTTGGCCGCGCTGGACCAGGTCGTCGCCGCGCCGGGCGCGCCGGGGGCGACGCCTTCGGTCTGGATGGTCGGGGCGGCAGGCGAGGCTTCGACGGCGGCGCTCGGCATCGAGGCGCAGGCGCCCGTGGCGAGCAGGGCGGCGATACCGGCGGAGGCGGCGAGTTTCTGGATCAGGGTCATGGTCGGGATACTCACGATGCAGTCGAGGGGGCGGTCGCCGCGGGGGTCGGCGACAGAAGGAATTTCAGGGGGACGTCGAGGCGGGCGTTCCAGGACGTCTCATTGTGCTGGGCGCCGGGGAAGACGAGGGTCTCGAACTGGCTTGGACCATAGCCGCGGGCGCGGAAGGTCTCGTCGACCTTGACCTGGAAGGCGGCGTAGAAGGCGTCGAGAGTCTCGTCGCCATGGTCGAAGTAGAAG
>DBBK01000047.1:0-4073 GCA_002292165.1 Brevundimonas sp. UBA986
CTGGTGGTCGCCAAGGTCGGGGACGGCATCAACGACGCCCCGGCCCTGGCCCAGGCGGATGTCGGCATCGCCATGGGCGGCGGCACCGACGTGGCCCTGGAGACGGCGGACGCCGCCGTCCTGCACGGCCGGGTCAGGGACATTCCCGACATGATCGCCTTGTCCCGCGGAGTGATGGGCAATATCCGGCAGAACATCACCATCGCCTTAGGCTTGAAGGCGGTGTTCCTGGTCACCACCGTGATCGGGGTGACGGGCCTGTGGCCCGCCATCCTCGCTGACACCGGAGCCACGGTCCTGGTCACCGCCAACGCCATGCGCCTGCTGCGCTGGACGCCGCGTCGTCAACCGTCGTGACTGCCGGCGGTGCGCCTTCTCAGGCCCCGTTGTGGCGACCGAACACGCGGGTCGAACCGTCGTTGAGGATCAGGACGGTCGCATAGGGTTCGCGCCCGGCGGCCTCCATGCCCGGCGAGCCCGCCGGCATGCCGGGCGCGCTTAGTGCGCGGGCGGCGGGGCGTTC
Organism: Brevundimonas sp. UBA986; assembly: GCA_002292165.1. GTDB lineage: Bacteria > Pseudomonadota > Alphaproteobacteria > Caulobacterales > Caulobacteraceae > Brevundimonas. The sequence continues at coordinate 524 of DBBK01000047.1, forward strand.
GCCGAGCAGCCGCTCGACATCGCTCGACGGAACATGGCCCTCGATGGCGTAGGCGCCGACCACCGCTGTGTGGCACGAGGCGAGGCGGTCCGGAATGCCATGCCGGGCCCGGATCGGGGCGAGATCCTCGCGCTCGACGACCTCGACGATCCAGCCCGCCTGGCGCATGTGGGCGATCCAGCCGCCGCAGCAGCCGCACCATGGCGTCTTGTAGGCGATCATCCGTTTCGGGGGCGCGGCGAGGGCCGGGCCGGGCACGGCGACCAGGGGCAGGCCGAACACGAGGGTCCGGCGGGACAAGCGCGGGCGAGTTTGAACCAAAGTGAGCGCTCCTTGGGAGTCCAAATCCCACCATGGCGGGCGCGGGCCGGTTTGGCGACGGGCGCAGTTGTCGCGCCCTGACCTGACGTCGCCCAGGCGTGGAGCGCCGGCTAAGCCCGCCCATATCGCAGCGGAACCTCTGGTAGAAGGCCCGCACCCGCCCGGGCAGGACACAGCCCCCTGCTCGGCCGGCGCGGCCAAGCGAATCCGTTCGCCTGAGGCGCCCGGGGTCTCGCAACCATGCCTTCGCTGACGTATCGCGACCGTACGAGGCCGGTCACGCAAGCGCTGATCCCCGCGGAATGGTCATGGGCGACGGGATTGAGGAGCCGGCGGAAGCCGGAGGCGAAGCGTCCGCTGCGGCGAACGTGGCGTCGAGAGCTAGCCCGCAGACGCTTGCGGGGCCCCGAAGGCGCCAAAAACTGCATGTGAGCGGCAACGGCCTCCGCCCGGCCGTATAAGGCGCAACACGGCGCGCGCGACCAACAGGCTGACTTTTCGCGCGGGCCCGCTCGCGAAGACGAGCCTTCGGCCCTCGAGGGCAGCGAGGACGAGGCCGGCCCGGCGCGCCCGGGCCGACGCATTACGTCCCTGGCTCAAGACCAGCGCCTCTCTGTTCCGGAGCCCGCCGACCCCACAATCTCGGTTGCGCCGCCGATTGTAGATGAACTCTCGCGGGCAAGTGCGGAGATCCAAATCGCAAGCGGTTCAGTGATCCGTGGTCGAATGCATGTGAGCTTGAGGTCGCCGGCCGGCCCCTGATGTCTGGTCCACCGCATTTCCACATGATCTCGGCTCGGCGAAGTACGGGTTTGACGAGGTCGGGAGGCGTCGCCGTTCGGAACATCTTCCCGGCGCCGGGGTTGGATCCAGATCACCCGAGAGAGCCTCCGATGCAAATCCAACCAATGATCAGCACCCACCCCGACGTACGCGGCAGCGTGAACGACAGCCTCATTCGCGCGATCGAAGCGGGCTACGGCTGCGCCGCCGTATGCCGCATCTGCGCTGACGCCTGCCTGGCCGAGGAGATGGTCAGGGACCTGACCCAGTGCATCCGGCTCGATCTCGACTGCGCCGATGTCTGTCTGGCTACGGCCGGGCTCGCCGTGCGGCGCGCCGGCAGCAACGAGGCCTTGATAAAGCGCATGCTCGAGACCTGCGCCGAGGCTTGCGCCGACTGCGCCATCGAGTGCGAGAAGCACGCCGAGATGCACGAGCATTGCCGTATCTGCGCCGAAGAATGCCGGCGTTGCGAAGATGCTTGCCGCGAGGCGGCCGCGTCGATCAGGCCTTCACGGCACTGAGGCTGACCGCTGTCATCGGCACAGGGTCGTATCTTCGACGCTAGCTCGAGCCCAGCTCATCAATCACCGGGCACCTAACCCGTCCGCCTTCACTGCAGTCGGCCACAGCCTGCCTCAGCACTTTCCGTAGCCTCTGCAGATCCTCGATCTTGGCGTCCACGCTGGCGATGTGGTCTTGGGCCATGTCGCGGACTTCGCAGCACGCCTGAACGCCCGGCTCGCTCAGCGCGATCAGGCGCCGAATGGCGTCGATGCCGAAGCCCAGTTCGCGCGACCGGCGGATGAAGCGCAGACGCTGGGCGTGTTCCGGCTCATAGCTGCGGTGGCCGCCCTCGGTCCGGGCCGGCGCGGGCATCAGCCCGATACGTTCGTAGTAGCGCACCGTTTCCAGGTTCACCCCGGCGCTGTCAGCGAGGCGCCCGATCGTCAAACTTCGTGCGGACATGGCTCTTGATCCCGTAGCGGCTACGGGTTGTAGCCTGTAGCAGAAATCGAACGGGAGGTCCCATGGCCATCGATTACGACCGGCCCCGCATGCCCGAGGTCGCCGTCAGCGCCTCGGCCGCCCTCGGCGGTGTCGCCTCGGTGTTCGCCTGGGCCGCGTGCTGTGTGTTGCCTCTGGCTCTGTCCGTGGCGGGCGTATCCTTCGCCGGCGCCGCGGTCATCGCGGGTGCGCGGAACTGGCTGACGCTTCTGGCCGCCGTCATCCTGGCCGCGGGCTGGCTGCTGCATTGGCGTCGCCTGCGGATGTGTCGGAAAGACGGGGCCTGCCGCCACCCTTCGCGGCTCGCCTTCTGGCTGCTGGTGATCGCCAGTCTGCTGATCGTCCTGTCCATGGCCTGGCAGCCGTACATCGAGCCGTGGGCCATGACGCGACTGGCGGCCATGCGATGACCCGGGCCATCGTTCTAGACTCGACGCTGACCTGCCCGGATTGCGGTCATGTCGCGACGGAGACCATGCCCACCGACGCCTGCATCTGGTTTTACGATTGTCTCGGCTGCGGCGTGAAGCTGAAGCCCCTACCCGGCGACTGCTGCGTGTTCTGCTCCTATGCCGACGTGCCGTGTCCGCCGATCCAGGTAGATGGCAAGGGGTGTTGCAGCTAGGCTACGGCGGCATTGCTGCATTCCCGGAGTTCGCCGTGACCGACCACGCCACGCCCAACCTACCGTCGCGGGATTTCGAAGTTACGTCCCAGTTCTACACTCGACTGGGCTTCGAACAGGACTGGCGCGACAAAGGCTGGATGATCCTGAAAAGGGGCGGTTTGACGCTGGAGTTCTTCCCGCATCCGGACGTGGATCCGCTGACCAGCAACTTCAGCTGCTGCCTGCGGCTGGACGACCTGGACGGGTTTTACGCAGAGTGCGTCGTTTCAGGATTGCCGAAAACCTGCTGGGGCCACCCTCGCCTGCACGCGCCGAAGCTTGAGGAGTCGGGACTGCGGATCGGCGCGCTCATCGACCCGGACGGAAACTTGATCCGCCTTATCCAGAACTGAGGCGTCCGGCGGCTCCCCCACGGGAAACCGCCGGAAACCATCGATGCGACGATCAGTTGTGGTCGGCGTGGCCCTGAGGCGCGGGCGTATCCGACGGCGCCGGGGCGGGCGGCGTCGGCTCGGGCGGGGCGGGCTCGGTCTTCATCTCGTCGCAGCAGCTCATGGCGGCGTCCGCGGCCATGTCCTTGCAGCACTCGCAACCTTCGGCGGCGAGGGCCGCGCCGGCGCTCAGGGTTAGGATCGCGCCGGCGGCGGCCAGCAGGTTGGAAACTTTCATCGTCGTTCTCCTAGTGAACCATAAAGCTGACCGAGCCGGACATCTTGTGGCCGTCCGGGCCCTCGGCGGTCCAGGCGGCAGTGTAGGTTCCTGGGGCCAGACGCGGAAGAGCCACGCCGACGGTCGCGGCGGCGGGCGCTG
>DBBK01000047.1:4082-4850 GCA_002292165.1 Brevundimonas sp. UBA986
GCTGCGGGGACACTCACTTCGACCGGGGCCTGACCTTCGGCGGTGAGCGTGACCGTCTTGAGGACCATCGTATGCGGGAAGGTGACGCTGAAGCGTTCCGGCGAGCCCTGGGTCATCGCCCCGTTCGCGGGAGCCGTCGTGACTCCCGACTGGGTCGCGGCGGCCTGCGCCGGCATGCTGTGGCCGGCGTGCGGATCCTGGGCGGAGGCGGCGCCGGCNNTCTCCTTCGGTTAGAACCAGGCCTTGAGGCCGACGATGAACCGGATGTCCTCGGCCTCGCCGCCGCGGGCTTCGATGTAGCCGGCTGTGTCTCCGAGCGCGCGGCTCCACTCGACGCCGACATAGGGGGCGAACTCCTTGCGGAACTCGTAGCGCAGTCGCAGGCCCGCCTCGACCGAGGACACGCCCGAGCCAATCTCCAGTTCCGGAATGTCGCTGGCCGAAGCGTCGATTTCGAGGCGGGGCTGAAGGATCAGGCGCTGGGTGATGCGCAGGTCGTATTCGGCCTCGACGCGGGCGGTCAGGTCGCCGTCGGTCGACAGGAAGGCGGCGGCGTCGACTTCCCACCAATGGGGCGCCAGGCCCTGCAGGCCGAGGACCAGATGCGTCGTATCTTCGCCGTCGGGCCGGAAGTCCTGTCGCACGCCGGCCTGGAGGTCCCAGAAGGGCGTCACGGCGCGGCTGTAGAGAGCCTGGACTTCGGCGTCCTCGAGCGCGCCGTTGAAATCGCCTTCGCCCTCGGATTTCCACCAGAAGCGGTTGATGTCG
>DBBK01000277.1 GCA_002292165.1 Brevundimonas sp. UBA986
GCCTCCGCCGCGGGGTATTTCCGTCAGGTCGAGGAGCTTCGCGGCGTCGAGGGGACGGTCTTCGCCCGAGCCCTGCTTTACGCCTTCCCGCCGCCGTTTCCCCAGACGTGCGCGGCCAACGAAAGCGCCCGGGGTATGGCGTATTTCCTTCACGACGACTGAGTAGTCGGCTGAGTGACCGGAAGCCCCGGGCTTACGGGATCGGCCGGCTCTTCCACCGCAACCAAACCTCCGCCAGTATCAGGTTCGGAACCCAGCACAGGAACGAAATCGCCCGGTACCAGGGCAGGAAGTCGAGGCCGAACACCTGCACCAGCGGCAGGTAGATCCTGAGCGTCACGGCGGCGAGGGTCAGGGCCCAGGAACGGATCATCCAGCGGCGGTGGTCGGCGATGCGGCCCTGAACCGCCGCGCGCCAGCCCGCCAGGGTGAACCCGATCCAGAGGACGGCCAGACTGCCGAAACCTGCCGTGGCGATCGGCCCGGCGCTGGACCGGCTGGACAGGATCAGCCCGGCCATGCCCCCGACCAGCACCCCCAGCACATAGACCCGCCCGACCCAGCGGTGCGGCGCCCACATCCGACCAAGGCGGCCTTTCCGCCACGCCGGAATGAACTGCAGCGACCCGAGAACCAGCGCCACGACCGCCCCCGCCACATGGATCACGAGGAAGGGCACGCCCAGCGGATTGCCCAGGGCCTGAGCCGCCGTCTGCGGCGGATGGATCAGATACTTCGACGCATAGCCGGCGATGCCGAGGCACATCAGGGCGATCACCAGCCAGCCGACGCGGGCGGGCCAGGACATCTTCCGGAGAGCGGCCGGGGGAAGGGCGGTCATCGGGCGTCCTCCGCCCTGGCCAGCAGCCGTCCGTCGCCATAGTCGCCCTCCAGCCGCCCGGCCTTCGCCCAGTCCAGCACCGCCTGATAATAGCCGGGCGCATAGCCCAGCGAAGTGCGGCGGCCGTCCGGGCCGGTCTCGAACCGGACGATGCCGTGATCGGTGTCGGGGTATTCCAGCAGGGTGATCGGACGCCCCTGCGCCGACAGGTCGATCAGGCGGCGGCGCGTGGCGTCGGGCGGGGCGCCGGTGTCCTTCTCGGCCTGGATCCACAGCATCGGCGTGTCCAGGCTGCCCAGCACGGGCAGAGGGTCATAGTCCCACGAGGTTCCGGCATCCATCTTCGGGGCCATGGCGATGATCTGGTCATTGGGCGTGTTCAGCAGCAGGCCGGTGAACTCGCCCTTGATGTCGGCGCACCAGGGCTCGGCGCGATAGCGGGCGCGCACGGCCTCCAGACCGTCGAAGCCGACCGCGCCCCGCGAGGCGACGAAGGCGCCGGTGACGTCGGTGATCTTTTTCGCCTCTTCCAGCACCTCGGGGCCCCAGCCTTTGGCCTTTAGGTCCAGCATGACCTGATCGCTGTCCTCGGCCAGAACGCCATAGGCCAGGCCGAAGCCGATGGTGACGAAGTCGACCGGCGTCAGGCTGGCGGCCAGCGGCGCAACCCAGCCGCCCTGACTGGCGCCATGCAGCCCGACCCGGCCTGCGCGCGCGCCGGCCATCCGCCGCGCCTCGACCACCGCCGCAGCGGCGTCTTCGGCGAGGACGTGGAAGTCCTGGGTGTATCGGCCCTCGGACCCGCCCGACCCGCGCTTGGCATAGACGAAGACGCCGACGCCCGAGGCCGGGGCGAACCGCTGGAAGGCGTTGAAGTCCAGCGCATTGGCGCCCTCCGACCCATGCACCTCGACCATGATCGGGACGGGGCCTTCGCCCGGCGGCAGGATCAGTCGCCCCTTCAGACGCACGCCGCCATGGCCCACGAAGGTCGTCTCCTGCGTGTTCAGAACCACGCGCCGGCCGGGATGACCGTCGAAGACGATCCGCCCCTCCTCGCAGGTCCCGAGTTGCGGCTGCGGTCCCTCGACACGGCGGGTCGAACCCAGGGCGCTGACCCAGCGGCCGTCCGCGCCGAGGGTCATTCGCGAACTGGCTCCGTCCAGCCGGCGCCAGCGCAGGCCCGCGGTCCCGTTCGGCGCCACATCCACCCAACTGCCGTCATCCAGCCGATAGACGCCGACGTGGCAGACCGTCGCGGGATCGGGCCGATCATTGACGTCGGCGCCGGGGATCTGGGCGAGGGCGGGCGGGGCGCTTAGCGAGACCGCGAACAGAGCGGCGGCAACGAGGAGAGAGGAGCGAAGGCGAGACATGAAGGGTCCTGTCCGAAGCGGCGTTGGACAACCGCCATTGCCGGTCGCCCGACGGCTCGCTAGGCCTCGTTTCGCGAACGGCGCCGGGCCTTCGCGAACGGGGCGCGATCCATGAAGAGAGGACGGCAGTGGGCGATCGACCTCGCGATCCTGATCGCCATCGGCCTGATGATGGGCTTCCTCGGCCCGTTCGGCTCCGACCACATTCCGGTGGTGAAGGCCTGGGTCTACTGGATGATCTGCATGGTCGGCGGCGGGCTGATCGGGATCGTCGCCGATGAGCTGCTGAGCCGGCCTCTGCCCGGAACCTGGCGGCGGGTGGCGGCGGTCTCCGTGCTGATCACCCCGCTCGTGACCCTGCTGGTCCTGACGACCCAGAACCTCATGTTCGGCGAGCCCTACGGCTGGCCACACTATCTCGGTCTGCTGTGGCAGGTCTTCCCGATCCTGCTGGCGGTCATGGCCGTGCGCGCCCTGGTCTGGCGGCGTCTGCCCGTTCGCGTCGAGACCCGCACCGTCGTCGCCGCGCCCCTGCCGGAGGCCGAGGCCGCCTTCCGCCGTCGACTGTCGGCAAAGCGCCGCACCGCCCGGCTCATCGCGGTCGAGGCCCACGACCATTATCTGAGGGTCCATACCGACGCGGGCGAGGAGCTGATCACCCTGCGCTTCGCCGACGCGCTCGACGATCTCGCCCTTGCCCACGGCTGGCGGGTGCATCGCTCCTGGTGGGTCGCCGCCGACGCCGTCGAGGCCGTGCGCTGGAGGAAGGGGGCGGGAGAGGTCCAACTGGCCGGCGGCCTGACCGCCCCCGTCAGCCGGACCTATGCACCGGTGCTGAGAGAGGCGGGGTGGTTCTAGGCCGGGTTTGACAATCCTTTACAACGCCCCGCCGCAAGCCTTGCTACACCAAACCCGTCAGGCGGCTCCGTTCTACACCGCACCCGTCTGAAGCGGCCCGGCGTTCCAGCCCAAACCCCCGACACGCCGGGCCGCTCACTCTGTCAGTGACAGAAGAAGCACCAGATCAGCGCGCCCGCCGCGCCGAGCAGCGGGAAATAGGTCAGCAGCATCCCGGCCATCCGCTGGACCGCAGGCGGCCTGCCTTCGCGGGTCACGAACATCCCCCAGGCGTGCAGCACCCGACCGAGAAAGAAGGACCCGCCGACCGCGTGGATCCACACCGGTGCGAACCCGGTCAGGGCCATCAAGGCCAGGCCGATCAGGGCGATGGGCATGTATTCGGCGGCGTTGCCGAAGGCGCGGCTTGCGGCGGCGACCTCGGCCTTGCCGCCGTCGCCGATGGAGACCTTGTGCTTGCGCCGGTTGGCCGAGGTCAGTCCCGACAAGACCAGCAGCAACAGGATGCAGAGCCCTGTCCAAAGACCCGCGGCATGGATCGCAGAGTTCACGCCTATTCCTCCCGCCCGACCGGATACAGCCGGTAGCGCTGATCATAGAACGGCGTCCGCTCATAGAACCAGCCCAGGCGCGCGTCGGGGTCGGCGGCGAAGGCGGGCTCGGCGGCCAGTTTGGCCTCGAACTCGGCCTTCAGGGCCGGGTCGGCGGCCAGCATCTTCTCGGCCATCGGGGCGATGGCATAGCCCTCGATATATTCGACCCGGTTCAGGATCTCGGGGAACATGCCCCAGGCGAAGAAGCTCTCCGACGACTGCGGCTCCAGCAGCAGGACGACGATGTCGCCCATCGGCTGGTCGGTCGGCACCCGCACCGAGCCCGCCGGATAGATCCAGTCGTGGCGCTCAGCCTCGACCGTCTTCACCGAGATCTGGACGTGACCTTCGTTGGTGCGCGGGGCGATGACCGGGTCCTCCAGCCGCAGCAGATCGACCGACACGGTGCGCGGCGCCGTCAGGGTCTCCATCTGGACCCCGTGCATCTTCAGCCGTTCGATGACGTCGGTGCGGTACGACGGCACCCAATAGGCGGTCGGCCGGTTCAGCGCCAGGGTCGGGTGCGACGCGAAATAGGGGACCTGCCACAGCACCGGATCCGGCTGACCCAGCCAGCGCAGTTCCTTCCCGCCCGAGGCGACGCTGTCGTAGGTCTCGTACAGGATGCCCTTGAACGCCCGGGTGTAGAAGGGCTTGTCGTCGGGGGCGAAATTGGCGGGGATTTCCGCGGGCCTCAGCATCTTGTCGGCGGCGATGGCGGCCTTCAGGTCCGCGCCCTTGTCCGCCAGCAGGGTCAGGGCCTCCTCGAGGAAGACATAGGTGCCCAGCACCCTCTGCTCATGCGGTTTCAGGCTGTGGTTCTCGATCAAGATGGTCGGGACGTGGGCCGCCGAGCCCCAGCCGTTGGAATAGCGTTCCGCCAGACCACCGTCATTCATCCCGGCCTTGGGATTGCGGTCGTTGATGGCGAAGACCAGCTCGCCCGGGATGTGGCCTTGCGCCTCCAGCGCCCCGTTCATGGCCGGCTTGAACGCATCATTCAGCCAGGCCGAGATGGCCGGTGAGCGGGTATAGGCGCCGTTCTCGCCGTTGAAGCCGTAGGTGACGTCGTACTGGTAGTCGATACCGTCGGTGACGTGGATGTCGACGTAGAGAGTCGGGTCGTACTTTTCGATCAGCCCCATGACCGCCTGCATCTCGGCCTGGTCCAGCTTCATGAAGTCGCGGTTCAGGTTCTGGTTGGTCGCCGTATGGCGCCAGCCCTGGATGCGCGGCCCGCGCTGGTTCGGGCGGCTGTAGGCCGAGGCGCGCTCGTGTCCGTCGACCGACAGGATGGGAATCAGGATCAGATTGACCTTGTCCAGCAGCCCGTCCTTGCCGTTGAAGGCGATGTCCCTCAGCAGCATCATCCCGGCGTCCTTGCCGTCGATCTCGCCCGGGTGGATGCCGGCCTGGGCCAGCAGGACGGGCTTGGACGGGTTGAACGCCGCGCCGTCCTTGGAGGCGATGACGGCGTAGATCGGACGGCCTTCGGGCGAGACGCCGAACTGCTCGATGCGGATCAGGTCGCTGGCCGCGTCCAACCGGTCGAACCAGGCGCGGGTGTCGGCGTAGTTGGGGCTGAAATCATGCTCCGGATCGGCCTCGAAGCCGCTGGCCCAGGGATCCGACGCCGGCCGCAACAGGGCCTTCGACGCCCCGTCCCAGACGGGCGCGGGCGGCAGGAAGGGCTGGTCCCACGGGGCGACGTTGGGAACGGATTGGGCCATGGCGAAACTCGGGAACAGGGCCGCGCCGGTCGCGAGGACGGCGATCAGGGGGGCGGCGGACAGACGGGGGAAAGGCATGGCCCGGATTGGTCCCCTGATCCGCCCCCGATGGCAAGCCCGGCTCACCCCCTGGGCGAGGCGGCCGCAGGAAGGGTCGTGGTGTCGGGCGCTTCCGGCGCGCCGGGCAGGCAGGCCAGCACCAGATAGATGACCACGTGAAACCCGATCAGGCCGCCGAACAGCTTGCGGTTCTTCGTCAGGGCCGCCGGCACGACCAGCACCACATAGAGGGTCAGGGTGAAGGCATAGGCGCCGATGATCCCCACGGCGTTCGGCTTGCCCAGCAGCTGCATCGCCGTGGTTCCGGCCATCAGCACATTGGCCGCCACCGTCAGCAGCAGGGCGACCTTCTTGTTGGCCCAGAAGTGGTCGTCCAGGTCCATGCCGTCATGGATGCTGTGCGGGAACACCAGCGAGGCCGCGATGAAATAGACCAGGGCGATGGCCAGGCCGATCACCAGCATGCCGTAGCTGAAGGGCGCGTCCCGGAAGGTATGCCATGCCGAATCCCAGAAGGTGGCGATGTCCAGGGCCACGAACAGGGCCAGCAGCAGGGTCAGCCAGCCGATGCGGATCGACTTGCGGTGCTGGATGGCCGTGGCGAACCCCGTGGCGATCACCGCAACCGACAGGCCCAGCACCATGCCGTAGAAGCTGAAGAAGAACTCGAATGCGCTCATTTGTCGGCCTCGGGGTTCGCAGGGGCTTTCACCGACCAGCCGCCGGTCGCCACCAGGGCCGTGACCGACCGGCCGATGTTGTAGCTGTGATAGGCCAGCAGGATGGCCAGGGCGGCGATGACCACCTTCTTGTTTCGCGCGATGGCGGCGACCAGGGTCAGGGCCGTGAACAGGGCCAGGCCGTACAGCAGCGACGGCTTGATCGCGGTCGTGAACTCGCCGGTGGCGTTGGTCACGACCATGAACAGGGTCGCCATGATCAGATTGGCGCTGAGCACGCACAGCAGGACGATGCGGCGCTGGCTCCAGAAATGGTCGTCCATCGACTGGCCGGGCGCCAGCTTGTTCGGGAAGGTCAGGGTCGCGGCGACATAGAAGATCCCGGCGACGAACAGGCCCAGGATCAGAAGGGCGAAGCTGTAGGGGGCGAACCTCAGGATCACCCAGGCCTGGTTCCAGAAGGTGGCGATGTCGATGGCCACGAAGATCGCCAGCAGCGGCGTCAGCAAGCCGAAGCGGATGTCCTTGCGCTGGTGCAGCAGCCGGGTGAAGCCCCCGACCAGCTCCGCCGCCGAAAAGCCGAGCAGCAGGCCATAGAAGCTGAAGAAGAACTCGAACGCGCCCATACGCCCCCCGCCTGAACAGGCTTACTGAACAAGCTTCACCTTAGGCGGGCGCGCCGATTCCGTCACCCGCGACGGATCGCGCAGGGCGTAAACGACAACGGCCGGCCTTTTCAGGCCGGCCGCGAGGATCGGTAAGGCGTGGGGCGGTCAGTGGCGCTGGCGGCGTGCGCGCTTTTCTTCCAGCTTGTCGACCGTCTCCTGGGCGCGAGCCATATCGGCGCGATACTCCTCGATCTGCGTCGTCTGGGCCGGGGTCAGGCCGCCCTGGGTCTCGCCGGCGGCCTCGATCGCGCTGATCCGGTCGCTCAGCTCGAAGACGCGGTCCTGGGCGTGGTTCAGGCGCTCGACGTCGCGTTCGCTTAGCGCCGGGGTCGGCGCGCGGCGCTGGCCTGCCAGAACCTGTGCATCGGCCGTGGTCGGGGCGATCACGGCCGGGGCGACGACAAGGGCCAGGGCGATGGCGAGGACGACTTTCATGTGGCTGCTCCGCAAATGAATTGGGACGATATTACGACATTAAAGTTTCGTCACCTTCAAAGTGTGCGGTGCAGCATAGGTCTTTGGCGCCATGTTTTTACGGACACAGGGCCATATATTGCCGGTCGGCGAGAATCGAAAATCCCGTTCAATCCAAGGGATCGGCCCAGAGGATCGACGCCTTATTTCCAGATCGGACGGCTGTCGCCCGGCAGGCCCAGCCGGTCCCACATCGCGCTGACCTTATCGACGACCTCCGCCTCCATGCGGATCTCCTCGCCCCATTCGCGCTTCGTCTCGGGCGGCCATTTGTCGGTCGCGTCCAGGCCAATCTTGGAGCCCAGGCCGCTCTCGGGGCTGGCGAAGTCGAGGTAGTCGATGGGGGTGGATTCGATGACGGTGATGTCGCGCGCCGGGTCCATCTTGGTCGAGATGGCCCACATGACATCCTTCCAGTCGCGGGCGTCGATGTCATCGTCCACGACGATAACCCACTTGGTGTACATGAACTGGCGCAGATAGCTCCAGACGCCCAGCATCACCCGCTTGGCGTGGCCCGGATAGGCCTTCTTCATCGACACCACGGCGATCCGGTAGCTGCAGCCTTCGGGCGGCAGCCAGAAGTCGGTGATCTCCGGGAACTGGGCGCGCAGCAGGGGAATGAAGACCTCGTTCAGCGCCTCGCCCAGCACACTGGGCTCGTCCGGCGGACGCCCGGTGAAGGTGGTCAGATAGATCGGGTCCTTGCGCATGGTGATCGCCGTCACCTGAAACACCGGGAAGGTCTCGACCGAGTTGTAATAGCCGGTGTGGTCGCCGTACGGCCCCTCGGGCGCGTGCTCATCCAGCAGGACGTGGCCCTCCAGCACGATCTCGGCCTGGGCCGGGACCATCAGGGGCACGGTCTTGCACGGGACCAGCTCGGCCTTCTGGCCGCGCAGCAGGCCCGCGAACTGATACTCCGACAGGGTGTCCGGCACGGGCGTCACCGCCGCCAGAATGGTGCCCGGATCGGCGCCGAGCACCACGGCGCAGGGCAGGGGCTCGCGCTTTCCGGCCTTCTTGTGCCGCTGATAGTGCTGGGCCCCGCCGCGGTGGGCCAGCCAGCGCATGATCGCCTTGTCCTTGCCCAGCACCTGCATGCGGTAGATGCCCAGGTTGAAGTCGTCCTCGGCGCTGTCCGACGGCCCCTTGGTCACCACCAGCCCCCAGGTGATCAGCGGCGCCGGCTCGCCGGGCCAGCAACCCTGGACGGGCAGGGCGGTCAGGTCGATCTGGTCGCCCTTCAGCACCACCTGCTGCACCGGTGCCGTCTTCACGACCTTGGGCCGCATCGACATCACCGTCTGGGCCAGCGGCAGCATCTCCATGGCGTCGCCCAGACCGCGCGGCGGGGTCGGGTTGCGCAGGAAGGCCAGCAGCTCTCCGACCTCGCGCAACTCCTTCGCGGTCGTGCGGGTCTTCTTTTCCATGGTCACGCCCATGGCCACGCGCTTCACCGTGCCGAACAGATTGGCCAGGGCCGGGATCGTGCTGATGGAGCCGTCCGGCATGACGGGCTTTTCGAACAGCACCGCCGGCCCGCCGTTGCGCAGCAGCCGCGTCTGGATCTCGGTCATCTCCAGATGGGTGGAGACGGGCTCCGACACCCGCACCAGCTCCCCCTCGGCCTCCAGCATGGCCATGAAGTCGCGCAGGGATTTATAGGCCATGGGGGGTCTCGTCGGCGGAGTCAGTCTGTACGCGAGGCTTAGGCGGCTGCGGGCCCCAAGTCACGCTGCCGAGTTGTCCACCCGGTCCCGCCGCGGATTTTACAGTCGTTTACTCGGGGTTCGGCGAGCGCCGGTCTATCACCGTCCTCGAAGCCCGGCGCAGCCGGATCAGGGATGGGGAGGAGATCATCATGAAGAAGACGCTCTGGACCCGGGTCAGCCTTCCCCTGGCCTTCATCGCGTCCGGTCTGGCGTGGTGGGCGATCATCGACCTGGCCCGCGCCGCCCTGACTGCTGGCTAGGTTGAGGCCCGGCGCGCCCGGCCGCCCAACAGCTTGTCCAGCCCGACGATCGCCAGCCCTACGATCAGGAAGAAGGCCAGCAGGCCGGCATAGTTGATCAGCGCCCGGCTCCAGCCCAGCTTGCCGATGTCGATGAAGAAGTACGGGTACCAGTCGATCAGGGCGCCGTGGATCACGGTCCACAGGCCATAGACCAGCGGAAACGCCAGCCACTTCACCGGGTCGATCCAGCGCAGCCACCCCTTGGGCGTGAACAGCAGCCAGTCCAGCACCACCGCCGCGGGCATGATGTAGTGGACGACCCAGTTGCCCAGCGCCGCCAGCCCCTCCGGCTGCCACGTCGCGCTGAGGATGAAGTGGAACACCAGACCGACCACAGCGATATACATCGCCACCGCCGCCCGGACGCCTTCACTCGCCGTCCACCGCCCGATGCGCGTGTTGGG
>DBBK01000174.1 GCA_002292165.1 Brevundimonas sp. UBA986
CGGCTGGATTGCTCCACGACCATGGGGACGAGATTATTGGAGATGTAGTCGATCGGATCGCGCATATGGCCTTCTCGGATGCTTGTGGGCGGCGACTCGGAAGTTCGCCGCCTCATTGAACAGCATATCGCGTTGCCAAGGCCTTGACGCAAGGTGGGCGCCCGTCGCGGGTCGCGGAATCGAAAAGGGCCGGCCCGCGCGAACGGACCGGCCCTTTCAGGATCGGATCAGATCAGAGGAAGGAGCCTCAGCCCTCTTCTTCTTCCTTGAGCAGTTCTTCCTTGGTGATCGGCGTATCGGTGGTTTCCGCCTGACCGAAGATCAGGTCGACGACCTTTTCCTCATAGATCGGGGCGCGCATCTGGGCGGCGGCGTTGGGGTTCTGGCGGTAGAAGTCCAGGACCATACGCTCCTGACCCGGGTAGTTGCGGGCCTCGGCCATGATGGCGTTGTTCAGTTCCTGATCGGTGACGCCGACGTTGTTGGCGCGGCCGATCTCGGCCAGGACCAGACCCAGGCGCACGCGGCGCTCGGCGATCTTGCGGTATTCGGCCCTCAGCTCGTCGTCCGACTTCTTGGCGTCTTCTTCCGGCAGGTCGCCCTTGGCCTTGTCGGCCTGGACCTGTTGCCAGATGCCGTCGAACTCGGCGTCGACCATCTTGGGCGGCAGGTCGAAGCTGTGGGCGCTGTCCAGTTGGTCCAGCAGGGCGCGCTTCTGCTTGAAGCGGGCGGCGCCGGCGTATTGCTGGTTCAGGTTGCCGCGCAGCAGCTCCTTGAGCTTGTCCAGCGATTCCAGACCGATGCGCTCGGCGAAGGCGTCGTCGACCACGCCGGCGACTTCCGACTTGATGGCCTTCACGGTGATGTCGAAGGTGGCCAGCTTGCCGGCCAGGTTGGCGGCCTGGTAGTCGGCCGGGAAGGTGACCTCGATGGTCTTTTCTTCACCGACCTTGGCGCCGACCAGCTGCTCTTCGAAGCCGGGGATGAAGCGGCCCGAGCCGATCACCAGGTCCGCGTCCTCGGCGGCGCCGCCGTCGAACGGCACGCCGTCGAGCTTGCCCAGGAAGTCGATGGTCAGCTGGTCGCCGTCGGCGGCCTTCACGGCCTTGCCCTTCTTGTCCTCGTAGGACTTGGCCTGGCCGGCCAGCTCGGTGAGGGCCTCGTCCAGGTCGGCGTCGGTCGCCTCATAGGTCGGGCGGGTCAGCTTCAGGGTCTTGGGGTCGACGGGCGTGAAGTCGGGCATGACTTCCAGCTCCATCTCATAGGACAGGTCTTCCTGGCCCAGGATCACCTTGTCCATGTCGGAGATCAGCTTCATCTCGGCCGGGGCGGCGGGGCGCACCTTGGCTTCGTCGAGGGCCTTCTGGCTCGTCTCGTTCAGCTCGGCGTTGATGATCTCGCCCATCATTTCGCGGCCGAAGGTCTTCTTGACGTGGGCGGCGGGCACCTTGCCGGGACGGAAGCCCTTCAGCTTCATCTGCGGCGCGACTTCCTTCAGCTTGGCGTCCAGCTTGGCGTTCAGCTCGGTGGCGGGGATGGTCACGGCGATGACGCGGCTGAGACCTTCGGTGGATTTTTCGACGACTTGCATGGTCGGGATCTGACGTTCTGGGGCGCAACCGGCCAACGCGGCCATACGCGAAATGGATAAAGCAGAAGAGCCGCCCCGATCAGGGGCGGCCTCGAAGCCCGCCCTTATGTCGAGACAGGCTCCAAAGGTCAACGCGAACGTGGCGTTCTAGAGGCCGAGGGCGTCCATGGCGGGCTTCTCATAGGGGCCGTCCTCGCCGGGAGAGCGCAAGCGGGCCTCGAATCGGCCGTCGGCCTTCGCCAGTTGCCAGATCAGACTGTTGGCCGCGGGGGCGATGTCGGGCTGCGACTGAAACACCGGATCGGCGAAGGCGGTCTCCGCGTCGATCAGGGTCCAGCCCGCGTCGCGGAAGCCCTGCAGCACCTTCGGCAGGAACAGGGCGGTCGCGAGCGTGTGATGAATCAGCAGGGTGTGCGGCGGGCTGCGGCCCAGAACGTCGCGGGCGAGACCGTCGTAGAAGACGGCGCGGTCCAGCAGGTGGCGGACGAGGAAATCGCCATAGGGCGCGACGTCGGCGCCCGGATCCTTGTCCAGCCGTTCCCGCAGGCGCTGGTCAACGTACCAGTCCGAGGCGTCGACGGTGACGTGGGCGTTGTGCAGACCCCGGTCGGCGAGGACGGCGCGCATCCGGTCGCGGGTCTCGGCCGTCCGTCCCTCGGCCAGATAGGGGAAGCGGAACAGGGGCCGGGTCGTGGCATAGGGGGCGATCAGGGGCGCGCAGCGGTCGATGTCGGCGCCGAGATCGCCGGGATTGGCGCCGCCGTAATAGCTGTGGGCGTAGGTGTGGTTGCCGATCAGGTGGCCCGCCTCGGCCCAGGCGGCCAGCCGGGCGGCGCCCGTGGGGTTGTCGACGTATTTGCCCGCGACG
The DNA here is from genome assembly GCA_002292165.1 of Brevundimonas sp. UBA986. Classification (GTDB taxonomy): domain Bacteria; phylum Pseudomonadota; class Alphaproteobacteria; order Caulobacterales; family Caulobacteraceae; genus Brevundimonas. The sequence goes on from DBBK01000174.1 coordinate 2,460, forward strand.
AGGCCGACGGCCTTGATCCCCGCCGCGTCGAGGGCCTCGAGCACGGCGCGATGGCGAGCCGCGCCGTCCATCAGGGCGCCGTCGGCGATGTTGAAGTCGTCGATGGTGATGGCCAGGCGGCGGCCGTCGGCGGCGCGGGCGGCCCCCGTGGCCGTCAGGGCTGAGGCGGCGGCGAGGCCGGACAGGAGGTGGCGACGGGTCAGCATGCCGCCTTCCTAGCAGGCGGGCTCCGGTCGGCGCGACGGCTTTCGCCTGAAGGCGCGGACCGCTATCTGTCAGGAATGAGCCAGAGCCCCTCCCCTCAAGCCCAGCCGCCCGTCGGGGTCTTCATCACCCCGGTCACGCCGCTGCAGCAGAACTGCACGACCGTCTGGTGCACGAAGACGAACAAGGCCGCCGTGATCGATCCGGGCGGGTCGGCCGAGGCCATTCTGGGCGAGATCGCGCGGCGTGGGCTGACGCTGGACCAGATCTGGATCACCCACGGCCACCTCGACCACGCCGGCGGCGCCGCCGAGATGCAGGAAAAGTCGGGCGTCGAGATCATCGGCCCGCACATCGAGGACCTGTTCTGGATCGAGGGCATTCCGATGCAGGGCCAGCGCTACGGCCTGCCCGAGGCGCGGACCTTCACCCCGAACCGCTGGCTGAACGACGGCGACGTCCTGACGCTGGGCGAGACGACCTGGGAGGTGGTGCACTGCCCGGGGCATACGCCGGGCCACGTCGTCTTCTTCAATCGCGCCATCGGCTTCGCCCAGGTCGGCGACGTCCTGTTCCAGGGCTCGGTCGGCCGCACCGACTTCCCCAGGAGCGATCCCGAGGCCCTGATCCAGTCGATCACGAAGAAGCTCTGGCCGCTGGGCGACGGCGTCACCTTCGTCCCGGGCCACGGCCCGATCTCGACCTTCGGGCAGGAGCGGCAGACCAATCCGTTCGTGTCCGACCGGGCGCTGCTGGGGCCGCGGCTGTTCCGCGAACCGACCGGGCCGTCCTAGGCCGCGACAATGGCACACCGGTCCGCGCCCAATGACCCGGCCCTGCTCGCCCTGATGCAGGCGATCAGCGGCGGTGATGCGGATCAGGCGGAGCAGCGACTGCGCGAAGCGCCGGCGCTGGCGAGGGCGGCCCTGACCGCCGACGCGTCATTCGATCGACCAAAAGCCGCCTATGTCGGCGACACGCCGTTGCACATCGCGGCGGCGAACCACGCCCCTGGCATCGTTGAACTGCTGATCGGCCTGGGCGCCGACGTCCGCGCCCGCAACCGCCGGGGCGCCGAGCCCCTCCACTCCGCCTGTGTTGGTCAACCGGGTTCGCCGGTCTGGGATTCAGCCGCGCAGGCAAAGGCCGTCGCTCGGCTGGTCGCGGCCGGCGCCGATCCGGAAGCGCGGAATATGGACGGGGCGGCCCCGCTGCACCTGGCAGTCCGGACGCGGTCCGCCACAGCGGTGGAGGCACTTCTGGATGCTGGCGCGAACATCAATGCCCGCAACGGCAGCGGCTCCACGGCCCTTCTGCTGGCAACGCACACGACGGGCCGCAGCGGCTCGGGGTCCGTCGAAGCCAGGGCCCTTCAGGCGGATATCCGGGCGCTGCTGGAGCGGCGCGGCGCCCGGACGTGAAAGATCACCGCCGCAGCAGCAGGCCGATCAGGACGCCCGCGCCGATCGCGTAGAGCGCCGTCTTCGTCGGGTTGTCGCGGATAAGCTCGCGGGTCTGCTCGGCGTGATCCTTCGCCCACAGGCGGCCCTGATGCAGGTCCGAGCGGACGGCCTTGCGGATGCCTTCGGAGCGGGCGAAGGCGCGGCCTTCGGCGTCGGCGATCAGGGTGTCGGCCTTGCGACCCAGACGCTGCGCGGGCCCTTCCTCGCGCAGGTCATCGGAGAGGATGTCGTCGGCGGTCGGAGTGTAGGATTCAGTCATCGGAAAAGCTCCCTGGAGTTCGGCGGAAGAACCGGCGCCCGCCGGGTCGGGTTCCCGGGTTTCTGAACATCGCGAAGGTTTGAACGTTCTCCTCGCGACAGGAGACCGACATGAGCCACACCGACCCCGATATCGATCCGGGCCAGCCGCCCGAATTCCCCGACGAGCCCGCGCAGACGCCCGATATCGATCCGGGCGGCGCCCCCGACGAACTGCCTGAAATCCAGCCCGGCGGCGGTGATGAAGGCGATTCGAGAACGTTCGACCAAAACGCAAGTTGATTGTTCCGATCAACCGATGATCGCGAGGCGGAACCTTGACCGACCCATTGGGTTCTTCATCGCAAGCACCACACTACTCAGGAAGGAACAGCCGAATGGCCGAAGGTCAGACCAACCGCCCCTCGGGTGTCTCCAAGCGGGGCTTCGCCTCGATGGACCCGGAACGTCAGCGCGAAATCGCCCGCAAGGGCGGGGCCAGTGTGCCGTCCGAGAAGCGGAGCTTCTCGCAGGATCGGGGCCTGGCCGCCCAGGCCGGCCGCAAGGGCGGCGAGGCCTCGCACGGCTCGCGACGTCCCGACGACGTCGAAGGCCAGGCGGAGTAATCCTCCCCGGAGAACGTAGGATCAGGCGGCGAGACCCGAGCGGTTTCGCCGCCTTTTTCTTGCTTCGCGCCCCGCCTTCAACTGGCGCTGAGCAGCGCCAGGGCGACCGAGGGCGCGGGCCCGGTCTCGAACAGGGTCACGGTCCAGCCCGCCGCCTCGGCCATCTTGATCACCGAAGCGCGTGTGTATTTGCGCGAGCTTTCGGTGTGGATGGTCTCGCCCTTCGCGAAGCGGATTACGGTGTCGCCGATGTGGACACTCTGGTCGCGGGTCGAGCGCAGGTGCATCTCCATCCGGGATTCGGCCGCGTTCCAGACCGCGACATGGTCGAAGGCGTCGAGGTCGAAGTCGGCGCCCAGTTCGGCGTTGGCGCGGACCAGGAGGTTCCTGTTGAACGCCGCCGTCACCCCCTGGGCGTCGTCATAGGCGGCGACCAGCAGCTCGGGCGCCTTGACCAGGTCGACGCCCAGAATGAACAGGGAGCCGTCGTCCAGCCGGGCGCGCGCGACCTTCAGGAAGTCAATGGCGGCGTCGCGGTCCAGATTGCCGATGGTCGAGCCGGGGAAGAAGCCGATGCGGCGCCCACGGCCCAGCTCCGGCAGCGGCGGCAGATTCAGGAAGTCCCCGACCACCGGTACGACCTCGATCGACGGATAGGCCGCCGTGATCCGCTCGGCCGCCTCGTTCAGCGCGTCGGGGCTGATGTCGATGGGGATGTAGGTCGACAGATCGGGCGCCGCGTCGAGGATGATGCGGGTCTTCTCGCTGGCCCCCGAGCCGAACTCGACCAGGACCGCGTTGTCGCCGAAGTCCCGGGTCAGGCGCGGGGCGAGATCCTTGAGCAGGGCCGCCTCCTGCCGCGTCGGATAGTATTCCGGCAGGCGGGTGATGTCCTCGAACAGGCGCGAGCCCTCGGCGTCGTAGAACCACTTCGGCGACACGGCCTTCTGCGGCTTTGACAGCCCCTCGATCAGCTCGGCGCGGAAGGCGGCATTCTCATCGGTATCTTCGACGGCGCGGTCGGGCGCGACGTCCTCGGCCAGTCTCAGGCCCATGAACGCCCACCTCTGATGCGGATAGAAGAAGTTGCGGTAGGTCGCCCGCGCATGGCCCGGAGGCGTAGCGAAGCACGACCCGCGCAGGACCATCTGATTGGCCATGAACTTGCCGTTGTACTCGGACGCCGTGCCATCGGTCGGTTTGAAGCCGGGGTAAGGGGAATAGCTACTGGCCGTGTGCTGCCAGACCTCTCCGAACAGGTTCGTGAAGGCGCCCCCGCCGGTTACAGCCGCATGCTCCCACTCGGCTTCCGTCGGCAGGCGCTTGCCGGCCCAGCGGGCGTAGGCGTCGGCTTCGTAGAAGGAGATGTGGCGCACCGGGGCTGACGGATCGACGGGGGCGAGACCCGCGAGGCCGAACACAGACCAACCGCCCTCCCCTGCATGCCAGTAGAGGGGCGCTGTCCAGCCTTCGGCCTTAACCGTCGCCCAGCCGTCCGACAGCCAGAGTTCGGGCCGCGAATAGCCGCCGTCCTGAATGAAGCGGATCCAGTCGCCGTTGGTCACCAGATCAGTCGCCAGGGCGAAGGGCTGGAGGAAGACGCTATGGGTCGGTCCCTCATTGTCGAAGGCGAAGCCCTGACCGTCATGGCCGATGCTCACGAGCCCGCCGTCGAAGCGGGTCACGCCCCCAACCGCAGGCTGAACCGACGCCTCGCGCGGCTCCGTCGCATAGGCCGCCGGGTCCAGAGGCGAACGTGACATCAGATAGAGCAGATCCATCAGGAACAGCTCCTGATGCTGCTGGTCGTGATGCAGGCCGAGCGCGAACAGATAGCGTTCGGCGCCGGACGTCAGCCCACGCGACAGCCGGTCGACCATGCGGCGGTCGATCTCGCGGCGGTAGGCCAGAACCTCATCCAGCGAAGGCCGGGTCATCAGGCCGCGCTCGGGCCGGGCGACGCGTTGGCCCAGCGCTTCGTAGTAGGAGTTGAACAGCTGCCGCCAGCGCGGATCGACGGGTTTGTAGCCCGGCTCGGCGGCGAGGATCATCTCCTCGAAGAACCAGCTGGTGTGGGCCAGATGCCATTTGCCCGGGCTGGCGTCGGCCATGGGCTGGGCGGCCAGATCCTCGGGCGACAGACCCTGCGCCAGCTCCGGCATCCGGGCGCGGACGGCCCGATACAGGTTGATGTCGTCCGAAGCGGACGACGGAATGCGTGCGAGATCGTTCATAGCGACAGCCTCCGCCCGGGTTGCCCACGGCGGTTCCCCACCCGGCCCTGAAATGTCACCGGCGCGGTTTGGTTCCTGTGTCGGGAACCGCAAGCGTCGATGGCGGGGAGATGGGGATGGCCGTCAGCTTCGCCATGGATCAACCGCCGTTCGCCGGAAGAAAAGCCCCTTCGGCGAACGGCTGCTGACAAAAACGGGCGAGCGCCGTTCTTTGGCCCTTACCGAACCGGCTTGCCGCCGTGCTTGGCGTATTCCAGTCGGGCGATGGTGCGGTTGTGCACCTCGTCCGGACCGTCGGCGAGGCGCAGGGTCCGCACCCCGGCGTAGAGCTCGGCCAGGGGGGTGTCGCCCGAGACGCCGGCGCCGCCGAAGGCCTGGATGGCGTCGTCGATGATCTTGAGCGCCATGCGCGGGGCCGCGACCTTGATCTGGGCGATCTCGGACTTGGCGTTCTTGGCGCCGGCCTGATCGATCATCCAGGCGGCCTTGAGCACCATCAGACGGCACATCTCGATATTGGTGCGGGCCTCGCCGACGCGCTGCTCCCAGACCGAATGCTCGGCCAACTGCTTGCGGAAGGCCGTGCGATTGAGCAGGCGCTCGCACATCAGGTCCAGGGCCCGCTCCGCCGCGCCGATGGTGCGCATGCAGTGGTGGATGCGGCCCGGCCCGAGGCGGCCTTGCGCGATCTCGAAGCCCCGGCCCTCGCCGGCGATTAGGTTGGTGACGGGGACCCGGACGTTGTCGAGCACGACCTCGGCATGGCCGATCGGGCGTTCGTCATAGCCGAAGACGGTCAGCATCCGCTCGACGCGGAAGCCGGGCGTGTCGGTGGGGACCAGGATCTGGGACTGCTGCTGGTGGGTCGCCGCCGAGGTGTCGGTCTTGCCCATGACGATGGCGATCTTGACGTTCGGGTGGCCCATATTGGTCGACCACCATTTGCGGCCGTTGATCACATACTCATCGCCGTCGCGGACGATGGAGGTCTGGATGTTGGTCGCGTCGGACGAGGCCACGGCCGGTTCGGTCATCAGGAAGGCCGAGCGGATGGTCCCTGCCATCAGGGGCTTGAGCCATTGCTCCTGCTGGGCTTCGTTCCCGTACATATGGAGCACCTCCATATTGCCGGTGTCGGGGGCGTTGCAGTTGAACACCTCGGCCGACCACAGCGACCGGCCCATGATCTCGGCCAGGGGCGCGTATTCGAGGTTGGTCAGGCCCGCGCCGTGCTCGCCCGGCAGGAACATGTTCCACAGACCCGCCTCGCGCGCCTCGGCCTTCATGGTCTCCATGATCGGCGGCTGGACGGTGTGGTCGGCGTGGACCTGGGCCCAGTATTCCGCCGCGCGCGGATAGACCTTGTCGTCCATGAAGCGCTGCACCCGCTCCTGCCAGTGCAGGCCGCGTTCGCTGTGCTGAAAGTCCATGTGCGTATCCTCTTTCGTGATCCCCGGTCGTGCGCCGGGCTTGGGAGTCGGGTCGAAACGAAAACGGCGCGGCCCCGTGGGAGCCGCGCCGTCCGCTGGTCTGATTATCCGCCGCGCATCAGCGCTTCAGCAGCGCCGGCAGCTTCTGGGCGATCATCATGTCGCCCGCGATCTTCAGCTTGCCCTGCATGAAGGCCATCATGCCGTCCAGCTTGCCTTCCGACAGGGCGATGAAGTCGTCCCAGCTGATGGTGACGGTGGCGTCGGCGGGCTTGTCCTCGTTGGTGACCGTGTTCGGGGTCGAGGCGCCGTCGATGTAGATCTTGCCGGCGTCGCCCAGGTCGATCTTCACGGTCTTGCCCAGACCGGAGTTGTCGCCGACGGCGTTGCGGATGTGATCGGTGACTTGAGCCAGATCGGCCATGGGTCGTCTCCCTGAAGTTTTGTCGCCCGGATTTCGGTGACCAGAGCCCTAGACCGCCGCGAGGGGCCTCACAAGATCACGTCGGGGAAAGATCGGGTGATCAGACCGTCGTCGCCACCGTCACGCGCCCGTCCCACCCGGACGCCGGCGGGCGGCGCCCGGTCGGGATAGAAATTCTGACGCAGACGGCGGCCAGAATGGCCCCCCGGTGGCGCGAGCTCGACGCTCATGCCCCGGAACCCGACGCCGCAGGGGCGTCGACCTCATCGCAAGGATCGGCATGGCCGAGATCACCCGCCGCGACCTACTTGCCCGGAGCGCCGCCATCCCGGCCCTTCTGTCGGCCGACCCCGGATCGGCGAAGGCGGAGGACGACGGCTTCTGGAAGGAGATCGCCGCGGAATACGAGGTTCCGCGCGAGGTGATTCAGCTCGAGAACGGCAACTGGGGCGCCATGCCGCGTCCTGTTCAGGCCCACTACCTCGAGACTTTGGCGCGCGTGAACCGCGACACCAGCTACTACGCCCGGCGCGGAATGGGGCAAGATCTGGCGAACGCCCGCGCCCGCCTCGCCGAAACCCTGGGCGTGCCCGACGATGAGATCGCCTTCACCCGTAACGCCACGGAGGCGTTGAAAATCCTCATCGGCGGCTACAACCGCCTGATCCCGGGCGACGCCGTCCTCTACGCCGATCTCGACTACGACAGCATGCAGGACAGCATGAAGCGCCTCGCCCTGCGGGAGGGCGCCGAGGCGGTCCGCATCGCCCTGCCCGAGCCCGCGACCCGGTCGTCCCTGATCGAAGCCTATGCGGAAGCCTTCGCGCGCCATCCTCGCATCCGCCTCGCCCTGCTGACCCACGTCAGCCACCGGACCGGTCTGGCGCTGCCGGTGCGCGAAATCGTCGCCCTGGCGCGGGAGTGGGGCATCGATGTGATCGTCGACGCCGCCCATAGCTGGCGCCAGCTCGACTTCAACCTGCGGGATCTGGATTGCGATTTCGTGGGTCTGAATGGTCACAAATGGCTGGCCGCCCCGCTGGGGGTCGGGCTGTTGCACATCCGCAAGAGCGCCCTCTCGCGCATCGACCATGACCTGGCCACCCCTCCTGACGGACCGGACGCCATCGCCGAACGCGTTCACACAGGAACCCTGAACGCGGCCGCCTTCCTGAGCACCCACGCCGCCCTCGAATTCGAAGCGCGCATCGGCCTTCAGAGAAAGAGCGCGCGCCTTCGGGCGCTTCGCGACCGCTGGGTCAGCCAGACCCGGGGGATCGCGAACGTCGAGATTCTGACGCCCGAGGAGCCCGGTCTGTGCGGGGCCATCACATCCTTCCGGCTCGCCGGCAGGGTTTCCATGGCCGACAATGAACTCATCGCCCGGCGACTGCTGGAGCGCCACCGGATCTTCACCGTGGCTCGCGACGGCGTCGATCGCGGCGCCTGCGTCCGGGTGACGCCCAATCTGTTCAACAGCATGGAGGACATGGACGCGCTCGTGGCGGCCATTGCTGAGATCACCGCCCAGGGCGTGGGTTGACGGCTTGCCGGGGCCGGCGAAGGGGCGATGAGGCCGGAGCGTCGGTGCGGTCAGTAGATCCACTGGATCCGGGTCAGGAAGCTGTCGCTCTCGCCGTTGAGACCGGCCCGGTCGAGCCAGGTGTGGCCGTAGCTGGCGCCGAATTTCCAGCGGGTAGTGGCCCACCAGTTCAGCCCGACCATGACCCGGTCGAAGGAGCCGCCGTAGAGGTCCTGATCGTCGAGGTCGACGCGGGAGTAGCGCCAGACCAGCTCGGGCGCGCCCCACCGGCCCTCCGGAATCACCCGCCGCGCATAGCCGACATTGCGGTCATAGGGCCGCGTCTCGCCCGTCAGGATCCAGCTGCCGGTGACATAGAAGCCCTGGAAGGTCGGATCGCCGTGGGCCGGGGAATCGACCTTCGCCACGATATATTCGCCGAGGAAGGAGACGGAGCCGATGTTGAGCAGCGCCTCGCCGCCGAAATGCTCGGCGCTGTCGGCCGCGAAGTCGCCGGTGTCGACGGCGTTGTCGCCCATATTGGTCTCGGGCCGGCCCTTGTAGCGGGCGTTCTCGTCCACCGCCACGTGTCGCCAGGCCAGGCCCAGGTGCAGGAAGCGGTTGTTGTCCGGATCGTCCCAGACCAGGGCGGTCGCCCGGGCCGCGACGTCCATGCCGCGGTCGGTGTCTGTCTGGAATTCCCAGGCGTCGTAATAGGCGCCCAGGGCAAACGTCGCCCGCCTGGACTCGCCGAACACATGGGTGACCCGCGCGCCCACATTGCGCGAGATGAAGAAGGGGTTCAGCACCCGCTCGCTCTGCGGCAGGTTGGCCGAGTCGCCGACCATCTCATAGGAGAAGCTCTCCTTGGACTTGCCCACCATCAGCTTGGTGCGGTCGCCGATGGGAAAGGTCAGGTTGACGTCGGTCATCTGCCAGTCCGTGGTCGGATCCGTGGCGAAACCCTTGTATTCGCCGGCGATCTGATAGCTGACGCGATAGTTGCGGCCGAACGAGCCGGCCAGCGTCAGCCGCATGCTGCGGATCTGGGCGCCGTTTTCCTGATCGCCCATCTGGGCGATGTTCTCGTCGTCCTGGCTGAAGCCGGTCCAGTCGCCGATCAGGGAGAGGCTGGGTCGCAGCGTGAAGAAGGGCGCGTCCGGCCCCGACGGCGCCGGCCTTCTCGGCGGGAAGTCCAGGATCACATAGTCCGGCGTCTGGCCGACCGAGGGGACATCCTTGCCGGTATGATCGCCGATCGGGGTGTCGTTGCTCTCGGTGTCTTGGGCCAGGGCCGGCGCGGCGGCGAGGCCGGCCATGATCGCGGTCGCGGTCAGCAGGGTGCGGTATGGGTTCGGCACGGGATGATCCTGCCCTGACTGGCCCCTTCGGCCAGCCAAGCTGTCGCGCCTTGTCCCGCTCGCCGCCATCGGGGAAACCCCGAGGCCCGGCTCAGGCGGATCGCCGCTCGGTCCACCGGTCGAGGTCCACCTCTCGCCCGATCAGGGCCAGACCCGAGGCGATGGATTCGAACTCGCCGCCGGTCTCGATGCGGTCGGCGCCGAAGCGGCGCGCGAAGATGTCGCGGACGGCGGGAACGAAGGAGGTGCCGCCGGTCAGGAAGATGCGGTCCACGCCGTCCGGCTCCAGCCCCGCCTCATTCAGGGCCTGATCGACGGCGGCTTCCATGGCCTGGAGCTCGGGCGCGATCCAGCCCTCGAAGGTCTGGCGCGTGACCTCTGTCTCGATCTCCACCGAGCCGGCCTCGAAGACGAAGGTCGCGTCGTCCGCGCTCGACAGGGCCATCTTGAGCGCGGACACGGCCTGATAGAGGGCATAGCCGTGATTGTCGTCCAGCACCTCGACCAGTCGCTCCAGCTTCTCGGGCTCCACCGCATTCCGGGCGATGTCGCGGATGTCCTTCATGTCGCGCGAGGCGCGCAGCAGGGCCAGCTGGTCCCAGCGGGCGAAGGCGGCGTAGTAGCGCTGGGGGATCGGCAGGGTCTTGTCGAAGGTGCGATATTGGCCGCCCTTGCCCAGCTCCGGCGAGACCAGATGGTCAATGATGCGGTAGTCGAAGGCGTCGCCGGCGNNCCCACCCCGGACCGGGCCAGGGCGTGGGAGCGTAAGCCCTCGGGCGTCTGTTCGAAGCGGACGATGGAGAAGTCGCTGGTGCCGCCGCCGAAGTCGGCGACCAGAACGGTGGCGTCGGTCTTCAGGGTGCGGGCGAAGAAGAAGGCGGCGCCGACGGGCTCATAGGCGTAGCGGATGTCGGTGAAGCCCAGCCGCTCGAACCCCGCCTGATAGCGCTCCAGCGCCAGGGCCGCGTCGGGCGAACCACCGGCGAAGGTCACGGGACGCCCGACGACGATGCGGGGCGGCAGGTCAGCCATCCCCTCCCCGCCATGGCCTCTAAGCTGGAGCAGGAAGGCGCCCAGCAGGTCCTCGAACTTGTAGCGACGATTGTCGATGACCGTCTCGGTGAAGGCGGCGCTGGCGGCGAAGCTCTTGAATGACTGGATGAAGCGGGTGTCGAGCGGATCCTCGACATAGGCGTCGATGGCCCAGGGCCCGGCCGTCACNNACCCGCTCCGGCGCCTGTCCCGGCGCCTGATGCATCTGGAAGCCCAGGGTCGAGCGGAAGGCGGTCAGGTCGCCGACCGGCGCCTCGAACCGCAGCACCTCGGCCTGGCCGTCCGCGCGCGTCACCGCGACCACCGTATTGGTGGTGCCGAAGTCGATGCCGATGGTCAGGACGGGGTCGGACATAGCGGACTTTCAGAACACGACGAGCCCACCGCTTCGCAAAGCGCATGGGCCGGTCAGGAGATGAGGTTCAGAAGACAGAGGCCCCTTCCTGCACTTTCGGCGCGGGGGCATGTCAGACGTCCCTGAGTGGTCAGGACGTCCGTCCTGCGTAGCGCGGCAGCGCGAAGCAGGATGGCGGAGACGGAGGGATTCGAACCCTCGATACCCCTTACAGGGTATGACGATTTAGCAAACCGTTGCCTTCAGCCACTCGGCCACGTCTCCGGCAGGAGGCGTCGATAGCGAAGGTCGTCGTCGGGCGCAATCGGCAAGACGTCAGATCACGACAGAACTTTGATCGAACGGCAAAACGCAGCCCGTTAACGCGACATCCACGGCGGCTGTGCAGGATGCCGTGGAGTTTCCCAATCCGCGGATGACGATGTCGAACACCCTGAACGCGACCCGCCTGATCCAGGGCGAGCCCGAGACCGGCGCGCGCGTCGTCGATGCGCCTGTGGTTCAGGCCCTCGCGCCCCGGTCGGACGCGAAGGCGGACGGGGCCTCGCGGCGCGGTCCGTTCCGGCCCGAGGTCTGGCTGAACGCGCGCCAGAAGCACGGCTCGCGCCTGTCGGTGCACTATTTCCGGACCGTCGACGTGCTGGCGGTCATGGCCGTGACCCTGGCCTGCGGCTGGGCTGTGTCGCCCGGTGATCTGATGGCGCTGGAGATCGCGCGCGCGGCGCCGATGATTCTGGGCGCCGTGGTGGTTCTTGGCCTGATGAAGTCGCTGGGCCTGTATCAGTTCGACCGTCAGTCTTCGCTGACCCTGCATCTGGCGGCCCTGACGGGGGTCGCCGCGACCGCGGGCGTTCTGGCGCTCGGCCTCGGCTGGCTGCTGCGCGGCCCGGCGGTGGAGCTGGAGACCATCGGCGTCTGGGCCGGGGCGACCCTTCTGACCGTCATGGTCCTGCACAGCCTGTGGAGCGGTCTGGTGGCCCACTGGCGTGATACGGGCGCCCTGACGCCCAATATCGTGGTGGTCGGCGCGACCCGCCATGCCGAGCGGCTGATCAAGGACGCGCTCAAGCGCCGCGACATCAATGTGCTGGGCGTTTTCGACGACCGTCTGGCCCGCAACCCCGACAGCGTCGAGGGCGTGCCGGTGCTGGGCGCCGCCGGGGCTCTGCTGAACCACAAGATCACGCCTTACGTCGACCGCATCGTCCTGGCCATCGACCCCGAGGCCCAGGCCCGGGTGCGCGAACTGACGGCGCAACTGCAGACCCTGCCCAACGAAGTCACCCTGCTGGTCGATCCGCAGGGCGAGGAGGAGCGCACCGCCGCCCTGACCAAGCTGGCGCGCGCGCCCCTGGCCTCGCTGAACGCCGCCGACGCCGACCGCCGCGCCTTCCACAAACGTCTTCAGGACATCGTCATCGGCACATTGGGCCTGATCGCCGTTTCGCCGATCATCGGCCTGTGCGCCCTGGCCGTGAAGCTGGACAGCCCCGGCCCGATCTTCTTCCGCCAGCGCCGCCACGGCTTCAATCAGGAGGCCATCGTGGTGTGGAAATTCCGCTCCATGCGTCAGGAGGCCTCCGACGCCACCGCCTCGCGTCAGGTCACGGCCGACGACGACCGGATCACGAAGGTCGGCAAATTCCTGCGCAAGACCAGCCTCGACGAGCTGCCGCAGCTTCTGAACGTCCTGACCGGCGAGATGTCGCTGGTCGGCCCCCGCCCCCACGCCATCGGCATGAAGACGGGTCAGGTCGAATCCGCCCTGCTGGTCGCCGAATACGCCCATCGCCACCGCATCAAGCCGGGCATGACCGGCTGGGCCGCCATCAACGGCTCGCGCGGCCCCTTGGACAGCGCCCACGACGTTCGCCGCCGGGTGCAGCTGGACGTCGACTATATCGAGCGCCAGTCCTTCTGGCTGGACCTGTGGATCATGGCCGTGACCCTGCCCGTCCTGCTGGGCGACCGGTCGGCGGTGCGGTGACCGTCTGATGTTCTGGCGTGGCGTCTGGGGCTATCTGCCCGCGAATATCGTGCAAGGGGTGGTCGGGTTTCTGGCCATCTTCATCTTCACGCGCCTGCTGACACCCGAGGATTTCGGCCGCTACGCCCTGGCCTTCTCCATCGTGACCCTGTGCCACGTCGCCGTCTTCAGCTGGCTGGAGGCGGCGATGGCGCGCTTCTGGGCGGCGCAGCAGGCCGGCGCCGACATGGCCGCCCATTTCGCCAGCATCTATCGCACTGCCTTCATCCTGATCGCCGGCTTCATCCCCGTCGCGGCCATCGTCCTGTGGTTCGTCCCCATCGACCCGCTGTTCAAGGCGGCCATCGGCGTCGGCCTGATCGGCAGCCCTGCAAGGTGTCTGGCCAAGCTGGCGCAGGAGCGGTTCCGGGCGGCGGGCGAGGTCTCGCGCTCGGCCATGCTGGACATGGCGACGACCATCGGCGGCCTGTGCATCGGCGTGGCCTTCGCGCTTTGCGGCGCCGGTGGCGCGGCGCCCCTGGCCGGTCTGGGCCTTGCGCCTCTCGCCGCCCTGCCCTTCATCCTGCCGGGCGAACTGAAACAGGCGAAGTCGGGCGTGGTGGATCCGGCCCGGCTGAAGTCCTATGCGGCCTATGGCTATCCGATCGCGGCGTCGCTGACTTTGGCGCTGGTGCTGGCCTCGACCGACCGGTTCCTGCTGGCCCTGTTCATGGATGAGGCGGCGGTCGGCGCCTATCACGCGGGCTATTCGATCGCGAACCGGACGCTGGACGTGCTGTTCCTGTGGCTGGGCGCGGCGGGTCAGCCGGCGCTGGTCATGGCGCTGGAGCGGGGCGGGCTGGAGAAGCTGAAGATCGCCGCGCGCGAACAGGCCTCGACCTTCTTCCTGATCGGCTTCCCGGCCGCGGCGGGCGTGGCCCTGGTGGCCAAGCCGCTCGGCGAGGTGATGATCGGCGAGAGCCTGAGGGTCGCCGCCGCCCAGGTGACGCCCTGGGTCGCCCTCTCGGCCCTGCTGTACGGCCTCACCGCCTATTATTTCGGACAGGCCTTCACGCTTGGCCGCAGGACGAAGCTGCTGCTGGTGGCCATGAGCGTGCCGGCGTTCGGCAATGTGGTGCTGAACTTCATCCTGATCCCGCGCTTCGGCGTGGTCGGGGCGGCCTGGTCGACGGCGATCAGCTTCGGCCTCGGCATGCTGGCGACCATGCTGCTGGGCCGCACGGTGGTGCCCCTGCCCGTGCCGTGGGAGCCCTTGATCCGCTGCGGCGTCGCGACCGGGATCATGGCGCTGGCGGTTTCGGCGATTCCGGCCATCGGCGGCCTGCCCGAGCTGATCCTCGACGCCTCGGTGGGCGGCATCGTCTATGCGGCCGTGGCCCTGACCATCAATGCGGCCGGGGTGCGCGACATCGCCCTCAGCCTGCTTCAGAAGTTCCGTACGCGCGAGGCCGCGGCATGACCGCGCGCACCACTGAAAACGCGGCCTGGACCGGGGCGAAGCCGATCCTGTCGGTCCTGATGCCCTTCCTGCGCGACGATCCGCGAGAGCTGCTCCAGTTGCTGGACCGTGAGGCCGCCTCGGTCGGCCGCACGGTCGAGATCGTGGTTCTGGACGACGGCACCGGCGACAAGGCCCTGACCGGCGGTCTGATCGACGTGATCACCCATATGAGCCTGCCCGTCCGGCTGATCACCCTGGCGAAGAACGAGGGCCGTTCGGTCGGGCGCAACCGGCTGGCGGCGGCGGCGCGGGGCGGCAGCCTGCTGTTCCTCGACAGCGACATGCGGCCCGACCAGTTCCACTTCCTCGGCGCCTGGGCCGATCTGGTGAAGGCCAGCGATCCGGCCGTGGCCTTCGGCGGCTTTTCCCTGCTGCAGGCGCCGACCGACGGGAAGTTCTCGGTCCACCGGGCGATGGCGACCAAGTCGGAGTGCCTGCCGCACGATGTGCGCGCCCTGACGCCCGAGAAATACGTCTTCACTTCCAATCTTCTGGTCCGCCGCGACGTGTTCGAGGCCGAGGCGTTCGATTCGGCCTTCACCGGCTGGGGCTGGGAGGATGTGGAGTGGGCCATGCGGGTCTCGCGCCGCTGGCCGGTGATCCATGTCGATAATCCGGCGACCCATATGGGCCTCGACACCACGGCGTCGCTGGCCGGCAAATATGAGCAGTCGGCCGCCAACTTCGCCCGGGTCGTGGCCAAACATCCGGACATCGTCTCCGGCTACCCCAGCTTCCGCGTCGCGAAGAAACTCAAGCGCCTGCCGATGCTGAAGACCGTCCGACCGATGATCAAACAGGCGGCCATGACCGACTGGCTCCCGGTCAAGGCCCGCGCCTTCTCGCTCAGGCTCTATCGCGCCGCCCTCTACGCCGAGGCGGTATGAAGGGACCCCCCGTCAAGGACGTCGCCGTCATCAT
Source organism: Brevundimonas sp. UBA986 (assembly GCA_002292165.1). Taxonomy (GTDB): domain Bacteria; phylum Pseudomonadota; class Alphaproteobacteria; order Caulobacterales; family Caulobacteraceae; genus Brevundimonas. The sequence continues at coordinate 17,778 of DBBK01000174.1, forward strand.
CCCCACCATGCGCCGCCCGGAGTTTCTGGAGCGGGCGCTGAAGTCCGTCTTCGCCCAGCGCGGGGTCAAGGACCGGCTGGCCAGTGTGGTCGTGGTCGACAACGATCCGGAGGGCAGCGCCGCGGGCGTGGTCGGGCGGCTGACGGCCGACTGCCCCGTCCCCCTCGTCTATCGCCATGAGCCGAGGCCCGGCGTGTCGACGGCGCGAAACGCCGGTCTGGCCGCGACGCTCTCGCCCCTGATCGCCTTCCTCGACGACGACGAGAAGGCCACGCCCGACTGGCTGGCGAAGCTGATCAAGGCGCGCGAAACCTTGAAGTGCGACGTCGTCTTCGGTCCGATCCACGGCCGGGTGCCGCCGGGAACGGGCTGGACCACCCGCTATCTGGAGACCTTCTTCGGGCGGCAGGGGCCGGAGAAGACGCAGTTGATCGACCACGCCTACGGCTGCGGCAACTCCCTGATGCTGAGGGCCACCGCCCTGCCCGGCGACGCGCCGTTCGATCCGAAGACCGACCAGAGCGGCGGCGAGGACGACGCCCTGTTCTCGGCCCTGTCAATGCGCGGCGGGACCTTCGGCTGGGCGGCGGACGCCTGGGTCGACGAGTTCGCTCCGCCCCATCGCGCCACCCTGAACTACGCCCTGACCCGCGCCTTCGCCTATGGCCAGAGCCCGCCCCAGCTGGCCTGGCGCGAGGGCAAGCCGGTGCGGATGCTGCTGTGGATGGGCGTGGGCGCGGCCCAGGCGGGGGTCTGGGGGCTCGTTGCGCTGGTGCTCACCGTGGTCGGCAATGACAGGCGCGCCGAGGCGCTGGACAAGGCCGCGCGCGGTCTGGGCAAGGTCTTCTGGACCAAGGGGTTCGAGCCGCATTTCTACGGCGTGCGCGAACTGGCGCGGCTGGAGAAGGCGAAGGCCGCCTAGAAGGTGTCGACCTCCGCCGTCTGCCGCGTGAGCACGGCCTCTTCGGCATCCCCTTTGACCAGCCGTCGCAGGCCGCGCTGGAACCGCTCGAGGTCCGTATAGGTGACGACAAACCCGGTCCGCACCTTTGAGTCCGGCATGTGAGGCGCAGGATGGCGGGCGTAGGCGGCAAGCTCCACCCACACGCAAATGCCGCCGCGCGCACCGTGTGGGGTTACTCTGAAGGACAGACTCGGGTCCTCCTCCGCCAGCGAGAGATGACGGCCTGAGATTGAGGGCGGCGGAGCCCCCTTGAGCGGATACTCGCTGAGACGGTCCGCGAAGGCCAACAAGGTGGCGTGTTCGATCCAGGCCGATCCAACACCGGCAAAGCCATCACTGACGACCGTGGCGATGAGTTCGCCATACCCCGCGTCAAACGGTTCGAATTTGAGCGTGAGCGACCCCATGCCCCAGCCTAGCGCGACGCCCGGGCCGGAGCTACCGGCGTCTCAGCCCACCAGCCTTCGCAGGAACGACGGCGGCTTGTAGGTCGAGCGGTTGACGACGACGCCGGCGATGCGGCCGCCGACGGCCTCGATCTCGTCGCGCAGGATGACGGGCTCGTTGGGCGCCGTGCTCTCGGCGGCGACGACCAGGATGGTGGCGTCGACATAGGGGGCCAGGGTGATGGCGACGTCGTTGCGGTCCGCCGCCGGGGCGTCAATGACCACCGTCTCGGCGTGCTTGCGCATGGCGTCCCAGTAGCGCGGATCCGGCAGGGGCTCGGCACGCTGGCCCGATCGCAGGGTCTCGGTGCGGAAGCGGGTCACCCACAGACGCCCGCCAAGGCAGGGCCGCGCGGTCATCAGANNGATCAACCAGCTTGCCGTCACGGCCCATCAACGGAGGGCTCACGGCGTAGAAGACCGATCCATCAGGAGAGGCGGCGGCGGGCGAACCCAGACGGCCGAAGCGTTCGACCTCGGCGGCGACCGTCTCCTGCTGGCCCTGCTGGGCGAGGTCGGCGTCGACCAGCCAGACGGGCTTGCGGGCGCGCACGGCGGCCAGTCGGGCGAACTCACGGGCGACGGTCGAGGCCCCCTCGCCGGTCCCGGCCGAGGCGAACTGGATCACCCGCCCGCGGTGGGCGAGGCCAGGCCCCAGGGCCGCCCAGAGGCCGGCCATTTCGTTTGTGAGATCGACCATCGAATCGGTTACGCGTTCTCCGCCGTCCTCAGGCTATCACGCCCTTGAAAAAGCGGAGACATCCGGCTTCAGGCCCCTCATCACGCTTTGACCGGAGCGACGGCGAGAACCGGCATCTGAAGGGTGCGTCCGGCCGAGGCCGGGGTGGCGAAGCCGCGGCGGGTGAAGACCCGCAGCAGACCCACGCACAGGGCGGTGAAGCCGGCGAACAGGAAGACCAGGATCATCAGCGGCGCCTTCAGGCTGGAGCCCTTGGTCGGGGCCGCCGGGTGGGACAGGATCCGCACATTGTCGGCGCCCGAGGCGACCAGGTCGTTGTCGGCCCGGCTCTGGCTGCCGCGCTGCTGGAATTCCTTGATGTTGGCGGTCAGGACGTCGCGGTTGCCGGCGAAGATGGCGTTCTCGCTCTCCAGACGGGTCAGGCGGGCCTGACGCTCGCGCAGGGCCGCCAGCTGGCCGTCCAGCACAGCCAGACGGGCGGCCAGGGCGTCGCGGTCGGCCTCGGCCGTGGTGCGGGCGGTGTCCAGCGCCACCCAGCTGGGGTTCGGCCCGGTGCGCACCTCCTTGGCCCCCACGGTGTCTCCGCCGGCGACGTAGGCCTGAAGCTGGGCGATCTGGGCGTCGATGTCGCGCACAGGCTGGGAATCGGGGCGATAGCGCGACAGCAGGTTCTCGCGCTCGGTGCGCTTCTGCAGGATCTGGTCCTGGGCGGCGATGTTCAGGTCCTGCTGCAGGACGATCTCGGCCGGCACCGAGGCCAGCTGGGCGGTGATGGTCTCGACGCGGCGCGCGGCCTGGCTCAGCTGGGCCTGGGTCGACAGGCGGTCGGTGAAGGTCGTCTGATAGGTCGCGGTCGCGGCGGCCTTGGCGGTGGCGAAGTCGCCGATGTCGTTCGAGGCCAGGAACTGCTCATAGGCGGTGTCGACGTCGGCCAGTTCGTCCTGGAAGGTCTGGCGCTGGGTGTCGATGGCCTGGGTCGAGTTGTCCTGGAAGACCTCGCGGCGATAACCCTTGTAGGCCTCGAGCACGGCGGCCAGCACCTTGGCCGACTTCTCGGCGTTGTCGCTCTCGAAGCTCAGGGAGATGATCGAGCTGGTCGGGCTGGTGCCGACGACCAGACCTTCGCTGATGGCGCGGATGGCGTCGCCTTCCTGCTTGGCCAGCGAGCCCACGGCGGGCTTGCCCGGTTTCTGGAAGGTCTGGACGCCCAGGGCGCGGACGGCGCGCAGCTTGACGTCGCGGCTGGTCAGGATGTTGGCTTCGGTCTGGGCGATCTCGCCCGACGGCGGCGGGCTGGCGCGCTCGGTGACCGTGCCGACGCGGGATTCATAGACATATTCCTGACCGGCCCCGGCATAGACCTCGGCGGTAGCGGTATAGGTCTTCTTCAGGGTCATGACGCCCGCGGCGCCGACGGCGAAGACCACCAGGAAGATCAGGATCATCAGACCCAGCTCGCGGAACATCAGGCCGATGATGTCCGCGAGGCCGTAACGTGGACGGGCGGTCACATAGGCCGTGCGCATGGGGCGAGCGAATCCATCGGATGAGGTACTGATGTGATCCTTCGCCGAGCGGCGTTAACCATCAGTTACCCATAACCGGTGAAGGTCCGACTGTTCCCTGCCGATGTGCCCGTTTTCGAGTCGTCCCGTCTCATGACCGCAGACCGCCGCCAGATCCTGTTCGCCCTCGGCGCCCTGTCGGCGTCGACCGCCCTCGCGGCCTGCGGCGGGGGCGCCGACATCCCCCTGGTCGGCCAGCGCGCCCCTTCGGGCCCTCGCGTGCAGTCGGGCGGCTTCCCGGAAATCGGCTTCGCCGACTGGACCGACCAGGAGCCGGAATATCTGTTCTATCCCGGCGATGAGCTCGAGGTGGCCACCCCCACGGCGACCGAACTGACCCGCACGGTCAAGGTCGGGCCGGACGGCCGCATCGCCCTGCCCCTGATCGGTCAGGTCATGGCGGCGGACCGCTCCATCTCCCAACTGCAGCAGGAGATCTCGGGCGCCTATTCGACGCAGCTGGTGCGGCCGGTGGTCGAGATCACGCTCAAGACGGCGGGACCGATGAAGGTCTGGGTCGACGGAGAGGTGAAGAATCCCGGCGTCTACGACATGCCCGGCGACATCGGCGCCTATCAGGCTGTGGTCATGGCCGGCGGCTATCTGCCCAGCGCCAACCCTCAGCAGGCGGCGCTGATCCGGCGCGGCCCCGGGGGCGTTCGCATGATGCGGGTGATCGATCTGAGACCCCGCCGCGGCGAGGTCACGGCGCTGCGCCGCGGGGACCTGATCTACGTGCCGCGCTCGACCCTCGGCGAGCTGGCGACCTTCTTCACCCAGGTGAAGGCGGCCCTGCCGATCGGCTTCAACTACACGATCAACGGCCAGTATCAGCAGTTTTAGCGAAGGGCGCTAACGCTCGCGACGCGGTCGCTCGCTGCTTGAGCGCAAAGGATTGCGCCCTGCCCTTTCGATGGACGGCGGCCCGACTGAGCGCGCCGTCTGCATCCTGATCAGGCGGCCAGGGTGACCACGCCGGCGTCGATGTAGCGACGGGCGGCCTTCTGGGCTTCGGCGATCTCTTCGCGTTCCATTTCCTGGGACATCTCGCGGCGATAGACGCGCGCCTCGATGGAGCCCTTCATGGCCGCCAGGTTGAAGATCATATGGGCCGAGACCCGGTCCATCGGGCAGCCGCCCGAACCGGACGAATACTGCATGCCCAGGCGGAACAGCATGTCGCCGTCCATCTCGGGGGTCGGCAGGGGAAGCATCGCCTCATCGGCGGCGGCTTCAACAAACTCGGGCGCGGTTTCTTGCGCGGTCATCGTCGTCTTCCTCTAGCGGCGCCGTTCTGGAGCCGTCCTTCGAGGTCACATCAAATACCGCCGGTTTGAAGTTAAAGTTAACAGCAACGGGGTCGAAAAAGCCTTTTATGTAAAGACTTTACGAAAGTTAGAAGTCGCATTCAGACATCATGAACTCGTAGGTAACCCTACGTTTATCGACCTGTTCTCAAGGTTAACAGATCGGGTCTTCAGCGGGCCTTCTGGCCGAACAGGACCTTGCGCGCCTCCTCGGCCGCCTTGCCCGACGCCGCGAGGTTCTTGCGCATCTCCTCGCCCAGGGCCCGGCCCGCCTTGACCGCCGGTCGCTCGCCGACGCGCGCCATCCAGGCTTTCAGATTGGGGAAGTCGTCCAGGTTCTGTCCCTGCAACGACGGCAGGATCCACGGCCAGGCGGCCATGTCGGCGATCGTATAGTCGCTGCCCGCCAGATACGGCCGGTCCGCCAGCCGTTTGTCCATGACGCCGTACAGGCGGTTGGTCTCATTGGTGTAGCGCCGCACGCCGTAGGCGATCTGGCGCTGGTCCGGGATCATGCTGGGCGCGTACTGGCGGAAGTGGTGCGTCTGGCCCGCCATCGGGCCCAGCCCGCCGACCTGCCAGAACAGCCACTGGTCGATCTCGGCCTTGTGGCGGCGGTCGGTGGCGTAGAACTTCCCGGTCTTGGCGCCCAGATACTGAAGGATGGCGCCGGATTCGAAGATCGACAGCGGCAGGCCGTCCGGACCGTCCGGATCGACGATGGCCGGCATCCGGCCGTTGGGGCTGATGGCCTGGAACTGCGGCGTGAACTGCTCACCCGCGCCGATGTTCACATACTTCGTCTCATAGGGCAGACCCATCTCCTCCAGGGCGATGGAGATCTTCCAGCCGTTGGGCGTGGGCCAGTACCAGAGCTCGATCGGGCGGGTCATAGGGCGGCCTCCGGCGGGCCGGATCGCCCCCGAAATCGATCTGGGGCCTGAGCGTGCGAGACGCAACTGCGTCGCTTCCGAAACCTGACACTCGCGTTCAGGGCGAGTTCATCCGCGGAGCGCGACCGTTAGCCATCTTCAACGGGACAAGACGGACTGTCCGTCGCGACCCATAGCAAGGAGCATGAAGATGAACCGACTGATGAAGGCGGCCGTCATGGCTCTGGCCGTCGCGACCACCGCCGCCCCGCTCGCCGCCCAGGCCCAGAACTACGGCCGCCCGGACTATCGTCAGGACCGCCGCGATGACCGGCGGGATGACCGTCACGATCGCCGCGACGACCGCCGCGACGACCGCTATGACCGACGCGACGACCGCCGGGATGACCGTTACGACCGCCGTGACGACCGCCGCGACTATCGCCAGGACCAGCGCTGGGACCGCAATAACCGCGACTGGTATCGCAACCGCAACGACTTCCGCGACTATCGCGGCTACCGCAGCGGCTACTGGTATGCGCCGAGCTACGGCTACTACCGGGTCGACCCGCGCTACAGCGCCTATCGTTGGCAGCGGGGCGGCTACCTGCCCTCGGCCTACCGCGGCTATTACGTCCGTGACCCCTATGTCTACGGCCTGCGTCCGGCCCCGCGCGGCTATGCCTATGTCCACGCCGGCAGCGACATCTTGATGATCGCCGTCGCCACCGGCCTGATCGCCAGCGTTCTGGCCAACGTCTACTAGACCTGACCCCAGGTCACAGAAAGGCCCCGCAGGCGATTGGCTTGCGGGGCCTTTTTCGCATCCGGAGACCAGCGATTCATTACGCAGACTTCACTTTGAGGTCCGTTTTCATTCAGACAGGGTTCATGGACGAAATCGGAAATTGACCACGAGCCGCCCATCAAGGGCGTGCGGGGAATAACGACCATGAAACGCACATTGATGGTGTTCGCCGCCATCTCCGCCTTCGCCGTCCCGGCGATGGCGCCCGTGGCCACCCTGGCCCAGGACCGCGGTGATCGCGGCCAGGAAGATCTCGCCCGAAGCCCGCGCAGCGACGCCGCCCGTCCCGGCGGCAACGACCGCGGCGGTCAGCGGCAGCAGTCCGCACCCGACAACGGCGGCGGGCGAAGCGATAACGGCGGCGGCCGCCAACCCTCCGGCGACCGTCCCGACTGGGGCGGCGGCGACCGTGGCGGCGACCGGGGCGATCGCGGCGGCGGCCGTAACGATGGGGGCCAGCGCCCCGACCGGCCTTCGCAGCCCTCCCAGCCGCAATCCCAGCCGCAGCAGCAGCCCTCGCGGCCGGACCGTCCCTCGGGCGGGCAGAACGGCGGCTGGAACGGCGGCGGCCAGAACGGCGGCCAGGCCCGTCCGGATCGTCCCGACCAGGGGCGCCCCGACCGTCCCAACAACGGCGGCCAGAACGGCAACAGCGGTTGGAACCCCAACGGCGGCCGGCCCGACCAGGGTCGTCCCGATCAGGGTCGTCCCGGCAACGGGAACAACGACGGCGGCTGGAACGGCAACGGTGGCCGTCCTGACCATGGCCGTCCCGATCAGGGCCGTCCCGATCAGGGCCGTCCCGGCAACGGGAACAACAACGGCGGCTGGAACGGCAACGGTGGCCGTCCTGACCACGGCCGTCCCGATCAGGGTCGCCCCGGCAACGGGAACAACAACGGCGGCTGGAACGGCAATGGCGGCTGGGATCGCAACGACGACCGCGGCGGCGGGCGCGACCGCGATCGCCAGCGTCAGGAGTACCGCAACCGCTTCGACTCGGGCCGCTGGCAGCAGAACTGGAGCCGCAGCCACCGTGACGACTGGTGGCGGAACGACTATCGCTTCCGCGGCTGGAACGGCGTCCGCTTCGGCTTCTATTTCGCACCGGGCTACGGCTACTACAGCGTCCCGCGCAGCTACTACGGCCAGCAATTCTATGTGGGCCAGTACCTGCCGTCGATCTTCTGGCGCTACAGCATCAACGACTACCGGACCTATGGCCTGGGCTATCCGCCCGAGGGCACCCGCTGGGTCTATGTCGACAACTCGATCTATCTGATCGACGAGTACGACGGCTATATCATCGACGTGATCCGCAACGCCTGGCGTTGGTAGCTTTCACGGCCTGAGAACGACGGCGGCCCCTCCTTTCGGAGGGGCCGTTTGTCATCCGGTAAAACCCTGAAGCCTGACAGCCCCGTTCAGGCCCGGTTCAGGCAGGAAGCCGTAATCCTTCACCATGTCGGGTTTTCACGCCGCCCCCGCGGCCGTCTCATAAGGAGAGACACGTCATGAAGAAGATCAGCAAAATCGCCGCCCTGGGCGCCGCCGCCCTCGCCGTGGTCGCCACCCCGATGGCCGCCTCGGCCCAGTCTTGGCACGGCGGCGACCGCGACCACGACGGTCGCTATGAGCGCAACGAGCGCCGCGCCGACCGCAACCGCTACGACGGCGGCCGCTACACCCCGCGTGAGCGCTACAACGACGAGCGTCGCTACTATCGCGACCAACGTCAGGACTATCGCCAGGCGCAGCGCCGCTATTACCGCGGCGCGACCCTGCCGTATGAATACCGTTCGAACTGGTACATCCGCGACTACAACCGCTACGGCTACGCCCCTCCGCCGCGCGGCTACGGCTACTACCGGACCGACACGGGCGACATCGTCCTGGCGGCCCTGGCGACCGGCGTGATCATCTCGCTGCTCAGCAACTAAAGGCCTCACACGCCGCATAAGAAGAGCCCGCCCGGAGCGATCCGGGCGGGCTTTTCATTGCGTCATCAGACACCGAACGCGCTCAAGCAGCGAGGCTCCGCGAGCCGAGCGGTAGCGCCCTTCAGGAAAGACCCAGCTTCGCCTTCAGAATCTCGTTGACCGAGGCCGGGTTGGCCTTGCCGCCGGTGGCCTTCATGACCTGGCCGACGAACCAGCCCAGCGCCTGGGGCTTCTCGGCGACGGCGGCGGCCTTGTCGGGGTTGGCGGCGATCAGCTCGTCGACGGCCTTTTCGATGGCGCCGGTGTCGTTGACCTGGACCAGACCGCGCGCCTCGACCACGGCGCGGGGCGCGCCCTCGCCGTTCCAGACGTGGTCGAACACCTCCTTGGCGATCTTGGAGGAGATGACCCCCTCCTCGATCAGGGCCACCAGTTCGGCGACATGGGCCGCCGGCAGCGGACTGGCGTCGAACTCCAGGTTGGCGGCGGCCAGACGGGCCGACAGCTCATTGGTCACCCAGTTGGCCACCAGCTTGGCGTCGCGACCCTTCGCGGCTTCCTCGAAATAGTCGGCCTTGGCCTGATCCGAGATCAGGACCACGGCGTCGTACTGCGACAGGCCGTACTGGCTCATCAGCCGGCGGCGCTTGTCGTCGGGCAGTTCCGGCAGGGCCGACTTGATCTCGTCGATCCAGGCCTGTTCGATCTCCAGCGGCAGCAGGTCCGGGTCGGGGAAGTAGCGATAGTCGTTCGCCTCCTCCTTGGACCGCATCGAGCGGGTCTCGTTCTTGGTCGGATCGTAGAGACGGGTCTCCTGATCGATCTTGCCGCCGTCCTCGAGGATCTCGATCTGACGGCGCGCCTCGACCCCGATGGCCTGGGAGATGAAGCGGAAGGAGTTGACGTTCTTGATCTCGCAGCGCGTGCCGAGGTGCGAGAAGTCGCCCGTCGCCTTGAACTTCTCGTACTGGCCGGGACGGCAGACCGAGACGTTGACGTCGGCGCGCAGATTGCCCTTCTCCATGTCACCGTCGCAGGTGCCCAGATAGATC
>DBBK01000184.1:0-4249 GCA_002292165.1 Brevundimonas sp. UBA986
GGCGTCAGGATCTGCAGATCCTTGATGTCGTGGACCCCCGCCCCTTCCAGCGCCTCCCGGCTCAGGGCCGTGACCACGATGGGCACGTCCTGAAGGTTCTGTTCGCGTTTGGCGGCGGTGACGATGACGTCCTCGACGCGGTTGGCCTCGGGCTCCGCCTGCTGGGCGTTGGCGGCCCCGGCCAGGCCGAACATGCCGACGGAAGCGATCAGGGCAAGCGCCGAGGCGCGGCCGTTCATCCGGTATTGCAGCTTCATGATTTCCCTCCCTGCCCATCCGTTGTTGGACGGTGCGTATTTTAAGGGCCGGGCTGCGACCCTGAGCGGAGGCTATATCGAAAGACCGGTATGGAGCAAGAGCATGCTCAAAGTCGTGATTTCAGCGTAGTTTGCAGCGCACAAAGGGCGACTGAAGCGCCACAGAAGAGCCTTGGTATGAGCGGTATGGAAAAAAGCTTCCCTAAGGGAACCTGATCACCTCAAGCGGAGCGGGTCGCGTCCGTCATCGGCTCGGTANNCCGTGCTCGATCGAATGGCCGGTCGAGCGTTCGATCAGACGGTGCACCACCGGCCGCTCCGGCCCCGAATGCAGTTCGGCGATGCGTTCGGAGATCACCGCGTCGGCCTGGGTCAGGCGTTGGTTGTTGCGAACATAATCGACCCAGGTCGGGGTGTGATAGCGCTCGACCCAGACGGCGGGGTCCGCCAGATCACGCAACAGGGTCCAGTGCCGCGCCCCGTCGCGGCGGCGGATGCGGCGGCGCTCGTTCATGACGTCGAGGAACTCGGGGATACGGTCCTCATCGATGCGGTATTCGATGGAGATGACCACCGGGCCGCTGCGAGGCTCGATGTCCACGGCGATTCGGGGTTCGGTCCAGCGGCTGAGGGGGTCGAGGTTCAGGTCTCCCGCCGTCGGCAGCGGCAGGCGCAGGCCGATGAGGACACAGACCCCCTGAACCGCCGCGGAGGCGATCAGGGCGACCCCGACGCCGTGCCCGTCGGCGATGACACCCCAGACCCAGGCGCCCAGGGCCATCCCGCCAAAGGCCGCCATCTGATAGAGGGCCAGGGCCCGCGCGACGACCCAGCGCGGCACGGACATCTGCACCGTCACATTGAACGCCGACAGCGTCAGGACCCAGGCCGCGCCGGACAGGGCCAGCGCCGGCAGGGTCAGGGCCATCGACGAACTCAGGCCGGTGATGACCGCAGAGACGCCGAAGGCCGTGCAGGTGATCCGGCTCAGGACCTCATTGGAAAAACGGGCGCGCAGCCGACCGGCCCCGAACGCCCCGACCACGGCCCCGATGCCGAAGGCGCCGAGCAGCAGGCCGTAGGTCAGGGGCCCTCCCCCGACCAGGTGACGCGCCACCAGTGGCAGCAGGGCCTGGATCGAAATGGCGCCCACGCCGAAGACCGCCGCGCGGATCAGCACCGCATAGACCCGTGGCGACATGACCGCATAGCGGACCCCCGCCCCCATGGCGTGCCACAGGCCTTCGCGGGCCAGGGTCTGGGGCGGGCGCTCGGGCCGCCAGCGGGCGATGACGACGATCAGGCCGACATAGGAGACGGCGTTCACGGCGAAGGCGGTCGCCGCCCCCGCCGCCGCCACGATGATCCCGCCGACGGCCGGGCCGACGCTGCGGGCGATGTTGAAACCGACCGAGTTCAGGGTCACCGCCGCCGGCAGGTCGTTGCGCGGCACCATATCGCCGACCGAGGCCTGCCAGGCCGGGCCGTTGAACGCCGTCCCCACGCCGATCAGGAAGGTGAAGAGCAGCAGCAGCCAGGGATTGATCCAGCCCAGCCAGGTCGCGCCGGCCAGCGCCACCGAGACCACCAGCATGAAACCCTGGGCCCACAGCATGACGATACGCCGATCCGAGGTGTCGGCCATGGCCCCGGCCAGCAGGGACAGCAGCATGATCGGCAGGGTGGTCGAGGCCTGAACGAGGGCGACCATCTGGGCCGACCCCATGGAGGTCATCATCCATGACGCGCCGACCGACTGGATCAGCCCGCCGAAGTTGGAGGCCAGGCTGGTGATCCACACCGCCCGGAACACCGGATGGGCCAGGGGCGCGAGCGAGCCGGAGCGTGGCCGTTCAAGCGGCGGCGTCGGGGTCGGTTCGGGTGCGGCGGCGTCGGTCAACGCCTCCGATCAACACCCGGGCGACCGGGGATGCAAGGGCGAAACCGCCCGCTTCATCGATCTCAGCCCGCGAGCGCCGTTTCCAGATCGCTGGACGAGAAGGGCTTCACCAGGGTGGCGTCCGCGCCCAGCCCCGCCGCCATCTTGAGTAGTGATCCGGCGCCCAGCCGCCCACCCCCGCTGATGGCCACGATACGGATATCCGGCAACTTTCTGCGGATCTCCATAATGAAATTCAGCCCGTCCCGCTCGGGCATCAGTATGTCTACTACGGCAGCTTCCGCCCCTTGCGTTTCGGCTCGGGTCAGTCCTGTATCCACATCGAGGGCCGTGACGACGTCATGACCCGCGGTTGTGAGCATCCCCTCAAGGTGGCTCAGCATGAGCGGATCGTCCTCGATGACGCAGATCTTCAACTCGGCGCTCCCAACAGGCGTCACTGACAGAGGCGAGGATACGACGTCTTGACCCCCGATCGTCAACCTTGGTTGCACCGCAACAATCTGCTCGCACTGATTGCAGCGGTCCTGGTTCCGGCCCTGCTGGTGCTGATGGCTGTTGAACTCGTTCGGGAATTCGAGAGCGGCCGGGCCCTGAGAGCCGAGGTCAACAAATCCTACGAGACGCGACTTCAGATCCAGCGCGTCTTTTCGTCGCTCCAGGACGCCGAGACCGGGGTCCGCGGCTATGTGCTGACCGGGGACGAAGTCTATCTGGCTCCCTACGCGACCGCCGCCGCCTCCCTCAACGCGCAGGAAACCCGCCTGGGCGACCTGCTCACCGCCCAACAGGACCAGACCGCGGACTTCGTTCGGCTGAAGGCCCTGGCGGACCGGAAGATGACCATCCTGGCGCGCGCCATCGCCCGCCGCCGTTCCGGCGTGACGGCCGCCGCCCTGGTCAGCAACGGCGGCAGCGAAGGCAAGACGGTCATGGACAATGTCCGCACCGTCATCGGCCGGATGGTGGACCGCGAGGCCGCCGCCCTGGACCTGCGCTCCCGCCGCGCCGACGAACGCAGCATCCGCACCGAATGGTTGGTCGCGGGCCTGTTCCTGATGCTGCTGGCGGTGATCACCCTGACGGCCTGGCTGACGCGCCGCTACATGAAGGCCCGCCGCATCATCTTGGCGGACCTGGAGGCTGCGGTGGCGCGCCAGAAGGTCACCTTCGACAGCGCCATCGACACCATCATCACCCTGAACCCGAGCGGCAGCATCGAGACCGTCAACGCGGCCGGTGAGCGGATGTTCGGCTATTCGGCCGCCGAGATGACCCGCCGCGACATCTCCCTGCTGATCGACATCGCCCCCGACGGCGACGGCGAGTTCCTCAAGCGGCTCGGCACCTCCCAGGGAGCGCTGACACGCGGCCTGATCCGCCAGATGGAAGGATCCCGCCGGTCCGGAGAGACCTTCCCCGTCGATGTCGCTCTCGGCGCCATGCAGCTGCCGACGGGCACCCATGTGGTCGCGGTGGTGCGCGACATCTCCGAACGCCGCCGCATCGAGCAGTTGAAGGACGAGTTCGTCTCGACCGTCAGCCACGAACTGCGCACCCCCCTCACCTCCATCGCCGGCTCGCTGGGCCTGCTGTCCGGCGGCGCGGCCGGCCCCCTGCCCGAGAAGGCGGCGCGGCTGATCCAGATCGCCCAGGCCAACAGCCAACGTCTGGTCCGGCTGATCAACGACATCCTCGACATCGAAAAGATCGAGTCCGGCAAGCTGCGACTGGAGCTGGCGCCGCTGGACCTGCGCGTCATCGCCGAACGCTCGATCGAGGGGGTCCAGGGTTATGCGCGGGAACTCGGCGTGGCCGTGATCCTCGGCGACGCCGAGACGGCTCCGGTGCGCGGCGACGCCGATCGCCTGATCCAGGTGGTGACCAACCTTCTGTCCAACGCCTCGAAATTCTCGCCCGCCGGCGGCACGGTCACGGTCACGGTGGACCGCGAGACCCGCCTCGCCCGCCTCAGCGTCATCGACCAGGGCCCGGGCATCCCCGAGAGCTTCCGCACCCGCATCTTCTCCAAATTCGCCCAGGCCGACGGCTCCGACACCCGGGCCAAGGGCGGCACGGGCCTGGGCCTGGC
>DBBK01000184.1:4264-4611 GCA_002292165.1 Brevundimonas sp. UBA986
CCTGCCGCTGGCCGACCTGCCGGTGGCGACCGCCGAAGACGACGGCCCGCGCCTGCTGATCGTCGAGGACGACCCCGACGCCGCCGACATCCTGCGCGAGATGCTGGAACGCGACGGTTTCGCCGCCGATATCGCCGGATCGACCCGCGACGCCCTCGTGGCCATCCGCCGGACGACCTACGATGCCTGCCTGATCGACCTTCAGCTGCCTGACGCCGACGGGATCAGCCTGATCCGGGAGATCCGCGCCACGCCGGGCGCCCAGGACATGCCGGTCGTCGTGGTGTCCGGCGACGCCGCCCACGGCAAGGCCCGGGGTCGGTCTCTGGAGGTGCTGGACTGGCTGG
>DBBK01000099.1 GCA_002292165.1 Brevundimonas sp. UBA986
AGGCGACCGAACGCAGGGTGCGGCCGTTGCCGAAGCCGGCGACCTCGCCCAGGTAGTCCGAACGGTAGCGATCCGACACGCGGGCCTGGAAGCCGTCGCGCTCATAGTAGACGGTCAGGTTGGCGACGCGTTCCGACAGGCCGGGCACCGCGGTCGGAGCCTGGGTCGGATCGGGCTGGATCTCGCTGGAGGTCTCCGAGTAGCTGAACTGGGCGCCGAAGCCCTCCAGCATCGGGTGGACGACCTCGAACGGGACCGACAGGGCGAACTCGAAGCCCTGGATATAACCGCCCTCGCCGTTGGCCGGAGCCGAGACGACGCCCTGGTTGATCACCGGGGTGACGCCGCCGGTCGGATAGCCGGTGAAGTCGAAGATCTGGTTCTTCGTGTAAACGAAGGTCTCCAGGTTCTTGTAGAAGGCGGCCAGCGAGACGTAGCCGCGACGGTTGGCGAAGTACTTCTCGATCGACAGGTCGACCACGTCGGCGATGTAGGGCTTCAGCTCCGGATTGCCGCCACCGCCGCTCCACGGCGAGTTGGTGTCGGGACGGGCCGCGGCATTGTTCTTGGAGACGTCGAAGCCGTAGTTCCGCGAGGCGCGCATATCGTCCATCCGCGGCCGCGCCAGGGTGCGGGCGACGGCGAAGCGGACGAACATGTCCTCACCCGTTTCCAGGATGAAGTTCGAGCTGGGCAGGATTTCCAGATATTCCGCGCCGCCGTTGACGGCCGTCGACAGGGTCGAGGCGCCGCTGCCGCTGGCCGAGAAGCCGCTGGAGCTCTGGTCGGTATAGACCGCCTGGATGCCGACGTTGCCGGTCAGGGGCATACCGAACAGGTTATGGTCGATATTGGCCTTGATGTAGGTGGTCGAGACCTTCTCGGTCACCGCCCAGTTGCCCGACAGGACGTCGGCGTTCGGGTTGCGGACCTTGTTGTAGAAGCCGCTGTTGACCAGGCCGATGGCGTCGTAGCTCAGGACGGCCGGAATGCCGAGGTAGCCCAGTTCGGTCGGGGCCAGCAGGAAGGCCGAAGGCACGACGGCCGAGGCGCCGCCGGGGACGCCCAGGAAGTACTGGTCGTTGATGAAGTCCTTCTGGCGTTCGGTGTAGTTGAAGCCGAAGTCGATCGAGCTGAACGGGCTCTGGTGCAGTTCACGACGGGCGGTCAGGCGAACAGCCTTGATCTCGTCGGTGATGGTCGGCGTGTTCAGATAGCCGTCCTGGCCGCCGGGGATGATGTCTCCGCCCCAGCCCTGCGGGCTGGTCAGACGGATCAGGTTCGGATCAGCGTAGTTGATGGTGCTGGTCAGACGGGTCACGCCGTCCGAATCCAGGGTGAAGCCCAGGCTGTCCAGCTGGCCGGCGATATTGCGGCCGGTGCCGGAGTAGGTCTCCAGGATCTGGTCGGTGCGGTCGACCTTCGAATAGTTCAGATCCAGGGCGAAGCCCCAGTCGTCCGTGGCCTGGAACTTGGTGTTCCAGCCGATCGAGGTGATCTCGCTGTCGCGACCGTTGAAGTCGTTGCGGATCACGCCCTTGACGTTGTCATAGACGCCGGAGGTGACCAGGCCGTCCTGCACCGTATAGCCGGCGCGCAGCGCGGGGCCCGGACGGCAGATGGCGCTCTGGACGTTGACCGTACAGTTGCCGGCCGAACCGCCCCACTGCAGCGGGAACTCGATGCCGCGCAGGACCTGGGAGTTCTCGAACTTCGAATAGAAGGCGTCGATGGTCGAGGAGAAGCGGTCGTTCGGCTTCCACTCCAGGGTGCCCATAAC
This sequence comes from Brevundimonas sp. UBA986, assembly GCA_002292165.1. GTDB lineage: Bacteria > Pseudomonadota > Alphaproteobacteria > Caulobacterales > Caulobacteraceae > Brevundimonas. Next base: position 1,781 of record DBBK01000099.1, read on the forward strand.
GCCGTCGCGCTTCAGCTCGCTCGACATGACGTAGGGCTTGAGGCCGCCCTCGACGAGGGTCGTGGCGTTCAGGTTGGCGTAGCCCCAGCTGTTGAAGCGCTCGGACTGATAGGGGCTCTCCATGTGGGCATAGCCGATGGCCACGCCCAGGGTCCCGTCCAGGAACTGGTCGATGTAGGAGATCGAGTAGCGGTTGCCGTGGTCGGTGGTGCCCGAGTTCAGCGCGCCGATGTCGTTCAGCTCATAGCGGGCGTTCACCGCGATGGTGCGATGGCCGTAGGACAGCGGACGGATGGTCTGCATGTCGACGGTGCCGGCGAGGCCCTGGCCGATCAGGCCGGCGTCCGGGGTCTTGTAGACGGTCACGCCGCTCAGCAGTTCCGACGGATACTGGTCGAACTCGACGCCACGGTTGTCGCCGGTGGTGACCTGTTCGCGGCCGTTCAGAAGGGCGGTGGTGAAGTCCGGGCCGAGGCCGCGGATCGACAGGGCCTGCGAGCGGCCGTCCAGGCGCTGCGTGCTCAGGCCAGGCAGACGGCCCAGCGATTCGGCGATGGAGACGTCCGGCAGCTTGCCGATGTCCTCGGCCGAAATGACTTCGACGATGGAGGTGTTGCGCGCCTTGGCGGCGATCGAGTTGGCGATCGAGGCGCGGATGCCGGTGACCACGACTTCATCGACCTGGGTCGCGTCGGGATCGGCCGGAGCAGGCGTCGTCTGGGCGCTGGCCGCGCCGGCGAAGGCCATCATGGCCACGGCGCCGATCGCTCCGCCGGTCATCAGACGTGCGCGAATGTTGAAACGATTGATCATCATCTACCTCCCTGGTGGCCGCCCGCGTTTCTGACGCTGCGATCTGGCCTGTCGCAAAAATATGCAAAAGATCGGCAGCCTTGCAAGTCCGTAATGATTGGAACGACAAAAACCGCCGGTATGGCGTCGCCAAAACACAGCTAGAATCGAGATGTTGCAGCGCAGCATGCGATTTTGACGCAGGACAGCACGGCAAAATCAGGCGATTGACAGGCCGGGGCGGTTTTGCAAAATCTTGCAAACACGTCAGACGAACGATGCATTCGACTGCAAACTGGACAGGAACGTATGGGACGGCGAAGCACCCAAAACCGAATGATCCGTGCGTCTGTAGCCGTTGCAACCGGTGTCATGGGCATGATCGTGTGCGGCGCGGCCATGGCCCAGGCGGCCGGCGCGCGCCCCTCCCCGGCTGCTCGGACCGCGCCCGCCGACTTCCGCGCCCGCCTGCCCCAGGATGAAGTCATCTATTTCCTGCTGCCCGACCGGTTCGAGAACGGGAATCGCGCCAACGACACAGGCGGCATTCCCGGCGGCAAGCTGCAGAACGGCTTCGATCCGACCGATGAAGGCTTCTACCACGGCGGCGACCTCGCCGGCCTGACCCGCCGCCTCGACTACATCCAGGGCCTCGGCGCCACCGCGGTCTGGGTCGCGCCGGTGTTCAGGAACAAGCCGGTCCAGGGCGAGCCGGGCCACGAGTTCTCGGGCGCCCACGGCTACTGGATCACCGACTTCACCTCGGTCGATCCGCATTTCGGGACCAACGCCGAGTTCGCCGCCCTGGTCGAGGCCGCCCATGCGCGCGGGATGAAGGTCTATATGGACATCATCGCCAACCACACGGCCGATGTGATCCGCTATCGCGAGTGCCCGAAGAACGACTGCGCCTACCGCAGCCGCGCCGACTATCCCTACTCGCGTCAGGGCGGCGTGGGCGGCGCCCCGATCAACGCGGGCTTCGACGGCTCGAACTTCGACCGGCTGACCAGCCCGAACTACGCCTACACCCCCTACCTTCCGGCGGGCGAGGAGACGGTGAAGGTCCCGGCCTGGCTGAACGACCCGATCTACTATCACAACCGCGGCGACTCGACCTTCGCGGGCGAGAGCTCGACCGAGGGCGACTTCGCCGGCCTCGACGACCTGTTCACCGAGAACCCGCGCGTGGTTCAGGGGATGATCGAGATCTACGGTGACTGGATCGACCGCTACGGCGTCGACGGCTTCCGCATCGACACCGCCCGCCATGTGAACCCGGAGTTCTGGCAGGCCTTCGTCCCCGCCATGCTGGAGCGCGCCAAGGCCAGGGGCATCCCCAACTTCCACATCTTNNCTTCGGCGAGGTCTATGACCACGACCCCGCCATGCTGGCCCGCTTCACCCAGGTGGACCGCTATCCGGCGGTGCTCGACTTCGCCTTCCAGACCACGGCGACCGACGTCGCCAACGGGGTGAAGGGCACGGACGCCCTCGCCCGGCTGTTCATGGCCGACGCCCTCTACGCCGGCGGCGAACAGGGTGCGATGCAGCTGCCGACCTTCCTCGGCAATCACGACATGGGCCGCATCGGCGGCTTCATCGCCAAGGCCCATCCGGAGGCGTCGGACGAGGAACTGCTGGCGCGCGACACGCTCGCCCACGCCCTGATGATGTTCTCGCGCGGCGCCCCGGTCATCTATTACGGCGACGAACAGGGCTTCGCCGGCGAGGGCGGCTACGGCGCCGCGCGCGCCGACATGTTCGACAGCCGGGTCGCCGACTACGCCCGCCACCGCCGCATCGGCGGAGATCACGCCCCCTTCGACACCACCGCGCCCCTCTATCAACGCATCGCCGGGATGGCCCGCATCCGCGCCGCCGAACCGGCCCTGCGCCACGGCCGTCAGGTCGTCCGCGTCGCCGGCGACACGCCGGGCCTGTTCGCCATGTCCCGCATTGACGAGGCCGGCGGGGAGACCCTCGTCCTGTTCAACACCTCGACCGCCGAAGTCACGGCCC
>DBBK01000067.1 GCA_002292165.1 Brevundimonas sp. UBA986
GGGGTTCACTCCGCGAAAGCCCGCCACAGGACGCCCCGCATGAGCCTCCAGCCCTCTCCGAAGAAGAGCGAAACGCTCGAGATCCGCCTGCCGCATCCGACCAAGACCGCATTCATGGCTCGCTGTCAGGACCAGGGCCGGACCGCCAGCGAGGCCGTCCGTCGCTTCATCGACGCCGAGATCGCCGGGAGCGAACCGCGCCGCCCGCGTGTGTCCCTGTGGCAGGCCCTCGCCGCCGCCGCCGCCGGTCTCNNTGCCATCGGCGCCGTCGCCGCGCCTTCATTGGCGCAAACGGCTCACGCTCAAATCAATGTCGGGGCCGACCCCCGCGCCGCCTTCGACCGCCTCGACCGCAACCACGACGGCGTGGTCAGCTATTCCGAGTTCCGCGCGGGCTAGGCGGTCGCCTGCAGTGCGCCGTCCTCCAGCGCATCACGGACCGCCGGCAGACGGTTCCGGCTGATCGGCAGGGGCGGGCCGTCGTCCATCAGCAGCCGCCCCCGGCCGCCGTCCCGTTCCAGACCGCGCACGTGAGCGAGGTTGGCGATCACCGAGCGATGGACGCGCAGGAAGGTCGCCGGCAGCTCCGTCTCCAACCGGTCGAGACGCGCCGCGTGCAACAGCCGCCGTCCGTCCGTCAGCCGCAGCTCGACATAGTCGTCCGCCCCGACCACGGCGACGATATCCGCCAACGGCACCCGCTCGACCCCGCGTGACGAGGCCACGGTCAGGCAGTTCGGACGGGCCGCCGCGCGGGTCAGGGCGACCTCCCGCGCCCGGTCGTCCCGCCCCAGCCGCACCACCTCGGCCATCAGCAGCGGGAGCAACAGACCGGCGGCGAACAGGAAATAGGTCAGGTCCGACAGCCAGGCGGGGAAGACGAAGCTGACTGCGAGAAAGGCCGCCAGATAGGCCAGGGTCAGCCGCGCACCCGGGACGCGGCGCCAGACCGCGACGGCGGCGATCGCGGTGGAAAATCCCAGCCCGATCAGCAGGGCCAGCACCGTCTTCAGATCGAAGCCGGGGGCGAGGCCGGTCGCGCCGACCGTGACCAGAGCCACCACGATCAGCGGCCGCCGCGCCCGGGGCTGGAAGCGCGCCACGACCCACGAGACCAGCAGAACCGCGAAGGCGGCGCTCAGGGCCCAGATCCCGATCAGCCGCCACCCGTGCACTGGATAGGCATAGGGGATCAGGCTCCTCAGGCTTTCCACGATGGCCTGCAATCCCGCGACCCCGGCCAGGGCCGCCAGGGTCAGGCTGGAGCCGGTGCGGCGCAGGCTGTGAATCACCCCGAAGCCGAAGGCGGCGGCGAACAGGGTCCCGGCCGCGATGAAGGTGATCGCCAGCAGCCCCGCCGGCGGCGACCACGGGTAAGCGCCGACCACGATCCCGGCGATGGGTCCGTCCAGACGCACCCCGCCGTGGAAGGAGGACATGTGGATCGTCACCACATTGTCCGCCGGCCGCCACATCCGCTCGGGGATCGGGAAGGCGATCTGGTAGCGCCCGGCCGCCTCCGTCGCGGCGGACGACCCCGGCCGCCCGTTCGCGCCCAGTGGCTCGCCGTTGAGCCAGACGTCGGAGGAGGCGACGCCCGCGACATAGAGGGCGACCGGACCCTCGCCGGTCGGGCGCTGCACGACGGAGCGAAGCCAGAGTTCGCGTCCTTGCGGATCGATGACCCCCTCGACCGGACGGCAGTCACGCAGGACGGGCGCTCCGGGTCCCGCCGGGACCTCGGCGCGACAGGTCTCCCAACTCCGCTCCCAGCCCGGCGTTTGCGCCCGCGACAGGGTCGGGAGCGCGATCAGAAGAAGGGTNNGAAACTCATATCGCGTCATTCGCCGGAAAGCGCTGCCGTTCGCCGATCCAGAGCGACCGTTCGCCGAAGCGCGCTCCACAGCCGGGAAAAACCCGCTTCAACACCGCCATGACCCAGACAGCTCTCAACCGTCGCTCCCTCCTGACCGCCGCCGGCGCCGCCCTTCCGGTCCTGACCCTTCCGTGGGCCGTCCGGGCCCAGACGGCGACCGCGCCCCAGCCCGGCCCGTTCCGCTTCGCCTCGGGCGGCGGCGAGGAGACCGACGCTGAACGCGGCTTCTTCGAGGTTCCGGAGGACCGGAACCTCCCCGGCTCGCGCCGCATTCGCCTCGGCTATGTGCGCTTCCCCTCGACCTCGCCCAATCCGGGGCCGCCCATCGTCTATCTGGCCGGCGGCCCCGGCGGCTCCGGCGTGCGCACCGCCATGGGCCCGCGCTTCCCGATCTTCATGGCCCTGCGGTCGGTCGCCGACGTCATCGCCTTCGATCAGCGCGGCGTCGGCCTGTCGGCCCACATCCCCGACCGGCCCGCCTCCACCGGCCCCTGGCCCGTCATGACCCATGAGGGCATGACCCGCTGGTATCGCGACGAGATGCAGAAGGCCTGGGTCGACTGGACCAGAGCCGGGGTGGCGATGACCGGCTACACCACCGAACAGAACGCCGACGACATCGACGACCTGCGCCGTCATCTCGGCGTGGAGAAAATCAATCTGTGGGGCATCAGCTACGGCACCCACCTCGCCCTGTCTGTCCTGAAGCGTCACGGCGACCGCATCGGCCGCGTCGCCCTCGCCAGCCTCGAAGGGAACGACCAGACCGTCAAACGTCCGGCCCATATCGACGCCTTCCTCGACCGCGTGGACCGGCTGATGGGCGAAGACCCCCTCGCCCGCGCCGCGGTTCCGGACCTGAAGGCCCTGATGCGCCGGGTGCACGACCGCTACGAAGCGAACCCGGTCACGACGGGCGAGGGCGCGGATGCGGTGAAGCTCGGCGGCTTCGGCATCCAGCTCGCCGCCTCGGGGCTGGTCGCCAATCCCCAGACCCTGTCCATGCTGCCGGGCCTCTATCTGGCGCTCGACGCCGGCATGACCGAGGTCATGACGCCCTTGATGCCCTCGCCCCGCGACTATTTCAGCATCGCCGGCATGCCGGAGACGATGGATCTGGCTTCGGGCATCTCGCCTGGACGGCTGGCGATGGTTGAGCGTGAGGCGAGGACTGCCGTGCTCGGCGACGCCTTCAACTTCCCGATGCCCCATCTGCTGGGTTCTATCCCGGGCCTCGATCTCGGCGAGGGCTTCCGGTCGTCGATGCGCATCGACACCCCGGCGCTTCTGGTCGCCGGCTCGCTCGACGGCCGCACCCCGCTGGAGGAGCAGGCCGAGGTCATCGCCCAGTTCCGGCGCAAGTCGCAGATCCGGGTCGAGAACGCCGGACACAACGTCTTCGAGGCCCATCCCGGTGTGCAGCCCCTGCTGGTCGACTTCTTCCGCGGCGAGGCCGTGCCCGACACGACCCTGACCCTGCCGCCCCCGACCTTCAAGGTCAGCTGACCAAGCGCGCAGAGATCTTCAGCCCCGCATCCGCTCGACCAGATAGTCGACGAACACCCGCACCCGCGCCGGCATATTGGGGCCGCCGACGAAGACCGCCTGGAAGACCTCCGAGTCGCCCGGATTGAACGCCTCCAGCAGGGGCACGAGCCGCCCCTGCGGGATGTGGTCGTCGAGACAGAAGTTGCCGAGCCGCGCGATCCCCACCCCGGCCAGGGCCAGCTGGCACAGGGTCTCGCCGCTGTTGGCCTCCATAACCCCGTCGATCTTCATCGCATGGTCGATCCCGTTCTCGCGGAACGGCCAGACCGGCTCGGTGCGGCGGAAGTTGAAGTTCAGACAGTCGTGGTCCAGCAGGTCGCCCGGCGTCCTCGGCGTCCCGCGCCGGGCCAGATAGGCGGGGGAGGCGACGATGGTCCGCCCGTTTTCGCTCAGGCGGCGCGCGGTCAGGGTGCTGTCCGGCAGGACGCCCGAGCGTATCGCCACATCGGCCTGACCCGCCGCCACATCGATCATGGCGTCGGTCAGATGGACGTCGATGACGATCTTCGGATAGCGCTCCGCGAACCCGGCCAGCAGGGGCACGATACAGTGCCGCCCGTGCGAGATGGCGCCGGTGACCCGCACCCGGCCCTGCGGCGCGCCCAGATCGACGATGACCCGGTCCGCCTCGTCCAGATCGGCGAGGATGCGCCGCGCCGCGCCGAGGTAGGTCTGGCCCTCGGGCGTCAGGGTCAGGGCCCGGGTCGAGCGCAGCATCAGCCGCGCCCCCAGCCTTGCCTCCAGCCGGTCGATGGTGCGGCTGACCCCCGACGGCGTCATGTCCGTCGCCCGGCCGGCGCCCGAGAAGCTGCCGGTGGTGGCCACGGCGACGAAGACCTCCAGCTCGCGCGCGCGGTCCGCCCCGGTGATCGCCATCTTTGCCCCTCGATCAAGAATGCTTCGCCGAGCTCCCGACTAATCGCGTTCGCTGAGCTCTGTAAATCTCCGTCTCAGCCGATAGGGGCTCTCAGGAGATCGACCAATGACCAACGCCAAAACCGCCTTCCGCCGCCTGGCCCTCGCCGGCGCCGCCCTGACCGTGATCGCGACCTCCATGGTCGCCGCCCCGGTCCTCGCCCAGACGGCCCCGCCGGCCGCCGCCTCCGCACAGTCACAGGCGGGCGCCCGCCCGGCCTTCGAATTCCCCGCCGGCTTCCAGACGCGCGAGATCGCCGCCAACGGCACGACCCTGCACGTCCGCATCGGCGGCTCCGGCCCGGCCGTCGTCCTGCTGCACGGCTATGGCGAGACCGGCGACATGTGGGCCCCGCTCGCCGCCGACCTCGCCCGCGACCACACCGTCATCGTGCCCGACCTGCGCGGCATGGGCCTGTCGGCGACCGCCACCGGCGGCTTCGAAAAGGCCAATGAGGCCGAGGACATTCTCGGCGTCATGGCGGCCCTCAACGTCGAACGCGCCGATGTGGTCGCCCACGACATCGGCAATATGGTCGCCTGGGCCCTCAGCGCCCGCCATCCGGACAAGGTGACCCGGCTGGTGCTGATGGACGCCCCGGTCCCCGGCATCGGCCCGTGGGAGGACATCCTCAAGAACCCGCTCCTCTGGCATTTCCGCTTCGGCGGCCCGGACATGGAGCGTCTGGTGCAGGGGCGTGAGCGCATCTACCTCGACCGCTTCTGGAACGAGTTCTCGGCCAATCCCTCGCGCTTCACCGAGGCCTCGCGCGCCCACTTCGCGACCCTCTATGCCGCTCCGGGCCGCATGCACGCCGGCTTCGGCCAGTTCGCCGCCTTCGATCAGGACGCCATCGACAACCGCGCCTGGCTGGCCGACCACGGCAAGCTGACCATGCCCGTCCTCGCCGTCGGCGGCGCCAGGAGCTTCGGCTCGACCATGGCGGTCGTGACTCAGGCGGGCGCGGTCGATGTGCAGGAACGCGTCATCCCCGACGCGGGCCACTGGCTGATGGAAGAGCAACCGGCTCTGACGGTCGCCGCCATCCGCGAGTTCCTCGACCAGACGCCCGTCGTGACTACTGGCCGTCATCTGGGCCAGACCGCGATGTCGCTCGGCCAGACCCAGGCCCTGCCGACCTCGGGCGCGGGCGCCGGAACCTCCGGACTGGCGGGCGTCCAGACCGTCCTCCTCTACGGCGATCCGTCGAAGCCCGGACCCTACGCCTTCGAGATCCACGTCCCGGCCAATACCCGGATCCAGTCGCACACCCACCGCGACGACCGCTTCGCCACCGTGATCTCGGGCTCGTGGTTCTTCGGCTACGGCCCTGAGGCCACGGACGCCACCGTCCGTCCTCTGACCACGGGCGGCTTCTACACCGAGCCCGCCGGCGCGCCGCACTTCGCCTTCACCCGCGACGAGCCCGCCGTCGTCCGCATCACCGGAAATGGCCCCAGCGACACCGTCTACGTCGCCGGCTCGGCCCACTGACCGCAGGAAGGGGAGAAACGACGATGACCACCGACACCCTTCAGGCCGCCATCGACCGCGCCAACGCCTCCGGGCGGCAGCCGGTGGTCTTCATCCACGGACTCTGGCTTGCGCCAGAGTCCTGGACTCCCTGGGCTGAACGGTTCGAGGCCGCGGGCTACGCCGCCCTGACCCCCGGCTGGCCGGCGGAGGAGGGGGGTCTCGACGGCGCCGAGACCATCGGCCCCGAGACTATTGGCAAGGTCCGCGACCATTTCGCGGGCATCGCCCGGGGCCTGAGGCGCAAGCCGGTCCTGGTCGGCCATTCCTTCGGCAGCCTGATCGCCCAGATCCTGGCCGGTCAGGGTCTGGCGCGGGCGACGGTGGCGATCTCGCCCGCGCCGTTCCGGGGCGTCCTGCCCCTGCCGCTGTCGGCCCTGCGCTCGGCCTGGCCGGTGCTCGGCAATCCCGCCAACGCCGCTCGCCGTGTCCCCCTGACGAAGGCCCAGTTCCGCTACGCCTTCGGCAACGCGCTCGACCCCGCCGAAAGCGACCGCCTCTACGAAGCCTTCCACGCCCCGGCGCCCGGCAAGCCGATCTTCCAGGCCGCCGCCGCCAACCTCAATCCCTGGACCGAGGCCCGCGTCGACACCCGCGCCCCGGATCGCGGGCCCCTGCTGCTCATGAGCGGCCGGGTGGACCACACCGTCCCGCCTCCCGTCGTCCGCGCCGCCTGGACCCTCCAGCGTCGCAATGAGGCCGCCGTCACCGAGCTCTTCCAGCTCGACGGCCGCGGCCATTCCCTGACGGTGGACGGGGGTCTGGGCGAGGTCGCCGACATCGCCCTGGCCTTCATCGACCGGACGACGGCGGAGGGTTAGCTTAAAGGCTAGGGGGGAGACCTGCGGGGCTTATGCATCTCCCTCCGGCGACGTCGAGAAAGTGAATACGCACCGTCAGGGAGAAGATGGATGCGCAATGGATCGCTAGGTCATGCGCTCCGGCCAAGGGCTGCATCGACTTTGAACTGCCCGACTATCCTGCGAAGCCAAGCTTTGGTTTGCTTGGTGGGCAGAGGCGATCTCGTCTTGAAGCCGATCTGGTCCAGCAGTTCTTCAAGCGATATGAGCCGATCAGCGAACCCCTGCTCAACTCCAAAGCGTATGCTGGCGATGTCTGGGCCGCAGAGGATCCAACTATCCGTTCTGCTGAGAGCGTGAATCCAAAGATCGCGCTCCCCCTTGTCCAATCCGCCGAGCCCTTCATGCTCGATCTGCGCCGCAAGCACGGCGGATGACGTCAGGCCGTGCACGGTTGCTTGTTCGCGAAAAAGTCTGGGGTCGATTATCTCGCGGTGCTGATCGCCTGTGGCTGCCTCGGAGGCGACTTCTTCGACGGTCTCAAGCTGGAACCGGGCGACCAAGGCCTTCCACGCCCCCAGAGCGTAGCAGTCCGAGATTGCGCAGTTGTCTAGTAGGACTGAAGCTCGAGAGACCGCCATGATGTCACGACCTCACACCGTTTCCGGCGTCAAAACGCCATGAGCAGCAAAAGCTGAGCGCAGTGCTTCTCGCGAGAGTTCAAGCAGCTTTGTCGTCCTTGAAACCGAAATCCGTCCCTCTTCGATGCCCGCGGCCATGACAAACAGGAACGTGCGCGAGAACAGTGCTGGAGTGTCTTTTAGATACTCAGTGCCAGCGGAGACGACCTCCACCATCGGGGCTGACTTGTTCAAAAGGCGTAGAGCTACCAGTCGCCAATGTAGGGCGCTGACGGAGACTTGGAAATGGTCGGCGACCTGTTGCATCCTCTTGGCGCGTTCAGCATCACCGACGCGGGTCCATTCGCCAAATCGTTCGAGGAGGCGCCGAGGCATGAGCAAGGCGGCCGCAAAATTGTTCGCAAGCTGCTCGACACGATTTTTGCTCGTTTCGCAGACATCTTCGATCCGCTTAGGCGGCATGGTTTCCCACGTGAGCAGATGGAAAAACTCGTGAGCGAGGTCGAAATTTCGCCGCCCCGGGGGTTCGCTGCGATTCACAAGAACAGCGTCCAGTTCGGGGAGGCGGCAGGCGGCACCAGATATGCCAGGATCCATGTCCACCATAAGCACCAGGATGCCGAACTCATTTTCCATCACGTGCGGTAGGCGCGTTGCAGGAACTTCCCCCATGTCATAATCGATTACGAACCGTTCGCCTTCGGCGCAGGCGACTTCGTAGGTTGAGTTCTCCCATAGCCTCAAGCTACGGCGTTCTCGGGATCCCGGCCGTTCCTCGGCAGTGGTCAACGCGCGATAAGCGGCAAGCCAGCGACCAGCGCGATCTTGGTACGCGTTGAGTGCAGCGGCAGCGCATCTGGTTTGACGCCAGCAGAATTTACCTTCTCCGACCAAACGAAATGGATCGGAGAAATAGTCCGGGTCTAGACCGTATCGCTCGATTAGCTGAGCCAATTCAACTGGCTTGGCTTTTCTGTCACCCGTCTCAATAGCCGAAACAGTCTGGCGGTCATTAAAGCCAAGCAGACCGGCGATCGCATCTTGGGTCAGGTCGCGCTCTTCGCGCAGCGCCTTTAGGCGCAATCCAATTAGGGGATTTGTCATGTTGGGCCCTCGGCACCCATATAATCTTGCATAGTGAAAAATGCAAGATTTTTCGATAGGAGGTCACCGGCCTACGTAAGATCAGAGATTGGCGGTCGCTTTCGCCCTCTTGATCCGAGCCTCACCGCAACGGCAGATGCACCTCCGCCGCCGTCCCCTGTTCCGGCGCCTCGAGGAAGAATCTCTGGGCGTAAACGGGGAAGTCGCGCATCTCCTCGCCGCTGTCGGGCAGCCAGTCGCGGTACAGGAACAGGGCGGCGGGCTCGAGGTTGTGGGTGTCGCCGGTGACGCGCAGGACGGCGCAGCGCCCGCCGGGAATTTCGCCCTCCTTAACGTCATGCCCGCCCGCCTCGAAGGCATGGCCCTCGGGCAGGCCGACGCACAGGTCCATGGCATAGTCGGCGGGGTTCGCCGGGCGGCGCTCGGTGTGCCAGATGTTGAAGGTGGCGCTGTTGGCGGGCGACAGGCCCTGCGACTTCCGCCAGGCGATGAAGCGCTGGATGGTCTGGTCCAGGGTCTCGGGGTCGCCCCGGTGTTCGAAGATCGCGACCCGGGTCGGGGCGGTCTCGCGGATGACGACGTCGGCGGTGGTGAAGGTCTGGGGCATGATCCGGCTCCGGGCTGAGTTGAGCGGCGAAAAGGCCGCGAGCCACGGCTCCCAGGCGGGAGATTTCCGGAACTCCGACGGCGACTGCCCCAGCCTCTGGCGAAAGGCGCGGGCGAAGGCGTCGGGCGTCTCGTAACCGGCGCCCAGGGCGATGTCGGTGACGCTGTCGCCGCCGATGTCCGCCAGCCGTTTCGAGGCCTGTCTCAGGCGGGCCAGCTGGACATAGCGGTGCAGCGACAGGCCGAAGGTCGCCCTGAACTGCCGATGGAAATGGAATTTCGAAAACGCCGCGACGGCGCTGACGCTCTCCAGGTCCAGATCGCCGTCCAGGCGCCGGTCGATATGATCCAGCACCCGGGCCATCCGGGCCATGTAGGGGGTCAGCGTCGCCGTCATCGTCCTCGCATCCTCGTGACGAGGCCTGTCAGAGGCAAGGCCGCCCGGCGCGCTCGACCGATCTTGCTGACCTTACCGGATCGGTTTGAAGAACCGGTTTCCGCGCAGGTCCAGCCAGGTCCAGGGCTTGATCAGGGCGGCGCCCGCGTTCCACGACCCGACGACGATCTCGGCCTTGCCGATGATGTTCTTCGCCGGCAGCAGGCCGACCCCCACGGTTCCGGGCCAGCGGCTGTCCAGCGAGTTGTCGCGATTGTCGCCCATCATGAAATAGTTCCCGGCCGGCACGACATAGACGCCTGTGTCGTCGCCCGGCAGGCCGGAACCGCCGTCATAGGTGACGTAGCTCCTAGATCCCTGCGTTTCGCGCACCTGCATCACCTCTCGCGTCGGCGCGTCGAAGTCGTGGGTCAGGCCCTCGGCCGCCTGCGGGATGGCCACGCCGTTGACCGACACCACTCCGCCCGTCACCTGCACCCGGTCGCCGGGCAGGCCAATGACCCGCTTGACCCAGGTCTGTTTCGGATCGCGCGGCAGGCGGAACACGACCACGTCGCCGCGCTTCGGACCGTGCCCCAGCAGACGCCCGTTCCCCGGGATCAGCGGCAGGTTCAGCGGCAACGACGCCCGGCTCCAGCCGTAGGCGAACTTGGACACCACGATATAGTCTCCAGTCACCAGTCCCGGCTCCATCGAGGACGAGGGGATGGTGAAGGGCTGGAACAGCACGACCCTCAGCACCGTCGCCAGGGCCAGGGCGACGACCACGGTCTTCACGATCTCGAGGATCTCGCCACGCGTGGAGGGAGCGGAGGAGGGGGCGGTCGGTTCGGTGATCTCGGTCATGGCGGCATCGAGCCCGACCGCTCGCCTTCACGCAATCAACAGCCTGTCCGGACAGCCCCGAAATCGTGTCCGGACACGAAAACGCCCCCGGGGCGGAACCCCGGAGGCGTCGATCCTCCCCCATCGGGGGAGGGGGACCGCGAAGCGG
>DBBK01000228.1 GCA_002292165.1 Brevundimonas sp. UBA986
GGCCGCCGGGTTGCCCCGACGGCCCTCATTGTCTGACCGCGTTACGGCCTGACCTGAAACCAGTCTGTCTACTTGCGTTCAGCCGGCCCGAAAGCCGTCCGCGCGCGAAGGAATTATCAGACCCGGACCTCGTGAGAGGACCAAGCTTCGGTCACCGTACGGGTTTGGGACAATGAGATCACTTGATCACCTCCTTTCGCTGCTAACAGGGACTCGAAAGGTGGGACTGCAAACCCCTGACGTCAATGGGGTTCGAGACGAGCCGACGGCGGCATTACCGAGAGCCGTACCGGGTTTCACCGGATGCCCCGCGGCCCTGCTTTGGCCGATAGGGGAAAGGTCGAAGCTGAACCCCCGAGGCGTCCGATGCGGACCGCTCACACCCATCCTCATCCGACCGCGAGCGCGAGCCCGGTCCACATGCCTGAAACCGTCCTGATGATCATCGCCCTGGCCGGGGTGGCGGTGGAGCTGGCGACCGTACCCCTGTTCGACGCCCTGCTGCCGCGCCAGTGGCTGGGCGTCCATGTGGTCCTGTTCGGCCTGTGGCTGATCGCCTGGGCCATCTCGACGCGCGCACGGGTCCAGCCCTCCGCCGTGGTCGTGGCCGTCACCCTGACCATCACCGCCCTGCCCGTGATCGGCTGGCTGGCCTTCACCGCCGGCTGAGCGAAACGCACAAAGACGGCGCTCAAGCAGCGAGCCGCCGCNNCGCCGCGCGGCGAGCGATAGCGCCGGGCGCGAAGCGCCCTCCAACAAAAAGGAAGCGCCGGAGAGGTTTCCCCCTCCGGCGCTTATCCCTGAACGCGGCCTCTTCCTTAGTTCCGGAAGAGCGACGTGAGGATTTGCGGCGCCTGGTTGGCGATGGAGAGGGCCTGGGCTCCCAGCTGCTGCTTCGTCTGCAGAGCTTGAAGCGTGGCGCTTTCCTTCGCCAGATCGGCGTCGACCAGGTTGCCCACACCCGCTTCCAGCGCGTCCGACAGCTTGCCGACGAACGTTGAGTGCGTGGAAATGGCCTTCGACGCCGTACCCAGACGCGCCAGGGCGCCCGAGACCTTGTCGATGGAGGCGGAGACCAGAGCCAGGGCCGAGGTGGCCTGGGTCGCGGTTCCGATGGTGGTCGTCGCGGTGACGGTGACGTTCGTGGACCCCAGCGCCAGGACTTCCGGCTTGACGGTCAGGGTCGCGGTGCCAGCCGCATTGGCCAGGGCCTGGAAACCCGTGGCGCCGGTCTTAATCAGGTTGATCCCGTTAAAGTCGGCGTTGTTGGTGACCGTGGTGATCTGGTCGCGGATGGCCTTGAAGTCTTCGTTCAGCGCGCTTCTGGACGCCGTCGACAGCGACTTGTCGGTCGCCGCCAGTGCCTTCTCCTTCAGTTGGAGCAAGAGGTCAGAGACCGACTCGCCCGCAGCCAGCGAAACGTCGACAGCGGAACCACCGCGGTCGAGCGAGGATTTCACCGCTCCCAGAGCCGAGATATCGGCGCGTTGCCCCTGGGCGATAGCCCAGATGGCGCCGTTATCCTTCACGCTGGCGACCTTCTTGCCCGTATTGATGCGGGACTGCGTGGTCGCCAGTTGGGCGTTGGTCGCGTTCAGGTTCTGAAGCGCAATGAGCGCGCCAGGGTTCGTATTGACCGAGTTGGCCATGGGGGTGTCCTTCCATTCTGGTCGGGGAGAAAACGGCCTTCTGGCCGTCGAGCCGGTTCTTGGCTCGTCAGGGCACACGCAAGACAAAGGCCAGACCTTGCGGGTCTGGCCTTATGTAAAATCAAGGACTTGTTTCAGCCCTGTATGGTTAACCCGGCATCATGCGCCGGGGACCGGTCAGGATTTGCCGGGCGGAAAACTCCGCCCCGAACGCCGGGGTCAGAGTCGGCCTCAGGCGGCCTGCTGAACGCCCTGGGCCAGGCCCTGCATGATCGAACGGTTGATGTCGATCAGGATCTCGAAGTCGTCCTCGCCGCGCATCACCACCGAGGAATGCTTGCCCACGAAGATGCTGATCGAGATGATCTGGGCGCGCAGGGCCATGGGCATGGAGTTGCCCGGATCGGCGCAGTCGGTGGCCAGCGTCGACCACAGCCGCCGGTTCCAGTCCAGGGCGTCGATGCGCGTGGCGACATCGGACGCGTCAGCGGCCGAAGCCTGCATCAGGGCCCGTGTCACCTGACCGAACAGGCGATACTCCATTTCACGCGGCGATTCCGCCCGCGTGGCCGCCTGCTTATACGCCTGAAGCATCACTCAACCTTCGTTACCTGGTCTTCGTAGTCCACCAGTTTGCGGGCGGACATAAGGGCCTTGTAGTACTCGCGGGCCATCACGTGCTTGGAGGCGTCGACGCAGTCCTGCATCGCTTCCGGATTGCGCGTGGCCCCCATGAATTCGGTCACCCGACGCACGAACTCGTCGTAGACCTTGGGGGCCGACGTCTCGTCCAGGTACATCATCATGACCGGGAAATAGATGCGTTTGGCGGGGGTGGTGACCTCCTCCAGCTGCATGATGTCCTTCTCACGCAGCACCGAGGCCTTGTTCTGGAGGATCAGCACGCCGCGACGGTCGCCGTTCTGCACGACGGCCCCGTTCAGGACGAACTTCTCACCCGGCTTCAGCGACAGTTTCAAAGGCATCCGGCAGGTCCCCAATCTCACCCGCGCGTCGTCTGTAACGCACGAGGGCCAACACAGATTAAACGGGCGTGGTTAACCATCCCTTGTGAGCCGTTAAGCCAAACTCCGTAGCGAGGGCGATTTCACGTCCCGCAGCGCACGATTTCCCATGTCCGTACTCGCCGCCGATCCTTCTGTTCCCGAAGAAGAAGCCCATGCCCTGATGCCGGTCGCGCAGGGGGCCGTCGGCGACGCCGCCTCGCCCGAGGCCCTGCGCCGCCTGTCGAAGGCCCTGGCCGGCGACCGCACCTCGATCAAGGCCCAGAGGAAGGCGATCGAGACCCTGAAGGCCGCCCTGGCCTCCGTGCGCATGGGCGACTATGCGGGCGGCGCCAACCGCGCCCTTCAGGTGCTCAAGGCCGATGAGCACAACAGCCTGGCCTGGCACGTCCTGGCCATCTGCCGCGAGAAGGGCGGCCATCTGTCCCACGCCCTCACCGCCTACGACGCGGCGCTCAGGCTCAGCCCCGAGAACCCGGACATCGCCCACGACCTCGGTCGTCTGGCCCAGCGCCTCGGTCATCTGGAGATCGCCGAGAAGCTGCTGCTCAAGTTCCTCAACGCCAACCCGGGCCATATCGAGGGCGTCAATAACCTGGCCTGCGTCTATCGCGACCAGAAGCGCTACAACGAGGCCATCGACGTCCTGCGCGACCTGATCCAGATCGAGCCGACCGAGCCGACCCTGTGGAACACCCTGGGCACCGTGCTCAGCGACCAGGGCCAGATGCGCGAATCCCTGACCTTCTTCGAGGAGGCCCTGCGCATCGATCCGGCCTTCTCCAAGGCCCGCTACAACCGCGCCAACGCCCGCCATCCCCTCGGCGACCACGAAGGCGCGCTCGAAGATCTCGACGCCGCCATGCCCGGGGCCGAGACCCCCTATGAGGCCGCCATGATGACCATGGCCAAGGCCCTGACCCTGATGGGGATGGGTCGCCTCAGGGAAGGCTTCGAAGCCTATGAGATCCGCCTCAGCCCCGAGCTGACCGAGGCCATGCACGTCCTCGTCGACTGTCCGCGCTGGAATCCGAAGACGGAAGACATCACCGGCAAGCGGCTGCTGGTCGTCGGCGAACAGGGCATCGCCGACGAGATGGTCTTCGGCACCGTCCTGCCCGACATCGTCGAGGCCGTCGGCCCGACCGGCAAGGTCTTCATCGCCGTCGAGCCCCGCCTCGTCGACCTCTACCAGCGCACCTTCCCGACCGCCGTCGTCGGCGGCCACCGCGCCGTGCGCATCGAAGGCCGCCTGACCCGCTTCGTCCCCTTCATGGAGGACATCGCCGAGCAGGAAGGCCCCGACGGCGGCAAGGCCGACTGCTGGGTCCCCATGGCCAGCCTCTCCGCCATCTATCGCCAGACCCTCGCCGACTTCCCCGATCGTGACGGCTATCTGGTCCCCGACCCGGCCAGGGTCGCCCACTGGAAGGCGGAGCTGGAGAAACTCGGCCCCGGCCTCAAGGTCGGGCTGCACTGGAAGAGCTCGGTCCTGACCGGCGTGCGCGCCCGCTACTTCTCCAACTTCGAGCGCTGGGCGCCCGTTCTGACCGCCCCCGGCTGCATCATGGTCAACCTCCAGTGCGGCGACGTCACCGACGACCTGGCGGCTGCGGAAGCGGCCGGCGCGAAGATCTGGACGCCGCCGATCAACCTCAAGGACGATCTCGACGACCTGGCCGCCCTGTCCAATGCGCTCGACCTCGTCATCGGTCCGGGCATCGCCGGCACCAATATGGCCGCCGCCTCGGGCGCCCGGACCTGGCTGATCCACGCCCCGGACGACTGGCACCTGCTGGCGACGGACCGCTATCCCTTCTATCCGCGCGTCCGCACCTTCGCCACCGGCGGCTTCGACGGCTGGCCCCGCGCCATCGCCGAGGTGCGTGCGGCCCTGGATCAGGTCGTTAAGTCCGGCTTCTGACGGAACAGCCGCGCTCGGCCGGACGTTCTCCCCTGTGAACAACAGGGAGGCGACCCATGCCCGATCTCGATGACGGCCGAGACGACCAGGACCAGTCCGAAACCTTCGACGAGACCCATCTCGACGACGAGGGCGACGGCGACTTCCTGCTCGACGAGGCCGACGACGTCCTCGACGTCACCCAGGCCGAGGGCGACGCCGACGAAGACGACTTCGACGAGGACGATCAGGACCTCGACGACGAACTCGGCGCCTCCGGCATCGAAGCCGAGGCCGACGCCATCCTCGGCGCCGACCGCGAGCGCGTGAACCAGATCGACGCCGAGAGCGACGGCCTGCGCGGCGAGGACGAGGTCGAACTCGTCTACGCCGGCCTCATGGAGAACGAGCGCGGAGCCCAGGCCAGCGCCGCCCACTGGGAGGCCAAGACCCTCTCCGACGACGACATCGACGACCTCGGCTACGGCCCTGAAGGGTCCGAACAACAGGAGCAAATCCGATGAGCGACATCGAAAAAGCCCGCGAAGACTGCGACACCCAGATCCCTCACGCCCGCCGGGCCGCCCCGCAGAAGGGCAAGCCCGACCAGCTCAAGGACGCCCTCCACGCCGCCGAAGACCGCCAGGAAGCCCTCGTCGACGAAGGCATCGAGGAAACCTTCCCCGCCAGCGACCCGGTGTCGGTCAAGCGGATCAGCTAGGCCCGCCTTCTGTCTCCTCCCCATCACTTTCGCGATGGGGAGGTGGCGCGACGCGCCTTCAGCGCCGTGACGGAGGGGGCTCTTCAGCCCTCGCCAACACAGACCTCGCCACCGTCAGAACCCCCTCCGTCTCTCCGCTACGCGTGGCGAGGAGACGTCAACCTCGCATTTCTCGATCCACAATCCCCTTCCTTTTCAAACCCTTCCCTGTTCACGCCCCCATTCGGTTCAGCATGCCCGAAACCCGGCGTACACTCCCCGCGCTTCGGGTCTTTGACATCGCTATCCATCAATGCCGCCTGCACTCGCCCTTGCACGCGAGTGCAATCGATGCACCGGGTGCATCAAAATTAAAGCCAAGCCCTTTCAACAGGCTCGACGCCGAACCTCCCACCCCGCCTCCGATTTGCACTCGGAGTGCAAAACTTTTTCCGAGTGCAATGCGCCCTCGCCCACGAACCTTATCGTTGTTAACCCCGGGCTTCGGCGCTAGGCGTGACCGGGACTGACCGGAGCCTTGCATGACCCAGCCGACCGACCGGTTCGAGGGGACCTCGAACTACATCGCCACCGACGACCTCAAGGTCGCGGTCAACGCCTCGGTCGCGCTCCAGCGCCCCCTGCTGATCAAGGGCGAGCCCGGCACCGGCAAGACCGTCCTGGCCTATGAGATGGCCCGGGCCCTCAACGCCCCCCTGATCACCTGGCACGTCAAGTCGACGACCAAGGCCCACAACGGCCTTTATGAATACGACGCCGTCAGCCGTCTACGGGACTCCCAGCTCGGCGAGGAGCGGGTCCACGACGTCCGCAACTATCTGAAGAAGGGCAAGCTGTGGGAGGCCTTCACCTCCCCCGTCCGCCCCGTTCTCCTGATCGACGAGATCGACAAGGCCGACATCGAGTTCCCCAACGACCTGCTCCAGGAACTCGACCGCATGGAGTTCTACGTTCAGGAGACCGACGAGACGATCCGCGCCGAGGTCCGCCCGGTCGTGGTCATCACCTCGAACAATGAGAAGGAGCTGCCCGACGCCTTCCTGCGCCGCTGCTTCTTCCACTACATCCGCTTCCCCGACGACCAGACCATGCGGTCGATCATCGAGGTCCACTTCCCCGGCATCAAGCAACGCCTGGTCTCGGAAGCCCTCAAGACCTTCTACGAGATCCGCGACACGCCGGGCCTGAAGAAGAAGCCCTCGACCTCCGAACTGCTCGACTGGCTCAAGCTGCTGATGGTCGAGGACATCGACCCGGAGACCTTGCGCGAGAAGACGCCCAACAAGTTGATCCCGCCGCTGCACGGGGCCCTGCTGAAGAACGAGCAGGACGTTCACCTGTTCGAGCGGCTGGCGTTCCTCAACCGCCGCGAAGGCGCCCGCCCCGGTTCTTGAGAACTGATCGCATTTCATGCCTGACACGGGAACGGACAGGTTTCGTCACGCCGATTACCGCGATTTCACTGGAATGCGCCGGCGTTCCGCGCAGGATAGGCCTGTGAAGAGGACCCTTTCGATGCGCCTGCCCACACTCGTCGCCTGTGCCGCCCTCCTGGCCCCCGCCCTGGCCCTGACCGCCTGTGACAACGACGGCGTGCGCATCTCCACCACCCGCTCCAACAGCGACGCCAAGGGGGTGCTCAAGGTCATCGACGCCCTGCAGTGCCCCGACAGCATCGGCTCCCTGACCCGCAAGGGCTCGGCCAGCGCCGACGGCAAGGTCTGCACCTATGCCGGGCCGCGCGGCGCCGAGGTCGAGCTGCATCTGGTCACCCTGGACGGCGATGACGCCGGCCCTGCCCTGAAGCCCTTCGAGGCGGGCCTGCTCAGCGTCATGCCCCAGACCGCCGCCGAGATCAGCCGTTCGGCCGCCGAGGCTGCCCGTGGCGACGCCGAGGCCGCCCGCGCCGACGCCGAGAGCGCCCGGGCCGACGCTGAAGCCGCCAAGGCGGACGCCGAAGCCGGGGCCGACGCCGACAGCGCCCACATCTCCGCCCCCGGCATGCAGGTTGACGCCCAGGGCGACCGCGCCTCCGTCCACATGCCCGGCATCCATGTCGAGGCCAACGGCGACAAGGCCGACGTCCGCATCGGCGGCATCACCATCCGCGCCAAGCACGGCGACGCCTCGGTCAACGGCCATCTGACCACCGGCGACAACTCCGACTCTGTCTCCGTCCAGGCCAGCAACGACTCCGCCGAAGTCCGCACCCGCGCCCCCGGCGAGGCCGTGCGCCAGACCTACGTCCTGACCGACAACCGCCCTTCGCCCGAGGGCTGGCGCACCGTCGGCTATGAGGCGCGCGGCCCGCGCGGCGGCCCGATCGTCGTCGCCACCGTCCGCTCGCGCGAGCGCCACGCCGACCGCGTCTTCGACGACGCCAAGGACCTGGTGGCCCTCAACGTCGGGGAATAGAGGCCCAAACCGCCCTCCCGGGGTTGATCACGCCGCCGCAATGGGCCACCTGACCTGCCGACAGCAGGATCAACGACTTGGCCGACCCGACCTCGAAGAACGCACCCCGAGCCTGGCAGCGCATGCTGTCCGGTCGCCGTCTCGACCTGCTCGATCCCTCGCCGTTCGACATCGAGATCGAGGACATCGCCCACGGCTTGGCCCGCGTCGCCCGCTGGAACGGTCAGACCATCGGCGAGCACGCCTTCTCGGTCGCCCAGCACTCCTGCGTGGTCGAGGAGATCGCGGTCCATATGAAGCCGGACCTCGACCCCAAATGGCGTCTGGCCGCCCTGCTGCATGACGCCTCGGAGTACGTCATCGGCGACATGATCTCCCCCTTCAAGGCGGCTCTGGGCGTCAGCTACAAGGCCTTCGAGGCCCGGCTGGAAGACGCCATCCACGTCCGCTTCGGCCTGCCGCCCAAGTCGCCCGTGGCCATCAAGACCCTGATCAAGAAGGCCGACCGGGCCTGCGCCTTCTTCGAGGCCACCCAGCTGGCCGGCTTCGGCCGCGCCGAGTCGCTCAAGATCTTCGGCGCCCCGCCGGCGGGCTACGACCTGACCATCGACCCCCTGCCCGCCCCGATCGCCCAGGCCCGCTATCTCGAGCGCTTCCGCGTCCTCGGCGAGGCCGTCGGCATCATGCCCGCCCCCGACGCCTGGCATACGGAGTAGCCATGGCCTTCGGGGGGGAGCACGGCGTCAGGATCAGCCTCTCGGCGGTCGTCATGGCCCTGCGCGATCCGCCGCGCGGCGGACGGCTCTGCGTCCTGACCACCGGCGCGGGCGAGGCCACGGCCCTGCCGTCCGGCCCCTTCGACCCTGCCCATGACCGGACGTTCGAGCTGACGCTGCGCGCCTTCGTCACCGCCCAGACCGGCTTCCGCCCCGGCTTCGTCGAACAGCTCTACACCTTCGGCGACGCGGGCCGCGAGAGCCCCCGCGCGGCCCCCGGTCCCGACCGGGCTCGCGAGATCTCGGTCGGCTACCTGGCTCTCACGCGCGAGGCCGCGACCGCCGACGCCGCCGAGGCCCACTGGACACCCGTGCTCGAGGCCTTCCCCTGGGAGGACCGTCGCGACCCCAAGGACCCCGCCCGCGCCCTGATCGCCGAGGCCCTGCGCGACTGGGCCGGCGCCGACGCCCGCCGCCTGGCCCGCGCCGAAGGCCTGTTCGCCCTCGCCCCCGGCGCCCGCTGGAACGAGGAGCGGGTGCTGGAGCGCTATGAACTGCTCTACGAGGCCGGTCTGGTCCCGGAAGCCGCCCGCGACGCAGGTCGCGCCGCCAAAGCCGGCCCCACCGCCGCCCTGCCGGGTCTGGCCATGGCTTCGGACCACCGTCGCATCCTCGCCACCGGCCTCGGTCGCCTGCGCTCCAAGCTCAAGTACCGCCCGGTCCTGTTCGAACTGGCCCCCGAGACCTTCACCCTGTCGGGCCTCCAGTCCGCCGCCGAGGCCGTCGCCGGCCTGCCGCTCCACAAGCAGAACTTCCGCCGCGGGGTCGAGCGCACCGGTCTGGTCGAGGCCACCGGCCGCCTCAGCGCCGCCACCGGCGGCCGCCCCGCCGAGCTCTTCCGCTTCACCGGCGCCGACCGCGAGGGCGGCCCCAACGACGGCCACGCCCCCGGCCTCGCCCTCCCCGCCCAACGCTAGCCCAGCGGCCGCGCAAACACCCGCCCGACATAGGGCCGCAGCGGGGGTCCCCATCGGGGAAAGTCTTTAGTTCTCAAGGGAATGAATGGCGGAGAGGGTGGGATTCTCAGTTTCAGCGCCAGCAGGGCGTTTGAAAGGCAATGCGCGACCTTGTCCTAAGGTCTGTCCTAAGCCGCTTCGCCGTCTCCGGTCAGAAGGGCCTCCAGAGAAGATCTGGGGATAACCGTCCTGGTGCCGATTTTCACCCGTTTCAGGCGCCCATCCTTCATCATGGCGTAGATGGTCGTGAGCCCCAGGGCGGTCGCCTCTGCAGCCTCGGCCGGCGAGTAGGCCAGCTTGAACCCGTTGTCGTTTGCCGCGCTCACCTCCACACCCCCAGATGATCAGCCCGCGCCGCCCGCTCTTCGCGGCGGTAGGGGTCGCCGAAGTTGCTCTCGCTGATGGCCAGGCCCTCACGGACCATGATGGAGCCGAGGTCGTGCTCGTTGACGGTACAGCGGGCCACCACCCTGCCCCAGCGATCTCGGTCCGTCACAGTGCAGCGCGCGCCAGACGCCGTCAGTTGCCGGGCCCGGGCTTGGGCCGTGACACCGAATGCCGCCGCCCTGGTCGAGCACGCCCAGATCTCGGGCTGGGTCCTACAGCGGGTGAACGGCGCCACCTCTGGAGCGTCGATCCCAGCCAGACGGACGCGGACGCGCTCGCCGGCCTGTGTTGTGCAGCGGCCGGAGTCCCCGTCGCTCATGGCCAGGATCGTGCAGATCAGAACAGCCTCAATCATCGCGGCCTCCATCGGAGTTCGCCTTCCATCGGAAGGGCCGTTTTTCGACGAACCAGCCGCCGTCACGTCGCCAACCGGTGATGATCGTCGGCAACTCAAACGGC
Organism: Brevundimonas sp. UBA986; assembly: GCA_002292165.1. Taxonomy (GTDB): domain Bacteria; phylum Pseudomonadota; class Alphaproteobacteria; order Caulobacterales; family Caulobacteraceae; genus Brevundimonas. The sequence goes on from DBBK01000228.1 coordinate 10,292, forward strand.
AGAACCCAGAGCAGCAGGCGGATGGAAAGGCCGCACAGCAGCCCGATCAGGATGTCCCCGCTCATCCCTTGGTCTCCGACATAAGGGCGGCGAAAGGTTCGATCATCAAGACGCAGACGACAGCTGTTTGATCCCACTCGCGGGCGTGGTCCACGGTGTATGACCGACCAGCCACGACATAGGTTTCACCCAAGATACAGACATGATCGCCCTTCTGAGGCGCGTGGCTGCTCTCGGCGACCGCGATGTGGCCTTTCTTGCCGACGACGTAGAACTCGATTGTGTCGCGGCCCCTCATCACCCCTCCCCCTTCGCCTGCTGGGTTCCTGTCAAGGCGGCGAGAGCTTTCCGAGCGCGTCGGCCCCGATCCTCTACGCCGGTCGCGTAGAACTCAACAGCCTCTCTCAGGTCCCCGGCATCCGGTTGGGCTGGGGCGGGATGGGTGTAGAGCGAAAGGATGTCCCGCTTGAAGCGCCCGCGACGCTGCTCGGCGTCTTCAAGCGTCTTGTGCAGCGTGTCGTGATTGCGCCAGCAGATCGCATAGGCGAACGGCTCCTGCGCTGGGGAAGGTTCTCCAGCTTTGACGGCAGGATCGGTAGCCCGATTATCGGCAACCGGCGTTGATGACAGAGGTTCTCCAGCTTGCGGGAGGGTGGAGCGGAGACGTTCGATCTCGGCGGCCTGCCGTTCAATGAGGGCCGCCGCTTCTGGGCCATCCGGATTCCACGGTCTGCCTTTTCGTGTGCCCCAAGAACGAACTCGGGTCAGGCGCGCCACGGCCTCAGCTTCAGGGGTGGGGTTGGCGATCTGGGTTTCATTTTGCTGGCGCAAAATACCCGCTCCACAGGAGGACAGGTTTCCAGTCTCTTCGGTCATGGCCAAATCCTCAGAATGAATAGGACAAGCGGGATGGATATGGCGAGACCTATGGCCGCGCCGAGAAGGACCGCTTTGGCGAACTCGCGATTACTCATCAGCCATTACCCCCATCGCGTTTCGCTTGGGCGAGGGCTTCCGCCGCGATCTCAGCGGCGTCGTCGAGGTCCACGGTGTAGGTGAAGGTCCCGCACTCAGACCGCTTCTCGCGACCAGCGGCGATCTTCTCCAGCGCCTCCACCAGCCCGGAAACGTCAGAAGACTGGTCGGTGGGGGAGGTGTAGAGGGGCTCGACGTCGAACCATTCATCCTTGGCCCCCTCACCCAGAGATGGGCGGGTTTCAGACAGTCGCCAGTCGAACGGACGCCCCTCAACAAGGGGATGGTTCAGGCCAGCCCGAATCCGCCAAGCCACCGCCTCCCGCTGAGAGGCAACCTGTCCGTCCGCCGGAGCGAGTATCGACGTCTTCGGCGATGAACCCAAAGCTTCGATGCACCGGGTCATGACGGCGTAATCGGTGTGGTCCTTGTCCGGCGTCGGGATCAGAAACTTGTCGCGGATCGCCTTCAGTTGGTCGGCCAGCACGGCAGGAGAGGAAGAGGACGTCATCAGAAAATCTCCTCGGGCGTCACGACCGGGTCGTGTTCCTCGTTCCACATGTCCTCGCTAAAGAGGGCCATGCGCGGGTTGTTCTCGGGTGTGCCGCCGGGCGATCCCTGACCGGCTTGCAGGACGATGGGATACGGAGCCAACGCCACCATCGTCACACTGAGCGACACGGCAGCGACGACTTGGAAAGTCTCGGGGTCGCTGACCTGCTACCCAGGCACCAGCGGATATGGCTACGGCGGGCAGATCACCGCCGTGTCGTCCTCTGGCACCCGGGTTGTAAAACAGGTCGTCGTGCTGGGCTCTTCCGGAGTCTCCGGATTCGCCTTCGAGGCCTCGATCAACATCGCGACCTCGGGCGACACCATCGTCGTCGCCAAGCGCCGGATCATGCCGCGCTTCGCCTTCAGCAACTGATCATTGACCGAGACCCGTCGACAGCTCGGGCTATTCGCCTTGGCTGGCGTCGCGAACATTTAGGAGGCCGAGATGCGTTGCCGGTGAGCAGCCAGCCGGGATCGCTTAGGCTGCGATCTTCCAAACGTCGTCGTGCTCAAGCACGAGACGCTGATCCTGCACGTCATCGGACTCGCGGATCTCTTCTACGAGTTTGATCGGATCGAGCACGCCAATCGCATGACCAGCAACCAGCAGGCGTAAAAGCATGTCGGCCGCGCCTTCGAATGCAGAAACATCCTTCTCGTAGCGAGCCACGGTCTGGTCGGTGACGCCGAACAGCTTCGCAAGCTCGGCCTGCGTTAGCTCAAGATGCTTCCGCAGGAAGCGAACTTCCTTTCCGCCAAGCTGCTTACGGCGCAGCACAAGATGCTTCGCAATCGCCTTGTGCAGGCCGTCGGCGTCCTCAACGGCTGTAACCCATTGTCCCGCGCGTTCCTTGCGGACATAGCCGCTGGTCAGGAAGATGTTGTCCAGACCACAAGCCAAGTACCGGAAGGCCTCCTGCGGGGCGCAGCCCTTGCGGGCAAAGTGCATTTCCTCGCTCATGTTCAGTCTTCCCATTCCACCGTCTTGATCACCAGTTCGCCGTCCGGCTCGATGATGATCGTAATCACTCCTGCTGTTCTATCGCCACGTCGGACCATGACGACTTTGCAGGCCTTATCGCCCTCCGGTTCGATCCACGGATCGCCCTGGAGGGAGCCGAAACGCAGAACGCGGTACACATCGGCGTCGGAGAAACCGCGCTCACGCATCCGGCGGACTGCGTGATCCGTGAAGAAGACCTTTTCGGTAGTCTCCGCGATCTCGCGTACCAAACGCGCTAGCCGTCCGGCTTCCCGAACGACACCAATGTCTACAACCTTCTGTCTAGGCCTATCAGTCATCGTAAGACCTATCATATTGATAGCTTCCTAATGATGCAAGGAAGACCTTCGTTCCCAGATATCTAATAAACTGGAGGCCGCGATGTCCGCTGCGCTTATCCCTGCCCAGCTCGTGCCGCTCGCACGGACCGATGCCGACTGGTCATTCGACATCGGCTTTCCTGACGAGGACTGGACGGGCTCTGACGTCAAGGTCGCCTTCGCTCGCCAAGGCCTGCCCCGCGAGACGTTCGAGGTCGAGGTCGGCGACGGCATCGAGACCCCAACGTCCGAAATGGCCTGCGCCCTTCGCATCCCGGCCTCGGTCTGGGCGGACAGGTCGCCGGGCACCTACAGCGCCGAGGTCCGCAAACTCGACGGCTCCGCGGTGGACGATGCGGCGGTGTTCAAGGTGCTGCTGTATCAGGGCCTGAGCGATCTCGACGGCGATGAGGTCGCCCCTCCACCGGCCGGCGACGGAACCGGCCGCACGACAGCCGAAAGTGGCAGGGTATCCGCCGAAAGCACGCGCCAGACGCAGGAAACAGCCCGCCAGACCGCGTCGGCCAACGCCATCGCCGCAGCGCTCACGCTCTCGTACCGTACGATCAGCGGCACGACCGGGACCATCGTGGCAAGCGATGCTGGCCTGATGATACGGACCACGAACGGCAGCGCCGTCACCCTGACGCTCGCTGCCGACGTCGGTGCGGGCTTCAACTGCGGCGTCCGCCAGCGCGGCGCGGGCCAGATCACCTTCGTGGCAGCCTCGGGCGCGACCCTGTCGAACTCCGACGGCCTGACGAAGACCCGGGCCCAGAACAGCGCAGTGGCCCTTGAGGTCGACGGCAATGTCGGCGGGACCGCTGCTGCGTGGATCCTGGACGGGGACACCGCCTGATGCCTCTCTCCCGGAACATCAGGCGCGCCGCCACGCTGGCGTCGCAGGCCGTAGCTCCCGGCGCGCTACTGGACTTCCAGACTGGTCGCTATCAGCGCGGGCGGCGGCGCTACGCCAGGCGCAGACGAAGGCTCCCCGCTGCGCCCGTGCCCCTAATCCACGCGGAACAGGTGTGCGGGTTCGTGTTCCCCGTCAGCCCGTTGAAGGTGGCGATGGCCGTGGTTGAGCCTGCTGAGTTATCGAGCTTGAAGACGTAACCGCTCGTCGCGACGGCACTCAGGCCCGCCGCCGCGAGCGCGGTCGTGTCCAACACACGGGTCAGTGTCGCTGCGGCATCACCAGTCTTGACGGCATTGGTCAGGCTGGCGTCGGGGTTGGCGTTGTAGACGGTCACCTTGTTGGTTCGCGCCACGTCGCTCAGTAGCAAACCTTGGTCCGTGACCCTCGGCACGCCCGACGCGAACGGAAGGACTGCGCCAGCCAGCGTCCGAGCTGTGGCCCGCGATGCGCCGGCCGTATCGGAACGGCTGAACGCGACGCCGGGGACCGCCGTGAAGCTGACGGGGGTTGCAACTGCCACCCTTACGCCGACAGCCGCCTATACCAGGCTAACGAACACGCAAACTCCGGTAGGGACAGGCGACCAGTGCTCGGTCTGGGTCGGCGCTGGCGCGGTCGCGTACATCGTCCTGCCCTGCCTATTCGAGGCATCATCTGCCCCGTTGGACGTAATCACCACAGGGGCGGCCGCGACGCAGGCCGCCGACGTCGCCAGCATCACGGTTCCTGCCGGATGCACGGGCTGGAACGCGGCTTATGGGGGGGGCTCTACGGCGACGGGCTCGGCGACAGCCGGGGCGACATTTGATCTGGTGACCGGCCGAGCGTGGGCGAACGCCTACCTTCAGTCGATCCGGTTCGCCTGATCACACGCCACGAACCTAAGCCTTGCAGGCCCCTACCGGTTCGGCGACAGTGTCGTTCAGCTCCCATCCACTATTCAAGCGGTACGATGATGACCAAGGACCCTTGGGGTGCACCCAAAGCGCCGGAGTCGAAGTGGAAGCGGGCGACGCGCATTAGTCAGGGTGTCGTCGACCTGATCATTATGGGCACGTCGGCAACCTTCCTGATCGTGCTTCTGCTTGTGTCGCACTTTGGCAGATAGGCCGCCGACCTCTATCTCAGCCGATCCGGTTTAGCTCAACGAGACCTAGGTCTGGTCGACCGGAAGGCCCTTGATCACAACGCGACGGATGACCTCAGAGCGCGTGAGGTCCGACGCCTTCGCAATCGCATCGGCCCGCTCAATGACGTCGCGAGGAAGGCGCACGGAAACCGCTTGGTCCTGACCCGTTGCCGGGCGGCCGCGAGATTTCTTGTTTACGGATATTGCGTCGGGCATGTTTCTCGTTTACATAAATAGCAGGCCGAAGGGAAGCGCCAACTTCCCCCCGGCCCTAACCGAGAACCGATCGTTAGAGGATCAATCCATGGCTGACCAAGCCACTACCACGACCAAATCGGCCGCCGCCACCCTAACGGCTGTCCGCGCCCGGCTCTCCAGCATCATGAAGATGGCCCACAGCCTGAACCGCAATGCCGCCGGATCGCGCTCGTTCGCCGACTGCCTCCGCGCCGCGTGGGCCTGGGTCAAAAAGGTTGCCAAGTCGCCGCTGGCCAAGGCGCTCCGCAAGGGTGGCCATATCAGCCTCGCCGACACCATCGCGTCGCCGATCATGCGTCGCCATGGCCGCCGCGCCTTCTCCGGCGGCCGGGGCAGCGCCGTCTATCTGACCTCGAAAATCGGGGGCTGAAATGGCCAGGTCTGTCAAAGATCCGCGCGACCTGACCAATGTCGTGTTTCACCCCGATCACAAGCGCCCATATGATCGGGAAAAGACCGGCCGCCTTACAAAGGGAGAGCCGTTACCGGCCAATGTGGTCCCGCTTTGGAAACCTCGGCCACCGGTGGAGGCCACGCCCGTGACGCTCTTGCTGAAAGAGCTGGCACGCGCTTTGCCGCCGAAAGCCCTCGAGAACATGGTCACGGCGCTTCAACGGAAGTCTTATGCCGGCGACGCCTCGGCCTACGTCGCCCTGCAAATCGCTCTTGGACAGGTGCAGTGATGAGGGATGTGAACCGCCGCGCCCTTTTCGGGGCTGCTCCCGCCCTAACTGTCCTCGCCGTCCCGGCCGCCGCCCGTGCCTTTCAGGCTGGTGACACCGAGCTGATCGTGTTGGGCAACCAGCACACCCGAGCCGTGTCGGCATATGAAGCTGCTCGTGAGGCCTGTGGAGCCGCCTACAAGCGGCACGAAGACACCCGCCCCGAGGCTCCGGTCTGCCTGACGATCACTCGCCACGACTGTTGGGATCACGGCGGCTACTTGTATCGGCGCGACGGGAGCCTCGCGAATGAGCGCGATGTCGAGTATCTCCGGAAGTGGTTGGCCTCGCCTCACCTTCGCCGAGGCGACTTCTCGCGTACCGAGGCACGCGCCATTGAGGTCATTGCCGCTTTCGAGAAGCATGATCGCGCCGTGCTAATGAACGAGGAAAAATCCGGCCTAGTTCGTGCTGGAGAGGTTGAGGACGACGCTTACGAGCGGATGTGCGATCTTGAAGACCGGATCGTGGAAGCACCTTGCTCGACGTTGGCGGGCTTGATGGTCAAAGCGAGGGTGGCGAAGCGTCTCGTTCCTGACGGCGACCACGTTTCGAACGACTGGCACGACACCGCCGCCCTCGCCGTCATCGACGTCATCCTGAAGATGGGCGCGGACTCATGAACGCGACCGCAACCGCCCCGCGCCGGAGTCCATTTGCTCCCACACTCCCCGAGCATCTACTTTTCGACTTGGAGCCAGGCATGCACGCCGACGGTGCCGGCCTCTACCTTCGGGTACTGGAGACCGGCACCCGGAGCTGGATTCTGATCTTCCGCTGGCGCGGAAGGCGGCGAGAGATGGGCCTCGGCGGCGCCCGTTACGTCGGCCTGACCGAAGCGCGCATCCACGCCGACGCGGCGCGGCGGATGATCCGGTTCGGACAAGACCCCATCGACACGCGTCGCCGCGCTCGGGGTCTGTCGCCGAGGTCCGGAGGTCGCCGCCCTTAGCCGACGATTTCTGTAAACGCATATTGCATTGTCCGCATTTCCCGTTTACACAAAAGACATCGACACGAAGCGCCAACTTCAGTCGGCATCGAAACCTGATCGTTAGAGGATCAAAACCATGGCCCTTGTGCCCGTTACCAACCTGTCCCGCATCAATCCGAGCTGGACGCCCGCCGTCGGCGACCTCGGTCTTCTCGGCGAGTTTTTGAACCGTCGCCGTCGTGGCGGCCCCATCGGCACGGCCGCTGCTCCGAAGCCCGGCAAGCCGCTTTCCCCCGCCGCCGTTCAGGCGCTGGACGACCTCGAACACCAGTGCGATCTGATCAGCACCCGTCCGACCGCCGCTGAGCGCGCCTGGGTTCTGTCGCGCGTCTGTGAGGTCGCCTGATGGCCGCCGCAGCGAAGCCAAAGAGTTTGGCGCTCGAACTGCCGCCAATGAACATCCAGACCATCGAGGTTGCAATCATCGGAGACACACCGTTGATCTGCCATGCTTGGTCGGCCAAGTCGAAAAAGATGATGCTGGACAAGCACATGAAGAAGGCTAGCGCCGGCCGCGTCGCAAAGGACCCATGGCAGGATTTCTGCGAGACGATCTACTGGCTCGACGGCATGCCCGATAAGCCGACGGAGGAGGACGTTGAAACGGGCCGGTTCGGCTTTCCGTCTATCGCCTTCAAGGGCGCGGCCATCACAGCGGTCACTACCATCGGCACGATGACCAAGGTCTTGGCCCGGCAGTGCTTCCACGTCGAAGGGGACATGGTCGAACTGCTCGGCCCGGCCCCGTCTCAGCGGTTCGACATCGTCACCGTCGGCATGACGACCGACACTCGTTTCCGCGCAGAATTCGAGACTTGGGGCGCCATTCTCAAGATCAAGTTCAACGCGAACGTGCTCTCCGCTGAACAGGTCATCGGCTTGATCGAAGCGGGCGGGTTTGGTGTCGGGGTTGGCGACTGGCGGCCAGAGAAGAGCGGCATCAATGGCCGGTTTCACGTGGCGAAGACAGGGGAGGAACTCCCATGTCGCTGAGATACGCATGGCGACCGGGTTCGCGGGTCAGTATCGACGCCGACAAGGCGGGCCGGGAAATGGAGGACGTCCGCAAAAAGAACAGCGGCGCACTTACCCCGGATGCGCTGCTGGAGCGGGCGCAGTCGGCCAACTCGGCAGTTCACGCCCATTTCGAGTGGGACGACGGCAAGGCGGCGCATCAGCATCGGCTGGCCCAAGCCGGCGATCTCATCCGGTCGATCACCATTGACGTATCGACGTCCAACGTCGAGCCGCCGAAAACCATTCGGGCGTTCGTCAGCGTCGAGCGTGATAATGTTCGGTCCTACACTTCGACCATGGTCGCCATGTCTGACGCCGAACTGCGGAAGCAGGTCGTGCAGAAGGCATGGGCTGACCTCGAAGCGTGGCGGAACCGGCATGCTGAGCTGACCGAGTTCGCTCGTATCTTCACGGCAATGGACGCCAGTCGTCCACGCTGACGGCTCGACCTTCGGGCGAGGCCGGTCCTCCGGGACGAAACATGGCAGGCTGGGCGAGCCGAGGCGTT
>DBBK01000025.1 GCA_002292165.1 Brevundimonas sp. UBA986
CGTCGAAGAAGGTCAGCTGGGTGCGGGCCCCGCCGGGCGCGGCGACCCGGTGAATCTGGGGCGTTTCGCCGAAGCGGGTCGCGATCAGGATGGAGCCGTCGGGCAGCCAGTCCTGGAACGAGGCCGACCGGGCGTTGCGATAGCGCTGGATCTGGGGTCTCAGGGTCGCCGGGATTTCAGGTATGCCGTCATAGACCAGCGTCCCCGCCTGACGCCGCGCGGGCGTTTCCCCCGCCGCCGCCGTCGTGGGCGCCGACTGCGCCAGCACCGCCGTCGCGGTCGACATCATCAGGGCGGCGGTCAAAGCGCCAGTCAGGGCGCCAGTCAGGGCGCCGGGCAGGGCGAGGGCAGGGCTGCGTCGGGTCATGGGGGGCTCCTGAAGGGTGAGGCGTCATAAGACGGCGTTCTGTCTGGACGCTCAAGTCGGGAGTCGCCGGTGAACCCTTTTCGCCCTCGCCTTGTCTTCGCCGCCCTTTTCCGTCATAAGCCGCCGCTTCCGACGCAATTGAACCTGCGTCTCCACCTGCACGTCCCCATCTTCGCGATGGACGAGGCAGGCGAGAAACCTCTGCCGACGTGATCGTCGCCAGGGGCCGTTTCGCTATGGAGACCGGTTCAGGCGCGGAAATCACGGCCCGCGCCAATCCCGGCGAGGCTGACGAGGTAGTGAATGTTCGAGGCTCTGAACGAGCGGCTGACAGGCGTTTTCGACCGGATCACCGGCCGCGGCGCCCTGTCCGAAAAGGATGTCGCCGAGGCGATGCGCGAAGTGCGCGTGGCCCTGCTGGAGGCCGACGTCGCCCTGCCGGTGGTCAAGGACTTCATCGCCTTCGCCACCGAACGCGCCACGGGCGAAGAGGTCATCCGCTCGGTCAAGCCGGCCGACCAGGTGGTCAAGATCGTCTATGACGGCCTGATCGAAATGCTGGGCGGCGAGGAGCCGGTCGGCCTCAACACCAACGCCACCCCCCCCGCCGTCGTCCTGATGGCCGGCCTGCAGGGCTCGGGCAAGACCACGACCTCCGCCAAGCTGGCGCTGCGACTGACGAAGTTCGATCGCAAGAAGGTCATGATGGCCTCCCTCGATACGCGTCGCCCGGCGGCGATGGAGCAGCTGGCCACCCTCGGCAAGCAGATCGAGGTCGCCACCCTGCCGATCGTGGCGGGCGAGAGCGCCGTCCAGATCACCAAGCGGGCCCTGACGTCGGCGAAGCTTCAGGGCTTCGACGTCCTGATCCTCGACACCGCCGGCCGCATCACTCTCGACGAGGGTCTGATGGCCGAGGTCGCCGAGGTCGCGGCCATCGCCAATCCCGTCGAGACCCTGCTGGTCGCGGACAGCCTGACCGGTCAGGACGCCGTCCGCACCGCCAAGGCCTTCCACGAACGCCTGCCCCTGACCGGCCTGGTCCTGACCCGCGCCGACGGCGACGGCCGCGGCGGCGCCATGCTGTCGATGCGCGCCGTCACCGGCCTGCCGATCAAATACATGGGCTCGGGCGAGAAGGTCGATGCGCTGGACGTCTTCGACGCCCGCCGCGTCGCCGGCCGCATCCTGGGTCAGGGCGACATCGTCGCCCTGGTCGAAAAGGCGTCGCAGGAACTCGACCAGGCCAAGGCCGAGAAGATGGCCCGGAAACTGGCCAAGGGTCAGTTCGACCTCGATGACCTGGCCGCCCAGTTCCAGCAGATGAAGAAGATGGGCGGTCTTCAGGGCATCATGGGCATGCTGCCCGGCGTGGCCAAGATGAAGAACCAGATGGCCGACGCCAACATCGACGACCGGTCGATCGCGCGTCAGGAAGCCATCATCTCCTCGATGACCAAGGCCGAGCGCAAGAAGCCCGACCTTCTGAACGCCAGCCGCAAGAAGCGCGTCGCCGCCGGCGCCGGCGTTGAGGTTCAGGACATCAACCGCCTGCTCAAGCAGCACCGCCAGATGGCCGACATGGTCAAGTCCATGTCCAAGGGCGGTCCGCGCAAGATGCAGCAGATGGCCGCCATGCTGGGCGGTCTCGGCGGCGGCGCTGGCGGCGGTATGCCCGGCATGGGCGGCCCCGATCTCAACCGTTTGAAGGCCATGGGCGGGGGCAAGATGCCCGAACCCTCGGCCGACGAAATGAAAGCCATCCAGGACCGGCTCGCCGGTCTGGGCGGCGGACAACTTCCGGGAGGCCTGCCGGGCCTTCCGGGCTTCCCACCCAAGAAATAAGACTTCGATTTAAAGAAAGAGACTGAAAATGCTGAAGATTCGTCTGGCCCGCGGCGGCGCCAAGAAGCGCCCCTACTACCACATCGTCATCGCTGACTCGCACGCCCCCCGCGACGGCAAGTTCATCGAGAAGGTCGGCGCCTACAACCCGATGCTTCCCAAGGACAGCGCCACCCCGCGCGTCACCCTGAAGGCCGACCGCATCGCCGAATGGCTCGGCAAGGGCGCCCAGCCGACCGACCGCGTCGCGCGCTTCATCTCGCAGAGCCAGGACGAAACCCTGGTCGGCAAGGTCAAGTGGACCCAGTCGAACAACCCGAACAAGGGCACGCCGGGCAAGAAGGCCCAGGAACGTTCCGCCGAACGCGCCCAGCGCGAAGCCGACCGCGCCGAAGCTGAAGCCGCCGCCAAGGTCGAGGCCGCTGAAGCTGCCGTCCGCGCCAAGGAAGAAGCCGCCGCTGCCGCCGAAGCCGCCAAGAACGCTCCGGCCGTCGAAGAAGCTCCGGCTGAAGAGGCTCCCGCCGCCGACACCGAAGGCTCCGCCGAAGTCAGCGTCGAAGAGGCCCCGGCCGAAGGCGCCGCCGAAGAAACCACCGAGGGCTAAACCCCTTACCGCTTGCCCCGGCGAAAGCCGGGGCCGGCTGGAGAAAGGCAGTGTCCGGTATCCGGGCGCTGCCTTTCTGCTATCTGGCGACACACGGATCGAACGGAGCGGCCACGATGGCGCAGAACGACCAGAAACTCATCCTCGTCGGCCATGTCGCCGGCGGCTTCGGGGTGAAGGGCGAGGTGCGGATCACCGCCTATACCGCCGACCCCCTCGCCCTGACCGAATACGGTCCCCTGCTGCGGGCCGACGGCTCGCATGGCCTGACCGTGACCGCGGCCCGCGCCACCAAGGACGGCGTCGTCGGCCGGGCGAAGGAGATCGCCACCAAGGAGCAGGCCGACGCCCTGCGCAATCTGAAACTCTACGTCCCCCGCGACCGCTTCCCTGAGCCGGAAGAGGACGAGTTCTATCTCGCCGACCTCGTCGGCCTGGAAGCCCGCGATCCGGAAGGCGTGGCGCTGGGCAAGGTCAAGGCGGTCCAGAATTTCGGCGCCGACGATATGCTCGAAATCACGCCCAGCGCCGGCGGCCAGACCTGGTATCTGCCCTTCACGAAAGAGGCCGCGCCCGAGCTCCACATTGCCGACGGCTGGCTCCTCGCCGTCCGCCCGACCGAGACCGGCGACCGCGAACCGGATTGATCGGTCCTGGCTTGCGGCGACGCTTTCGTCTCCCGACATAGGGGCTCGCCACGAGAGGGAGCCCCATGGCCGATCTGTCCGCCTTTGCGATCACCAACCAGTACCCGGCCAAGGACCCGACGGTCCTGCAGTACTACGGCCTGCCGACGCCCAACGGCGTGAAGGTCTCCATCATGCTGGAGGAGATCGGCATCCCCTATGAGGTCCACCTCGTGGACATCATGAAGAACGAGACCTGGACGCCCGACTATCTGTCGCTCAATCCGAACGGCAAGATCCCGGCCATCCTCGATCCCGACGGCCCCGGCGGAAAGCCTCTGCCGCTCTGGGAATCCGGCGCCATCCTCATCTATCTGGCCGAGAAGACCGGCAAGCTCCTGCCGACCGATCCGGCGGCCCGCTACGAGACCCTCCAGTGGCTGATGTGGCAGATGGGCGGCCTGGGCCCGATGTTCGGCCAGCTCGGCTTCTTCCACAAGTTCGCCGGCAAGGACTATGAGGACAAGCGTCCGCGCGACCGTTACGCCGCCGAATCCAAACGTCTGCTGGGCGTGCTGGAGAGCCGCCTTGAGGGGCGCGACTGGATCATGGGCGACGACTACACCATCGCCGACATCTCCATGATCGGCTGGGTCCGCAACCTGATCGGCTTCTATGAGGCGGCCGAGATCGTCGATTACGCGAGCCTGAAGAACGTCCCGCTCTGGCTGGAACGGGCGCTGGCCCGTCCCGCCGTGCAGCGCGGGCTCACGATCCCCGCGCGCTCTTGAGCACCACCACATGGCCGGGGTGGGATTCCGCCTCGGCCATGGCGTGACGCAGGGCGGCGCGGCGGTCGGTGAAGATCCCGCTGAACAGCCGGTCGCTGGATTGCAGCCGCCAGCGCGGACCGTCGGGAATGACCTCGATCACCGCCGGCGGCGTCTGAAGAGTCACGGCCATCAGCGGGCCCTTTCGCCATTGAGGGCGTCGGCCTGCTTCTGCAGCGACTTCGCGATCCGCTCGGCCGCCCGGCGGCTGCGGAAGGGGCGGGTGCAGGCGCCGTTCAGCACCACGCTCCAGCCCCCCGCCCGGGCCACGACCTCATAGTGACGCGGAGCGACCGCGCGCGGCCGGGTCTCCGAAATGCCCCCCGACATCATTTGGCGGCCCTCCGGCTGACCGGCTCGGAGGAGGTCGATCCAGAGCGTGGCGCGGCCCCAAAGGCGGCGCCCAGAACGATCAGCGCCGCTCGCCAGCAGGTCCATGGGGAAGGCTCCGGCGAGGCGGATTTGATAGGCGACATAGGAAGATGTCCTTTCGCACGGACATCACTCCCGAACCCCGTAAGCGCGCCATGCCGAAACCCGGGCGGCGCATAAGGCGGGCATAACGAAAAGGCCCCGCGGACGCACCGCGGGGCCTCATCTGTCGTGGCTGTCGAGCCGGACTATTCGATCTCGACGGTTTCCGCGTCGCCGACATGCTTCTTGATCGACTCGATCGCCCGCTTGGCGCCCGACTTGTCGGAGTAGCCCTCGGTCGAGAAGATGATCTCGGAATTGTACTTGAACCGGACGCGGAACTCGCCGGCCTTGTCCTTGTAGACTTCGAACTTGTGCGCCACGGGGCGTCTCCTTGATTTCACGGCCCTGTCGGGCCCCGCCAAGCTGGAGCGGATCAGCCCCGGGGGTCAATCGCGAACTGTCGGCCGCCGCACACAGGCGCGTGAGTTACAATTGCCCCCTGCGTCCGGTCAGAGGATGTACCGGCTCAGATCGGCGTTCTTGGCCAGGTCGCCGATCTTCTCGCGCACCTGATCCCCGTCGAAGGTCAGGGTCTGGCCCGACAGGTCCGAGGCCTTGAAGGAGGTCTCCTCCAGCACCCGTTCGATGACGGTGACCAGACGCCGCGCGCCGATGTTCTCGACCTGGCCGTTGGCCGCCACCGCCGCATCGGCCATGGCCTCGATGGCGTCGGGGGTGAAGGCGAGCGTGACCTCCTCGGTCGCCAGAAGGGCCTGGTTCTGACGGATCAGATTGGCTTCGGGCTCGGTCAGGATGCGCACGAAGTCATCCCGCGTCAGGGCCTTCAGCTCGACCCGGATCGGCAGCCGCCCCTGCAGTTCGGGCAGCAGGTCCGAGGGCTTGGCCACATGGAAGGCGCCCGAGGCGATGAACAGCACATGGTCGGTCTTCACCGGTCCGTACTTGGTCGAAACGGTGGTTCCCTCGATCAGGGGCAGGAGGTCGCGCTGCACGCCTTCGCGCGACACATCGGCGCCGCCGCGATCCTGACGGCCGGCGACCTTGTCGATCTCGTCGAGGAAGACGATGCCCTCCTGCTCGGCCAGGGTTACGGCGTCGCGGGTCAGGCTGTCCTGGTCCAGCAGCTTGTCGCTCTCCTCGGTGATCAGGGGCGTCAGGGCCTCCTTGACCGTGGTGTGGACCGACCTGGTGCGCGGCCCGCCCATCTTGCCGAGCATCTCCGACAGATTGATCATCCCGACGCCCCCGGCGCCCATATCCATCCCTTGCATCGGCGAGCTCGTGTCGGCCAGGTCGAGGGTGATCTCCTTGTCGTCCATCTCGCCGGAACGGAGCTTCTTGCGGAAGCTGTCCCGCGTGGCCGGGCCCGAGCCGGGGCCGACCAGGGCGTCGAGGATCCGCTCCTCCGCCGCCGCCTCGGCCTTGGCCCGCACACCGGCGCGGCGCGTGTCGCGGACCATGATCAGGGCCGCCTCGACCAGGTCCCTCATGATCTGGTCGACGTCGCGGCCGACATAGCCGACCTCGGTGAATTTGGTCGCCTCGACCTTCAGGAAGGGGCTGCCCGCCAGCTTCGCCAGACGCCGGGCGATCTCGGTCTTGCCGACCCCGGTCGGGCCGATCATCAGGATGTTCTTGGGCGTCACCTCGTCGCGCAGCTCGGCGGGCACGCGCTTGCGCCGCCAGCGGTTGCGCAGGGCCACGGCGACGGCGCGCTTGGCGTCGTGCTGGCCGACGATGAAGCGGTCGAGTTCGGAAACGATTTCGCGGGGGGACAGATCGGTCATGACGTCCAGATAGGGCGTCGGTTCAGCTTGCGGGAGGGGGCTGCGTCGTCACGCGCAACGGCGGCGGCGGAACGCCCGGCACAAGCTGGACGAAGACCAGCTTCCAGACTTCGTCCGCGTCACGCCGCCAGACCCGCACGAACCAGCCCTGATGCAGGGCGTTGTCGGCGTCCCAGGCCGCCTCGCCATAGGTCCAGACCAGATCGCCCGCGTCCGAGGCGCCGCCCCCGGTCATAGGTGCGAACAGGAAGGCTTGCGGCCAATGGGACAACACCTCCCCGGCCTGCGTGAGCCCCGCCGCCGGCGCCCGGCGCGCAACATAGACCCGGGCATCCTCGGCTAGGACGGCCAGATGGGCGGCGCGCTGGTCGGTCCCGGCGGCTTCGGCCAGATCCGCCTCGACCTCGCGCACAGCGGCGAGAGCCGCGTCCGGCGTCATCGGGGTCGTCGCGCCCGGGATCATGGCGACCGGCTCCGTCTCCGGGCCGGGGACGCCCGCCGCCGTCGCGCCGGATCCGCCGTCATAGACCCACTTCCACGATCCGTCGGCCTGCCGCTTCCAGACCGTGAAATAATGCCCCGTCCGGCGGCCCCCGACCTCGACCCCGCCGGTGGTGAAACCCAGGTCCCCGGACCGCGCGATGCCCGCGAAGTTCGGCCACCAGCTCAGGCTCGGCTCGCCCTCGGGGCGCTCACGGTCGGGATAGGTGGCGCGCACCGTCGAGGCGCGGCCCTCGTCGAAGACCACGGCGTCGTCGACCGACCAGTGGGTGAAGCCCCGGTTGATCCCGACCCGGGCGGTCTCGGCGGCGAAGGCCCGCTCCGCCGCGACGACAGGCGCCGGATCAGCGACCTGCGCGACGGCGGGCCCTGCGAAGGCCGCAACAGCAATGAGGGGAAGCATTCGGATCATGCGCGGTCTCCAGACCCGCATTGATCCCCGGCCGGGCCTCCCCGACCAGTGAATTCCGCGACAGGTTTAGAGCAGGGCCGCGAAGATCAGGGCGACGACGATCACGTCGAAGGCGCGGAAGGCGGAGCTGAAGGCGATGGACATGGGCCTGGACCAGGTGAGCGGGACGGTTGCCCTGCGTCACTGCAAACCTCACGCCAGTCTTTCAGATGTCCGTCCGCTTCGTCGTTCCGGCCGGCGGGCGGCGGTCCTTCTCGCCCGCATATTCGGCGCCGAGGTAGGTGGCGCGGGCCGCGTCCAGCACCACGGGGCCGCCCTTGATGCCGTTCCTCTGCCCGCCCTGGCCCAGCATCTGGGCCGAGAAGGCGGCGGCCGCCGCCGC
>DBBK01000077.1 GCA_002292165.1 Brevundimonas sp. UBA986
CCTGCACAACTGGCTCGACATGGCCGCCGCGAAAATCAAGTTCCAGGGCCTGCCCGCGCGCATCTGCTGGGTCGGTCTGGGAGATCGCGACCGCCTCGGCCTCGCCTTCAACGAGATGGTGGCTTCGGGTGAACTCAAAGGGCCGATCGTCATCGGCCGCGACCACCTCGATTCCGGATCGGTCGCCTCGCCCAACCGCGAGACCGAGGCCATGCGCGACGGCTCGGACGCCGTGTCGGACTGGCCCCTGCTCAACGCCCTTCTCAGCACCGCGTCGGGCGCGACCTGGGTCTCGCTGCACCACGGCGGCGGGGTCGGGATGGGCTTTTCCCAGCACGCGNNCGGGCCTCGTCATCGTCGCCGACGGCACCGAGGCGGCGGGCAAACGGATCGCGCGCGTCCTCTGGAACGACCCGGCGACCGGGGTCATGCGCCACGCCGACGCCGGCTATGGCATCGCCTTGAGCGCCGCACGCGAGAAGGGTCTCGATCTGCCAGGCATTCTCGTATGATCACGACGGTCCTCAGCGCCGCCGACCGGGTCGCCACGCCGTGGAAGAACGGCGGCGGCGTCACGCGTGAGATCGCCGCCTCGCCTCCGGGCGCAGACCTCGGCGACTTCGACTGGCGGATCAGCATGGCCGAAGTGCGCGATCCCGGCGCATTCTCGCCGTTTCCCGAGGTGGACCGTTGCCTGACGGTGCTTAGGGGCACCTTGACCCTGACCTTCGGCGAGACGGTCGTCTTCCTCGACGGGTCGTCTTCGCCGTTTGAATTCCCGGGCGACCAGCCTTGCCAGGGCACGCCGGTAGCTGGCCCTGTTCTGGATCTCAATGTCATGTGTCGAAGGGGGCAGTGGCGTAGTCGAGTTGAGCGCATGGAGGACGCTACATGGCGACCTTCCGGCCAAACGGCCTTTCTCCTCGCGCTGGAGCCTGCGGTCGTCGGGGCCAGAACCCTCAGTCGGTTTGACGCCCTGCTGTTTGATGACCTCTCCCCGGAGGCACCGCCCCTGGATGTCGTGGGATCGTTTATTGCGGTGTCGTTCGAACCGATGGTCGCCTGAGACGACGCGCGCCACGACGTCATGGGTGAGCGAACATCTGGGACGACCGGGATGTCATCTGAGCCCAAACCACCAAGATGAGATTTCGCCCTGATGGCCCGTCTCCGGCAGTGCGCCTTCAGCCGGGCGACCGAAGCGGTCTCCGCCCGCGCGTTGTTGGCAGCCTAAGGACGGCGGGCCAGGGCGGCGCGGGCGCGCGCGACAGGCTCCGTGACGAAGCTGAAGTCGGAGGGACGGAAGGCGCGGAAGAGCAGGATCAGCCCGCTTATGGCCAGCCACAGAATTCCGGTGGCGACGGTGATGATCAGAGGGTGGTTGAAGCTCTCGCGCTTGGTGTAGTCCATGATGTGGATCATCCAGAAAACATCCCAGAGCCTCCAGGTATTCGTGCGTCGCTCTAGCACCTCGCCGGTCGCTTCGGAAAGCAGGAGGGTCGTCTTCTCCGAATCGGCGAACTCCACCCTCCACAATGGCAGCGGCAGCTTACGGGTCTCGACGTTTGCCTCGGTGACCTTGCGCACCGAAGCGATGGAGTCGGAGCCGTTGAAGGCTCTGGTGGCCAGGACTGACGCGCGCGCCGCGTCGATTGCGACGGGAGCGCCCGTCACGGCATCGATCAACCGCACGCCCGAAGGGGTCGCGGCTTGATAGACATAGGTGGATCCCAAGGGCTTGAGGCGAAGGCTGGTGATCGGCTGTCCGATCCGATCGCCCACCTGGCTCAGCGGCAAGACGGAGCCAGGAACCACGACGGCAGCCGGTTCGCGCGCCGACGTCGCGCCCGAGACCTTCTCATGATCCAACAGCGCCATCATGGCCCCGCTGAAACTCCAAAGTATGAATTGCAGGCCCAGGATCAGGCCGACCCATTTGTGCAGGGTACGGATCAAAAACATTGGGCGGCCTCACGCTTTGGCCGGACGCGCACGGCGCCGGCGACGGAAACTGTAGAAGAGCAGCCACGCACCCGTCAGCGAGGTGATGAACGCCATCCAGGTGGTGATCCGCAGCAGGATGTTGTTCACATTGTCCCGCGTCTCGTAATCCATGATGTGCAGCATCCAGACGAAGTCGAACGTGCGCCAAAGATCGTGACGCTTGGCCATCAACTCCCCGGTCTGGGGCGAAATGTAGAGGGTGGGTTTCCACGCTCCTTCGAACTGAACGCGCCATAGCGGGGCCGGTCGCCCCCGCAGTTCCCCAGGGGCTTCATTGAGCAGTTCCGTACTGACGATCTCGCCCTGTTCGGCGAAATGCGCGCTGGCGCGCGCGCGGACGGCGGACTCGCCCAGCGGCGATAGCTGGGCGCCGGTCTGAGCATCGACGAGGCGAGATCCGTCCTGGCCGCTAACGATATAGACGGGCCGCCCCAACTGCGTCTCAAGCCTGACGGACTCAGCGCCGCCGGCCGCGACCGCGCTGGGCTCCACGAGCGAGGTGAGGTTCAGCGGTGTGGCCGGGATTGGCCGCACGAGCCGATCGCCATGAATGATGTCGATATGCACGGCGCTCATATACAGGCCGCCCGCAGTCCAGAAGACGGCCTGGATGGCCAGCAGAAGGCCGAGCCACTTGTGGGATGTTCTGGCCAGGGCCGGCAATCTCATGTCGGTCTCTCGATAAGCTGGGTACGCGAAACGCATCCGCCGGGCGGCTGGGGCCGCCCGGCGGATCGGAGGACTTAGTTGAAGCGGTAGGTCAGGCGAATGTAGCCACGACGGCCCAGGAGGTCATAGGTCATGGTGTCGGTGTTGCCGTCGGTCCAGCTCTTGATGAACGGAGCCTTCTTGTCGAACAGGTTGTCGACGCCCACGGCGATGTCGGCGCTTTCCCCCAAGCGATAGGCGAACTGCGCGTTGTGATAGAAGACGTTCGGCGAGGAATAGCCGATGTCGGTCGGGGCGGCGTTGAAGTCGGTCGCCTCCCCGATCATCTGCACCGAGTAGGCGCCGGTCCAGCGATCATCCGTCACCGAGACGCTGGCGAGCGAACGCCAGTGCGGATAGCCGCCGTTGCCGCCGCCGATATGACCGGCGAACTCGATCGGAGCCCCGCCCTGGAACGGGGTGATCGTGTATTCGTCGAGATAGGTGGTGTTCCAGTCCAGGCTGACCTGACGATCCCAGAGCTCAAAACCGTAGCGCAGGCCGATATCGACGCCCTTCATCCGCTCTTCGCCCGCGTTGGAGGGTTGGGCCGAAAGGTAGTTGACCTCCCCGGTCAGGGGGCTGCGGGTGAAGTTCGTCGGGCCGCAGAAGGGGTGGCTCAATCCGACCGAGGCGTAGCAAACCGCCAGACGGGTCGAGCCAGGAATGGAGCGGATCGCGTCGGTGATCTTGATGTCGAAATAGTCGACGGTCATCGACAGGCCGGACACCTGCGACGGTTGCCAGACCAGGCCAAGCGTCAGGGTTTCCGTGGATTCCGGCTGGAGCGCGGAATTGCCCCCTACCGTCGTCAGGATCGAGTTGCCGAGCTGGACATAGTTCGCCGGCACGCCGGAAGCGCGACAGTTGGCGACCAGGGTAGCGTTGGTGCTGGTGGAATAGCGGCTGCACGGATCGGTCGTCGTCAGATTGCCCTCGGCGACCCCGCCGAACAGTTCCGGAACGCTGGGGATTCGGAAGCCCGTGCCAAAGGTGGCCCGGAGCCGAAGATCGTTGATGACCGTCCAGTTGAGGCCCAGCTTGTACGTCGTGTTGTCGCCGAACAGATTGTAGTCCGAGTAGCGGACAGCGGCGTCCAGATCGAGCCTCTGGATAAAGGGCAGGTCTGCGAGCAGCGGCGCCGACAGCTCCAGATAGGCTTCCTTGGCAGTCACGCTGCCGGCGATGGGAGACTGCTGGTTCGTGTTGGCGATGCCCAAAACCGTCAGGGCGTCCGGATTCCGGTAACCTTCCTCCTCGCGGTAGACGAGGCCGGCGGCGGCGGCGAGGGGGCCGGCGGGGAGTTGCAGGACCGTCCCTGTCACGTCGGCGGTCACGCTGCGCTGTTCGTTTCCGCCGGTGTCGCGGGAGGTGAACAGGATGTAGTTGAGGACCTGGGGGCTGACGTCGCCGAAGCCGAGGTAGTCGCCGCAGGGAATGGCCGCGCCGGCGGCGGAACTGCAGACCGCAGTGTTGAGCGTGTTGCGCACCCGCTCAAGGTTGGCGACGTTCGTGCTGCCGTCGACTCCGGTGCTCCGTCCCCAGTTGGCGGCGACTTCCCAGCTCCAGTCGCCCATGAAGTCGCCTCGCGCACCGCCCACGAAACGGTAGGTGTCCGTCTCCTGGAAGAATTGGCGCGGTCCGGGCTCCAGCAAGCGGCGCTGGATAAGCGTGATGTTCTGGCCGGTCGGATTGGTGGGGTTGGTGGCCAGGATCGCCAGATTCCGCAAGGTGCCCGGCGATGCCACCTGATTGGTCTTGCGATGCGTGAAGAAGGCTTCGCCGAACAAGGTGACGTTGTCAGTCAGACGGTAGTCGGCGAGGAAGGCCGTGCTGAAGCGTTCGATCGGTGAGACCGCGTTCAGATAGGGGTTTGAGTTGAAGTTGTGTTTGGCCGCGCTGTAAGGCTCGTAGAAATTTCCGTCCCCGCCCGGTGTCTGGTTGAAGTTGATCTGCTGACCGTTCGGCAGCACGGCGCGCCCGCCGATCGTGGAAGCGCTCGACACGCACACCAGCTGGCCGCCGACTTCGCCGAGACCGCAGGCTGCGCGGTCAGCCAGATTGACGGCTTCGGTTTTCTGATAGGACAGGCCGGCGACCACACGCCCCCGGTCGCTATGGATCCCCCAGAGCAGGTCCAGGGTGAAGTCTTGGCCGTCGCCTTCGTC
Organism: Brevundimonas sp. UBA986; assembly: GCA_002292165.1. Classification (GTDB taxonomy): domain Bacteria; phylum Pseudomonadota; class Alphaproteobacteria; order Caulobacterales; family Caulobacteraceae; genus Brevundimonas. The sequence goes on from DBBK01000077.1 coordinate 4,881, forward strand.
GGCGATGCCGTATTTGCCGGAGAGTTTGAGGCCTTCGAAATCGTTTGCCGTGATGATGTTGACCACGCCGGCGACAGCGTCAGCGCCAAAGATGGCCGAAGCGCCATCCTTGAGAACGTCGATGCGTTGGATGATCGCCGTGGGGATCATGTTCAGGTCGGGCGCGCTGTTCGCTCCGGTGCCGCCATTGACCACACGACGACCGTTGATGAGCGTTAGGGTCCGGTTGATCCCAAGACCGCGCAGATTGACCTGGGCGGTGCCGTAACCATTTCCCGTCCAGTAGGCGTTGGTCTGTCCACCGGCGTTACCGGCGGAGGCGGGTAAGCGCTGGAGCAGGTTTTCCAGATTGGTGATCCCGGTGTTGGCGATCTGCTCTTCCGTGATCACGGTGGCTGGGCCGACACCGCTGATATCAGCGCGTTTAATGCGGGTTCCGGTGACGACGACCTCATCGACATTTGTCGTCGCTTCTTGGGCCGAGACAGCCGACGCGCACAGGGTCGAGGTGATGACCGCACCTGCGAACAAAAGCCTCTTTCTCAGTCGATTCATCGTGGTTCCCCTTGCCGGATCGGCTCCCGATAGCCGTCCCTGTGCGGACAAAGCTCCGGTTCCCATCCTGCGAAGTCAAGACATGTATAGACATATTAAGGGGTTAGAACTTCTCCCCAATATGCTCTTATTGTCCGACTGTTGGAAAATATCGGCATATTGCGCTGCAAAAGCGCAACAAATTACCGAGCCCGTGGAGGGCGAGGGTTAGACGCGGCTTTTTTAAGGCTGCCCAAATCTAGCGCACAAACTCCATGTTGCAGCGCAAAAGCCACAGCGTGGCCGAGGCTCGCACTGCACATCGCTTTACGCAGCGCTCAAGCTCGCCCCTCGAAAAAATGGCGTCCGAAGTCGAATTTTTTCCGGGCGTGTTTTTTCTATACGAAGCGCGTCCCAGTCCGATGCTCTCGCGGTTGCACGCCCCGGATTGAGTTATCCATTCTCGATTGAGAGGACGCCATTCATCCCGTCAAAAACGAACGGCGTACCGTCCAACGGATTCCCTTAAGCACCATGGCAAGGTCCCTGCGCGTTCATTGCTCGTCTGTTCGGCAAGGCCCATTTTTTGGAGGCCTGATTGACCTCGAACCCGCCGATGAGCGTCAGGGACAACCGATGGCTCCGAAGCCGCAGCGCGTGGGCCACAGACTGATCCCGCCGGCACCGGTGCCGATCAGCACCCTCGACCACCTGATCGAGCTCCCGGCTCCAATCGGCCCAAGACACAAAGTCATGACCGGCGTCGAAAGCTCCGCCGCCGCTGCCGCTCACTCCGGGTTGGCACGTTTGATTGGAAAACCCACTTCCGCCGGGCGCTACGAATTTCGATTCACTGCGGTCCAGTTTCAGCAGATTGCAGCGGGTTCCATCGCAATCCGGCCGAGCAAAGGCCTGGCATTCCAAACCAAATAAATAATTTTGGTAGCGGCGTGGTAGCGGCGAGGAAAATAGGGTGGGCGACCCCGCTGGGGTCGCCCTGCCGTAACCTATTGATTGCCTTGGCAATCTCGACTGGAGCGGGCGAAGAGATTCGAACTCTCGACCCCAACCTTGGCAAGGTTGTGCTCTACCACTGAGCTACGCCCGCACTCCGTAACGGCCCCTTCGGAAAGGCGATCCGTCTCGTCGAGAGGCGGGCGTATAGCGGACCCGCGCGGGATACCGCAAGGGTCTTTTTTCATCGATCAGCGGATTATCTCGGAGCAAGCCGGATCGCGCCGTCCAGACGGATGCATTCGCCGTTGATGTAGACGTTGCGGGCCAGCTCCAGCACCAGCGAGGCGTAGTCGGCCGGGCGGCCGAGGCGCGAGGGGAAGGGAATGGCGGCGGCCAGGGCGTCCTGGATCTTCTGGTCCATGCCGGCCATCATCGGGGTCCACATGATGCCGGGCAGGATGGTGTTCACCCGGACGCCTTCCTGGGCCAGATCGCGGGCCACCGGCAGGGTCATGGCGTAGACGCCGCCCTTGGACGCCGAATAGGCCGCCTGGCCGATCTGGCCGTCCTGGGCCGCCACCGAGGCGGTGTTGACGATCAGACCGCGCTCGCCGTCTTCCATGGGGTCCAGCGTCACCATGCCCAGCGCCGACTGCGACAGCACGCGGAAGGTGCCGAACAGATTGATGCGGACGGTGCGCTCGAACGAGGCCATGTCATGGGCGCGGATCTCGCCGGTGTCCTTCTTGCGCGACACGGTCTTCTGGCCGGTGGCGATGCCGGCGCAGTTGACGGTCAGGCGCTCCTGGCCGTGGGCGGAGCGGGCCTTGGCGAAGGCGGCGGCGACCTCTTCGTCGGAGGTGACGTCGACCTTGCAGAAGACCCCGCCGATCTCGGCGGCGATGGCCTCGCCCTTTTCCTCGTTCATGTCGAACAGGGCGACCTTGGCGCCGGTGGCGGCGATGGCGCGGGCCGTGCCCTCGCCGAGGCCGGAGGCGCCGCCGGTGACGACCGCGGCGATGGAGCTGTCGAGTTTCATGGAAAGGTCCCTATATTGAAGGCCGGTTCAGCGGATGCGGAGGGTTTAGCGGCCATGGCCTCACGATCACAAGCCGTTACAGACGACGAGGTCGTGACCCCGGACGACGCCATCGATCCGCGCCGCGCCCTGACGCCCGCCGTGCTGCGGGTCAATGAGATGCGGGTCCAGCGCGGCTTCTGGCCCAAGATCGTCTCGACCGCCGCCCGCATCCCCTTCGCCGATCAGGCGCTCAGCGTCTGGTACGCGGCGCGAGACCCGGAGACGCCCGCGGCGGCCAAGGGGATGATGCTGGGGGCTCTGGCCTATTTCGTCCTGCCGATCGACGCCATTCCCGACATCTTCGCCGGCATCGGCTTCACCGACGACGCCGCGGTCTTCGCCGCCCTGATCGCGACCCTCGGCGCCAATATCAAGCGCAAGCACCGCGACGCGGCCTCCGAGACCGTCGAGCGCTTGAAGGACCGCTAGGGTCTCTGCGGACCGACCGGCTGGTGCGAGCGGATCCAGCCGGTGATCGACAGCCTCGGCGCCCCGGCGAAGGACGCCACCTGGGTCACCGCATGGGACATGGGGACCTCGAACAGATTCAGGGCATTGAAGGCCGGAACCCAGCCCTCGGCGACATGGCCGTCAGGACCGTGGAAGACCAGAGCCCCGCCCCAGTCGGCCCGCCATTCCCGCGTGAGGTTCAGCACATAGGCGTAGAGCCGGTTCTTGCCCATCGACAGGTCGCTATGGGTGGTCAGCACATGGCCGGGGCGATAGCGGCTGGCCTGACCGTCCACGAAGTCGATGCGGGCGTCGCCGGTCACTGCGCGAACGAAGCCGAGGAAGGCCTCCCCGTTCAGGAACTCCAGAGCAGCGTCGGCGGCGTCCGGCGTTTCGGTTTCGTGCTCTGCGCCCAGACGGCGGGTGTCGAAGACGTACTGCATCCGGGTCGCGGCGCCGTCGAGGCGGGCGTCGTCCAGCCAGGCCTGCTTCGACGGATCCTCGGCCCGGTCTCCGTTCAGGGGCAGTTCGAAGAAATCGCCGCCCGCCGCCACAGTGGTCTTCCAGCGCGTCTCCGCCTCGAGCACTCCCGCCACGGCCTCGGCGCTCGCCGCCTCGAGAATGTTCGGGATGTGCAGCCGCCGCCTCCCCGCGAAGGCCTCCGCCAGGGCGGCGGCGTCAAGATCGGGGTTGAGTCGGATGTCGGTCATCGCGCTTCGGGTGGGGGCGTATCGCGCCACCAGCCGGTGATCGAGTAGCGCGGAGCCCCGGCGAAGGGCGCCACCATTGAAACCGCATGGCTCTGGGGCACCTGAAAGACGTTCAGCGTCCCGAAGGTCGGGGTGAAGGTCTCGGTCACCGCCCCCTCTTCATCAAGGAACATCAGAAGCCCGCCCCACTCGGCGCGCCAGTCGGGCGAGACGTTCAGGACATAGGCGTAGAGCCGCCCGGCATCGACATGCTCGTCCGTATGCCGGTTCAGGAAATGGCCGGGCAGGTAGCGGGTCGGCTGGGCGTCGGCATAGGCTATGCGGTCGTCGCCGGTCAGCCGCCGGGCGAAATCGAGGAAGGGCTCCGAGTTGAACAGGGCATGCAGGTCATAGAGGGCCTGCGGGATGGCCAGACCCATGGCCTTCGCCCGCCCCAGCCGAAGGCGGTCGAAGATGAACTGGAAGCCGTCGACGGCCTCCTCATGGGCCATGGCGATCAGCCGGGCCTGTTCCTCGATCGGCTCCGCCTCGAACAGGGCGACCGGGACGTCCTCGTTGTAGGGGTTCTCGATGGCCCGCATCCAGACCATGTCGGGATGGGTGACGGCGGCGTGGATCACATCCGCCCCCTCCCCGATCAGGCCGGACAGCCGGGTGCGGCCGGTGCGGGCCAGCCGCTCCGCCGCCGTCCCGATATCCAGATCGTCGGCGAGGCGGAGGACGGTCACGACTCGACCGTCACCACGATCTTGCCCATGGCCGCCCGTTCGCCCAGGGCCTTGATGGCCTCATGGGCGCGCTCCAGGGGGAAGGTCTGGAAGATGCGCGGCTTGATCTTGCCCTCGGCGTAGAACTTCAGAAGGTCCGCCATGTTGGCGGCGTGACCGGCCGGGTCGCGCGCGACGGCGGCGCCCCAGAAGACCCCGATCACCGACACCGATTTCAGCAGGGTCAGGTTCAGCGGCAGGGACGGAATCCCCGCTGGGAAGCCGACGACCAGATAGCGGCCGTTCCAGTCCATGGCCCGCAGCGCCGGCTCGCAATAGTCGCCGCCGACGCCGTCATAGACCACGTCGGGGCCGTCGCGGCCCGAGGCCAGCTTGAGCTCGCCCGACAACTCCTTCTGGGCCGCCTTGTCCATCTTGCCCGACGGATAGATCAAGCCGTTGTCGGCCCCGAGCTCCAGCGCGAACTGGACCTTGTCGTTGGTCGAGGCGGCGGCGATGACATGGGCGCCCATGGCCTTGCCCAGTTCGACGGCGGCCGCACCCACCCCGCCCGCGGCGCCCAGCACCAGCAGGGATTCCCCCGCCTTCAGCTGGGCCCGGTCCTTGAGGGCGTAGTAGGAGGTGCCGTAGGTCATGACGAGGGCCGCGCCCTCCTCGAACGACATACCCTCGGGCATCTTGATGACGCTGGCGGCGGGCACGGCCAGACGCTCCACCAGACCGCCCCAGCCGGGCACGGCGATGACCTTGTCGCCCTTGAAGATGCCCTTGACCCCCTCGCCCACGGCCTCGACCACGCCCGCGACCTCGCCGCCCGGCGAGAAGGGGCGTTCGGGCCGGAACTGGTACTTGTCCTCGATGATCAGGGTGTCGGGGAAGTTGATGCCCACCGCCTTGACCTCGATGATCACCTGACCCGGCTTCGGCGTCGGATCCAGAATGTCCTCCACGACCAGCGCCTCGGGACCGCCGACGACTTTCGAGAGGACTGCGCGCATCTGGAAGTTTCCCTTACGACGGCTTTTTCCGCCGCCTGATTGGTGGTTTGGCGCAGACCCCCGTGGCGCGCGCGTCTTTGGAACGCTAATCAGCCACCCACGATAAGAAAAGGCCCGATCGAACGCGGCCGGATAATGCGGAGACCCTCATGACCCGTCCTGCCCTCATCCTCCACGGCGGCGCTGGCGCCCGCCGCGAGCGCGACTACAGCCGCGAGGTCGTCCATATGCGCGAGGTGGTCGAGGCCATGAAGGCCAGGCTCGAGGCGGGCGCCTCGGCCCTGGACGTTGCGGTCGAGGCGGTGGTGATGCTGGAGGACTCAGGGCTCTATGTCGCCGGCAAGGGCGCCTCGCCCAACCTCGCCGGCGCCTATGAGCTGGACGCCAGCCTGATGGACGGGTCGACCCGCAAGGCCGGCGCCGTCGCCGCGCTGCAGGGCTTCCGGAGCCCGGTCCGCGCCGCCCGGGCGGTCATGGACCACACCCCCCACGTCATGCTGGTCGGCGAGGGCGCGGCCCTGTTCGCCCACGATCAGGGGCTGGAGGCCATCGCCGACGAACCCAGCTGGTTCACCCATGCCGGCAAGGGCGAGGACAACCATCCGCCCGGCACGGCGCCCGATGTCCTGGGCCACGGCACTGTCGGCTGCTGCGTGCTGGATAGCGAGGGCCGCCTCGCCGCCGCGACCTCGACCGCGGGCGTGTTCGGCAAGATGCCCGGACGTGTCGGCGACACCCCCATCCCCGCCGCCGGGACCTGGGCCGACGACCGCGTCGCCGTCTCGGGCACGGGTCAGGGCGAGTTCTTCATCCGTGTCGCCGCCGCCGCACAGGTCGGCTGGCGCGTCGGGGCGGGCCAGACGATCGCCGAGGCCGCGCGTGCGGTCATTGACGACATCGGCGGGCTGGGCGGCGACGGCGGCCTGATCGCGCTCGACGCCGAGGGAAACATCGCCCATCCCTTCAACAGCCAGGGCATGAAGCGCGCCTGGCTGACCACCGACGGCGAGATCGGCGTCGAGGTGTTCGGGGTACAGGAGTGGGAGGGGTCTAGATGACCTGCTCGACCCGGGTCACTTCCGGGACGTAGTGTTTCATCATCTGCTCGACCCCGGCCTTGAGAGTGGCGGAGGACGAAGGGCAGCCGGCGCAGGCGCCGCGCATGCGGAGTGAAAGCACCCCGCTGTCCTCGTCGAAGGAATCGAACAGGATGTCGCCGCCGTCCTGGGCCACGGCCGGGCGGATGCGGCTGTCGAGCAGGGCCTTGATCTCGGCGACGATCTCGGTGTCCTCGCCCGCGTCGGCGACGGCCTCTTCGGTGCGCAGCAGGGGGGCGCCCGAGGTGAAGTGGTCCATGATGGCGGCCAGGATCGGCGGCTTCATCTCCGACCAGTCCAGACCGTGAGCGGCCTTGGTCACCGAGACATAGTCCGCGCCGAAGAAGACGCCGGCGACATCTTCCAGATTGAACAGGGCCTCGGCCAGGGGTGAGGCGGCGGCCTGGTCGATGTTCAGGAACTCGCGCGCGCCCAGCGGCGCGACGTCCTTGCCGGGCAGGAACTTCAGGACGTTCGGATTGGGCGTGGGTTCGGTCTGGATGAACATGGGCTGCAGATGCGCTCAACCAGGCCCGCGTTCAAGACGGCCAGGACTGCTCCAGCTCATATTCGCTGCCGTGATCGGTCAGGGTGCTGGAATACAGGCCGAAGCGGTCGATGCGGATCGGCGGCGAGTGCAGCAGATTGTGGTTCGAAACCCAGGCCCCGATCCGGTCCGGATTGGTCTGGATCTTCAGATAGGCCAGGGTCAGGTGGGGCTTGTAGAGGCGCGGCTCCATACGGATCCCGGCCCGTTCCGCCGCGGCCTTACAGCGGCCCGCGAGAACGTTGAGCTTTTCATTGGCCTCGACCCCGGCCCAGAGGGTGTCAGCGCGGTGGCCGTCGCCGAAGGAGCCGACGCCCTTCAGCACGATCTCGAACGGATCGACCGGGATGCGCGACAGCTCTCCCGCCAGATCGTCGGCCTGACGCTCGGGCACGTCGCCATAGAAGGCCAGGGTGATGTGCAGGGCCTCCTCGGGCCGCCATTTCGCGCCCGGCAGACCGGTCTGGCGCCGTTTCAGGGTCTGGGCGACGTCCCAGGGAACGGGCAGGGCGGTGAACAGACGAAGCATGCGACCCTTGGTAGCGGGGCGGATCGACGCGGGGAAGCGCACATTCCCTTGCGTGTCGGGGTCGAGGCTCCGATATTTCAGTCAAAGGCCGGGGGCTTGCTCCGGTCCAAGTGGAGATTGATCTCGCGATGAGCGACTTCAGAAACGGTTTCACCAATGTGGCGCCCGCCTCGGCCGACATGTCGGTCGACGCCGGACTGCGCGGCTTCATGCTGGGCGTCTATAACAAGCTGGCCCTCGGCCTCGTGGTCGCGGGCGTTCTGGCCTATGTCACCGGCAACGTCCCGGAGGTACAGCGCCTGCTGTTCGGCTATGGTCCCGACGGCCGCATCGGCCTGACCATGCTGGGCATGATCGTCCAGTTCTCGCCGCTGGTCATGCTGTTCGGCTCGATGTTCTTCATGAAGAACCCGACGGCGGGCGGCGTGAACCTGCTCTACTGGGCCGTGGTCTCAACCATCGGCGCCGGCCTCGGCATCCTGTTCCTGCGCTACACCGGCGGGTCTCTGGCCTCGACCTTCCTGATCACGGCGGCGGCCTTCGGGGCCTTGAGCCTGTTCGGTTATACGACCAAGCGGGACCTGTCGCCGATGGGCACCTTCCTGATCATGGGCGTGATCGGCCTGATCATCGCCTCGATCGTCAACATCTTCCTCCAGTCGGGGACCTTCTACCTGATCATCAGCGCCATCGGCGTGCTGCTGTTCTCGGGTCTGATCGCCTTCGATACGCAGCGCCTGAAGATGACCTACTACCAGCTGGGCGGCGACCAGCAGGCGATGGGCGTGGCGACGGGCTTCGGCGCCCTGAACCTGTTCATCAACTTCATCAACCTGTTCCAGTTCCTGCTGGCCTTCACGGGCGGCCGTCGCTGAGTTCGGGCAGGCTCAAGTAGCGCAAGGCGCGATAGCCCAAGAGGAACGAAGGCCCGGCGGAAACGCCGGGCCTTTTGCTATTCGATGACCTGAAACTTGCGGCTGTCGAAGACGCGCAGGACCTGGGGCAGTTCGCGGCCGCGTTTCAGCACCACCCCGCCCTCGCCGATGACGGCCCACTGGCCCTGACGGGTCTGCAGCGAAGGGCGTTTCTCGATCCGGTAGACAGGCGCGTCGCCCGAGCGGCGGAAGACGGCGAACTCGGCGACGTCCTTGTGCCCGATCATGGCGTAGTCGCGCCATTCCCCGGCCGCGACCATTCGCCCGTAGACCCGCAGGATCAGGTCCAGTTCCTTCCGATGGAAGAAGACGGGCCCCGGGAGGGGCTGTCCGTCGGGACCGGCCGTGTTCGGATCGAAGCTCATCCCGATCAAGTTAGGCCGCCCTCGCCCAAACGCCAGCGCCGAAGCACTGCGGAAGGGCCCGAAATAATCGACGGCGACACGAAATGGCCCCGTTTCGGTCCAGCCTCGGCCAGCTTGCCCGGCGAAATACCCAGTGTCGGCCAGACGGAGTTCGGAAGCGTCCCGGATCCTGAACAGCCCCCCCAGCCCCCCTGGATGTTTCCAGCAACGGGCTCCGTCGGGCCGACGCTTCCTCCAAGCGAGACGCCCGTCGTTGCCACCCTCCCCCCTCCTGGCACGGCGGGCGTTTTGCTGTCCGGCGTTCGGATTGCTGAAGAGAAGGGCCGCCGGGGATCACTCCCCGACGTTGATCTCCACCGTCTCTTCGCCGCGCCTGACCGTCAGGGTCGTCATGCCCTGATCGGCCTCGAGCGCCGCGGCCAGGCCGGCCAGATCGGTGATTTCGACCTCGCCCACCTTCGTCACGATGTCGCCGGCGGCCAACTTGTGCTGGGCCGCGTCGGAGCCGCCCTCGACCGAGGCGACCTGAACCCCGGCCTGCATCTCGCCGGCCTCCTTGCCGTCTTCGACGGGCAGGGCGCGGAACTGGGCCCCGAAGGCCTCAATCGCCGTCTTGCCGACCGCGACGCGCACCGGCTCGGCGGTAGCGACCGTCAGGGCCGTGGTGTGCTCGTGTCCGTCACGCAGATAGACGATCGGCAGGCGGGTGCCCGGAGGGGCGATGCCGACCGTGGCCTGGACCGAGCCGGCGTTGGCCACCGGGCGGTTCTGGATACGGGTGATGATGTCGTTCTTCTGCAGGCCCGCCGCCTCGGCCGGGGAGCCGGGAGCCACGTCCTCGACCACCGCGCCGCGCACGATGCCCAGGCCGAAGGCCCGCGCCCGGGTCGCGGTCAGCGAGCCCATGGCCGCCCCGATCTTGCCGCGCGTGACCTCGCCGTGATCGCGGATCTGGCCGACGACGAACATCAGGATGCGGGTCGGGACGGCGAAGGCGATGCCGTCGTTGCCGCCGGTGGCGCCCATACCCAGAGGGTCCGAGCCGCCCGAGAGGATGGAGGTGTTGATGCCGATCAACCGGCCCCGGCTGTCCAGCAGCGGCCCGCCCGAGTTGCCCGAGTTCACCGCCGCGTCGGTCTGGATATAGTCCTCGACCGCATCGCCCAGGCCCGAGCGGCCCAGACCCGAGATGACGCCCATGGTCAGGGTCTGGTCGAGGCCGAGCGGATAGCCGACCGCGAAGGCCAGGTCGCCGGTGCGCAGGGTGTCGGAATCGACGATCTCCACCTGGGACAGATGCGGCGCCTCGATCTTGAGCACGGCGACGTCTGTGGCCTTGTCGACCCCGACCAGGGTCGCGTCGAACAGCCGGCCGTCGGTCATGTCGACCGTGAATTTGGTGCCACCGTCGACCACGTGGTTGTTGGTGACGATGATGCCCTCGCGCGCGTCGATGATGACGCCGGAGCCGCTCTGCAGGGGCTTGGGCTCGTTCTCGCCGGTGGTCGGGCCGCGCGACGAGCCCAGCGTCGTCACCTGGACCACGGCGGGCAGGGAGCGTTCCAGACCGGTCGCGAAGGTGAAGACCCCGCGCCGCTCGTCATAAGGCAAAGGGAACTGCGGCGCGCGAGCCGCCGGGGCCGGAGCGGCCGCCGGACGCGGCGCGCGATAGGGGGTGGCCGGCGTCTGGGCCGGACTTTGGGTCGGGGCCGGCGTCGCGGCGGGGGGCGTCGGCTTGGGGGTTTGGGCCAGACCCGCGCCGGGCAGGGTCAGGAGGGCCAGGGCGACGGCCGAGCCCGCCATGAAAACCGAACGTGACATCAAGTCTTTCCCCCGGGCGCGACGCGTCTTCGCGGGCGGCCGGACCTCAACCTAGCGCGAGAATTGCGCCGTGACGATGGTCCCCGGCGCGGCGTCATCAATCGTCATTTCCGCCCCGTGACGGCGCAGGACGGCGGCGACGAAGGTCAGGCCCAGACCGTGGCTCTCGCGCCCTCCGGCCTCGGCCGAGGCGGTGCGCAAGGCGGCGTCCGACAGCATTCTCGGGTCGAGACCCGGACCCTGATCGCCCACCGACAGGGACGGCTTGCCGTCGATCAGAAAGGCCCGGATCGTCACCGTCCCGCCGTCCGGCGAGAACTTCACCGCATTGTCCGCCAGATTGGCCGCCGCCCGCTGCAGCAGGGAGCGGACACCCAGAACCGCCACCGGCCCATCGGGCGTCTCGACCGCGATCGCGGCCCCGCGCGCCTCGGCCAAGGGCTCATAGAGTTCGGCGACCGAGGCAGCCAGGTCGTCCAGCCGGACTTCCTCGAACAGCCAGGCCTCGCCTTCGCGCAGGGCCATGGCCTCGTTCATGGCCCGGCTCAGGGCCTTGAGATCATGGGCCGCCTCCAGCCCCAGACGGCTGCGCTCGTCAGGATCCCCGGTCTCGGCCAGCCGCTCCATCCGGGCCGTGGCGCGGGCCAGCGGCGTGCGAAAGTCGTGGGCCAGCTGGTCGGCCGAATCGCGCAGCCAGCTCAGCAGCTCCTCCAGCCGATCCAGCGTGCGGTTGGCCTGGACCGTCAGCTCGGTCAGCTCCGGCGCCACCCCGACCTCAGGCGCCCGCACCGAGAAGTCGCCGACGGCGGCGCGGTCCAGGGCCTGACTGACCCCGGTGATGGCCAGGGTCAGACGGCGCCGGGCGAAGGCGGCTGCCGCCAGGCCCGAGATCAGGATGACCGCGCCCGTCAGGGCCACGGCCAGAACGGCCCAGCCCAGCGCCCGGCCGGTCGGATCGACGACCCGGCCGACGATGATGTTCAGCGATCCGACCGTGCGGCGCACGACCACCGCCTCCACCGTCCGGCCGGGACAGAGCTCGCCACGCGCCAGCTTCACCCGCCAGACATTGTCGCCGAGCCTCGGCAGGCGTTCGCGCGGCGCCGTCTCCAGCGCGGCCAGACCGGCGGGCTTGCCGACGGACGCGCGGATATAGCGGACCCCGGCGCCGCCGCGGCCGGTGCGGCAGGTCTCTTCCAGCGAACCCGCGTCGCGGCCCGGCCCGCTCTGGAAGGCGCCCAGCCAGGCCGACAGATAGGCGGCGTCTCCGGCGGTCAGCTCGGACGGATTGAAGTCGGTCTCCACCCCTAGCTTCGAGACCATGGCGGCATAGTCGTCGAGCGCCGACAGGGCCGCCTGCTGGCGCTGATCCATGCGCACTGCCTGCCCGGTCAGGACCAGCGACCCGGTGAGGGCCAGGGCCGCCAGCACCGCCAGAGCCGAGGCCAGCTGGGTCGAGGTGCGCCGCGCCAGCCAGTCGCGAAGCAGGCGGATCAACGGTCGAGGTCGCGGAAGATCAGGCTCTGGCTGCGCGCCGAGACGATCAGCGGATGCAGGTCCTCGCCCAGTTCCGGCGCCTGTTCCTTGAGCCGGCGGCGCAGGGCGCTGATGCGGGCGTCGATGATGTTGACGAAATTCTCGGGCAGGAATTTCCACTCCACCCAGCAGCGGTCCCACAGCATGGTCTTGGTCACCGGCTGGCCGCGCGCGGTCATCAGCTCGTGGACGATGGCGAACTCCAGCGGCGACAGGTCGATGAGGCGCACGCCGCTTTCGAGTTCCAGCTTCAGGGTCCGCGCGCCGGGAGACAGGCGGAAGGGGCCGTTCAGGATGTCGGCGCCGGCGGGTCGGGCATGACGGGCGGTGCGGCGGATCTGGCAGCCGATCCGGGCCAGAAGTTCCTCGTCGCCGACGGGCTTGGCCAGATAGTCGTCGGCCCCGCCCAGCAGCCCCTCGACCTTCTGCCGCTCGCCGCCGAGCGCCGTCAGCATCAGGGCGGGCGCATCGGCGCAGGGACCGCCCGAGGCGCGCAGCCGCTTCAGAGTCTCCAGCCCGTCCAGCCCCTTGGTCAGCCGGTCGAGGATCAGGACGTCATAGGCTCCGGAGGCGCAGGCCTGCAGCGCAGCCTCGCCGCTGTCGACCCGGTCCACGGCCTCGAACCCGGCCTTCAGCAGCCGGTCGGCGACATGCTCGGACAGGTCCGGATCGTCCTCCAGCAACAGGGCGCGGCGCCCGTCGAACATGGCGGTCATGGCCGCGAAGGCCTGCTCCGCCGATTCCGTCTCGAGATCCATGGTCACGCCCGCACTCCCTCAGCGACCGACGATACGGCGTGGGGGCGGAATGACAATGGCCGCCGGGGTGACGGTTTCTGACCTCGCTAGAAAGCGCTCTCGCCGGTGATGGCACGGCCGAGGATCAGGGCGTGGACGTCGTGGGCGCCTTCATAGGTGTTGACGGTCTCCAGGTTCATGACGTGCCGCATGACATGCAACTCGCCCGTGATGCCGGCGCCGCCGTGCATGTCGCGGGCCTCGCGAGCGATGGCCAGGGCCTTGCCGCAGTTGTTTCGCTTCATCATCGAGATGGTCTCCGGCACCCAGGCGCCGGTATCGAGCATACGGCCGAGCGCATAGGCGCCCTCGAAGCCGAGGAAGATTTCGGTCTGCATGTCGGCCAGCTTCTTCTGCACCAGCTGGCGCGAGGACAGGGGGCGGCCGAACAGCATCCGCTCGCCGACATAGTCCCGCGTGGCGTGCAGGCAGAACTCGGCGGCGCCCATGGCCCCCCAGGCGATGCCGTAGCGGGCCTTGTTCAGGCAGCTGAACGGACCGCGCAGCCCCTTCACGCCGGGCAGCAGATTGGCCTCGGGCACGAAGACGTCGGTCAGGCCGATGTCGCCGGTGATCGACGCGCGCAGGCTGAGCTTGTCGCCGATCTTGGTGGTGGTGAAGCCCTCGAAGCCACGCTCGACGATGAAGCCGCGGATGACGCCGTCCAGCTTGGCCCAGACCACGGCGAGGTCCGAGATCGGGGAGTTGGTGATCCAGTATTTGCCGCCGTTCAGGCGATAGCCGCCCTCGACCGCCTCGGCCCTGGTCTTCATGGAGGCGGGATCGGAACCGCCGTCGGCCTCGGTCAGGCCGAAACAGCCGACCAGTTCACCGGCCGCCATCCGGGGCAGGAAGCGCATCTTCTGCTCCTCCGAACCGAAGGCGTAGATCGGGTACATGGCCAGCGAGGACTGGACGCTCATGGCCGAGCGGTAGCCCGAATCGACCGCCTCGATCTCGCGCGCGATGAGGCCATAGGCGACATGGCTGACGCCCGAGCCGCCGTACTGTTCGGGCAGGGTCGCGCCGAGGAAGCCCATCTGGCCCATCTCGGTCATGATCGACCGATCGAAGGTCTCGTCGCGGAAGGCGGCGACGACGCGCGGCAGCAGCTTCTCGCGGGCATAGGCGCGGGCCGCCTCCTGAATGGCGCGTTCGTCCTCGGTCAGCCGGCCGTTGAGGTCGAACGGATCGTCCCATTTGAAGGTTTGCCCCGAATTCTGGGTGGGTGCAGCGCCGTCGGCCATGTGAATCGTCCCGGTCAGTCTGGTTTTCAGGGCGTTCAGCGGATCGTGAGGGTCCGGCCCCTGTTGTTGTTCGCGGTTTAGGGCAGAATGGCTGCGTCGGGTAGGGGCTGGCCCGGCGTCCAGGAGGTCGTTCCATGATCCGCAGGTTGAAGATCCTGTTCGCCGATCATCCGCGCGAGGTGGGTGAAACCTATCTGGAGCATTCGGCGACCGCCTTCGGCATGGGGATGCGGCTGGCCCGGCTGTCGGCGACGGCCTTCCTGCACGGCCTGGTGCCCGGGGTGTGCAAGACCGCAGTCTCGGACGAGATCAAGGTCATGGCCCGCGACCTCGGCGGCCGGGCGGAAGAGGCGCGCGAATGCCGCATGCGCGACGCCGGCGTCTGGGACCCGGGCCTCTAGCCCCGGGTCTGACTGGGTAATCCACCTGATAGGCGCCTCAGGGCGTCAGGAACACTGTCCCGGCAAGCGGCGCCGCGATCCCCGGCTTCGACCGCCGAGGACTTTCGATGAAAAACGTCGCCCTGATCGCCGTTTCCGCCGCCCTCTCCCTGGGAGCGGCCGGCGCCGCGAACGCCCAGGCCATGGAGGACCGTTACTGGCTCGAGGTCTCGGCCTTCAAGCCGGACATCGAGACCCACGTCCAGATTTCCTCGCCCAGCGGCGCGATCGGCACGGACGTCAGTCTGGAATCCGATCTCAACCTCGCCGATCGCGAGACCCTGCCGGCGGTCTTCCTCGGCGCCCGGCTGGGCGGGCGGTGGTCGCTGACGGGCGAGTATTTCTCCCTGAACCGCGACGGCTCCAAGGGTCTGGAGCGGGATATCGTCTTCGACGATGTCGTCTACCCGGTCGGGGTGACGGTCTCGAGCCGCTTCGACACCAGCGTCTATCGCGCGGGGCTGGCCTATTCCTTCGTGCGCAACGATCGGGCCGAGATCGGCGCCGTGCTCGGCGCCCATGTGACCAGCTTCGATGTCGAGCTGAACGGTCAGGGCTATATCGGCTCGGCCTCCCTTCAGGCGACCCGGCGCCAGAGAGACGTCCTGGCGCCCCTGCCGACCATCGGGCTCTATGGCGGCTACCGGGTCACCCGGAAACTGACCGTCACCGGCAGGTTCGACTATATGTCGCTGGGTGTCGGCGACTATGACGGCGAGCTCACCAACGCCCAGGCCACCGTCAGCTACCGGCTGTTCAAGAATATCGGGATCGGCGCGGCTTACCGCTACGTCGACTACGGCTTGCAGATCGATAAGGACAAGTGGAAGGGCGACATGTCCTATCAGTTCTCAGGCCCGTCGATCTTCCTGCAGCTGGCGTTCTGACCGCAGCGTCGGGCCCTGCCTTCTCCCGCGTCGGGAGACAGGCTAGGCAGGGGCATGACCCAATCATCCGGCCCCCTGTCTTCCAAAGGTCCTCTGGCCGGCGTTCGCGTGCTCGACCTGTCGCGGGTGCTGGCCGGCCCCTGGGCCACGCAGGTGCTGGCGGATCTGGGCGCCGAGGTGATCAAGATCGAGCGGCCGGGCGCCGGGGACGACACCCGCAGCTGGGGCCCGCCCTTCCTGAAGACGACGGACGGCGGGCGCGGCGACGCCGCCTATTTCCTGTCGGCCAACCGGGGCAAGAAGTCGGTGACGCTGGACATCGCCAGCGAGGAGGGCGCGGCTCTCGCACGGGAGTTGGCCGCGACCTGCGACGTCGTCATCGAGAACTTCAAGACCGGCGGGCTGAAGAAGTACGGCCTCGACCACGCCAGTTTGGCGGCGGCCCATCCGAAGCTGGTCTACTGCTCCATCACCGGCTTCGGTCAGGACGGCCCCGACGCCGCGCGGCCCGGCTACGACTATATGATCCAGGCCATGGGCGGGCTGATGTCGATCACCGGCCAGGCGGACGGGGCGCCGGGCGCCGAGCCCATGAAGGTCGGGGTCGCGGTGGTCGATCTCTTCACCGGCATGTATGCGGCCAATGCCATTCTGGCCGCCCTGCTGCACGCGCGGGCGACGGGGGAGGGGCAGCATATCGACCTCGCCCTGTTCGACGTCCAGGCGGCCATGCTGGCCAATCAGGCGACCAACTATTTCGCCTCAGGGACCGCGCCGACGCGGATGGGCAACGCCCACCCCAACCTCGCGCCATATCAGCCCTTCCCATGCCGCGACGGGATGATCGTGGTGGCGGTCGGCAACGACGGCCAGTTCCGCGCCTTTGCGAAGGCCCTGGGCGCGGAGGGTCTGGGAATCGACCCGCGCTTCGTTTCCAATGCGCTGAGGATCGAGCATCGCGCCGTCCTGACGGCGGAGATTTCGGCCCTTACCGCAGGTCTGACGATGCGCGAGCTGACCGTGGCGCTGGACGGGGCCGGCGTGCCGTGCGGGCCGGTCAATACGATCGATCAGGTGTTCGAGGAGCCGCAGGCGGTCCACCGCGGCCTCGTCGTCGAACAGGCGCGCGCCGATCTGGAGGGGCCGGTGAAGACCGTCGCTTCGCCCATCCGCCTGTCGAAGACCCCCGTCGCCTATGACGCCGCCCCGCCCGCGCTGGGGCAGGATACGGATGAGGTGCTGGAGGGGTTGGGTCTTGATGAAGGGCGGCTGACCGCCCTGCGCGACAAGGGCGTGATCTGACCCCTACTTCAAGGCCAGCGTCACCTGTTTGATGTCGACATACTCGTCGATGCCGTGGATCGAGCCTTCGCGGCCGTAGCCTGACGACTTGACCCCTCCGAAGGGGGCGACGGCGGTGGAGATGAGGCCGGTGTTGATGCCGATCATTCCCGCCTCGATGTGGCGGCCGATGCGCATGGCCCGGTCCAGATCCTTCGTGAACAGATAGGAGGCGAGGCCGAACTCGCTGTCGTTGGCCATGGCCATCACCTCGGCCTCGGTCTCGAACGGGAAGACGGGGATCAGGGGGCCGAAGGTCTCTTCACGGCGGAACAGCTCGTCCTTGCCGCCCAGGGTCACGGTCGGCTGGAAGAAGCGGCCGCCCAGGGCGTGGCGCGCCCCGCCGGTCAGCACGCGTCCGCCGTCGGCCTTCACATGCTCCAGATGGGCCTCGACCTTTGCGATGGCCTTGTCCTCGATCAGGGGGCCGACCTTGACCCCGTCCTCGAAGGCGGGACCGACCGGGATCTTCGCCACCTCGGCGGCCAGTTTCGTCGCATATTCCTCGGCGACCGAGGCCTCGACATAGACGCGGTTGGGGCAGACGCAGGTCTGGCCGGCGTTCCTGAACTTGCCCTTGATGGTCTCGGCGACGGCCAGATCCAGATCGGCGTCGGCGAAGACGATCAGGGGGGCCGCGCCGCCCAGCTCCATCGACACCCGCTTAAGGGTATCGGCCGACTGTTTGGCCAGCAGCCGGCCGATCGGGGTGGAACCGGTGAAGGACAGTTTGCGGATCAGGGGTGAGGCGGTCAGCACCCCGCCGATGGTCGCCGCATCCCCGGTGATCACGCTGAGCGCGCCCTTCGGCAGGCCCGCCTCATAGGCCAGTTCGGCGAGCGCGATGGCGGTGAAAGGCGTCTGGCTAGCCGGCTTGACCACGGCGGTGCAGCCGGCGGCGAAGGCCGGGCCCAGCTTCCGCGTCAGCATGGCCGCAGGGAAGTTCCAGGGGGTGATCAGGGCGCTGGGACCGACCGCCTCGCGGAAGGTCAGGATGACGTGGCCCAGCGGGCTGTCCTGGGTCTCGCCGACCAGCCGCTCGGCCTGACCCGCGAACCATTTCAGGAAGCTGTTGGCATAGGCGACCTCGCCCTTGGCCTCCTCGAACGGCTTGCCGTTCTCCAGCGCCATCAGGGCGCCCAGCCCTTCGACGTTCTCGTCGATCAGCTCGGCCCATTTGCGCAGAAAGGCGGNNCCTCGGTGTTGGCGTCGATCAGGGCGGCCCAGTCGCGCAGGAACTTTGCTCTCTTGTGCGGATCGCTGCGCGACCACTCGGGGAAGGCGTCGTGGGCGGCCTGGATGGCGCGCTCGGTCTCGGCGGCGCCCAGATCGGGAATATGGCCGATGATCTCGCCGGTCGCCGGATCGTCGACAGGGATGCCGCCCGAACCGGCGGGCCCCGAACCGGCAGGAATGGCCTCCCCGGCGATCAGGGCGTGTTGGCGCAGCAGCTTCAGACCGGCGTCGCGGGCGGCGGTGTTCATGGCGGGACCCTCGTCGATGATGTGCGATCTCTAACGCCGTGACGTCGCGTCAGGGCGCAAAAAAATCCCAACCCGCTTCAGCGCTTCATTCGCCGATGGTGTCGAGGTCCCTGCCCTTGGTCTCCGGCAGGAAGATCAGGGCTGTGACGGCGGCGACGGCGGTGAAGCCCAGCGCGTACCACAGGCCGAAATAGATGTTCCCCGACCAGGCCACGAGGGCGAAGCTGGCGGCGGGCAGCAGGCCTCCGATCCAGCCGGTGCCGATGTTATAGGGCACGCTCATGGCCGTGTAGCGGATGCGGGTCGGGAAGAGCTCCACGAGCGCCGCCGCCTGGGGTCCGTAGACGGCGGTGGCGGCGACCATGAAGATCATCAACACCCCGAACACGCCCCACCAGTTGAAGCGGGCGGGGTCGGCCTTGGCCGGATAGCCCGCCTCGACCAGGGCCGCCTTCAGCCGGGTCTCGACGTCAGTGCGCGCGGCCTTGAGCGCGGCGCCTGACAGCTTGCCGGCCTCGATCGAGGCGATCTCGGCGCCGCCGACACGAACCACCGCGACCGATCCGGCCGGGGCGGCGACATTGGCGTAGTTGACCCCCGCGTTGGACAGCACCGACTTGGCGAGATCGCAGGAGGAGGTGAAGGCGGTCTTGCCGACCGGATCGAACTGGACCGCGCAGGCGGCCGGGTCGGCGACGACGGTGACCGGCGACGAGGCCTGGGCCTCCGCCAGGGCCGGATTGGCGGCGCGGGTCAGGGCCTGGAAGCCGGGGAAGACCGCGATCAGGAACAGGATCATCCCGCCGACCATCACCGGCTTGCGGCCGATCTTGTCCGACAGCCAGCCGAACAGGACATAGAGCAGGGCCGAGGCGACGGTCAGGGCCAGGATCATGCCGTCGACGGTCGAGGCCTCGACCTTGAGCACGCGCTCCGTGAAGAAGCGGGTGTAGAAATAGCTGGCGTACCAGACGGCCCCTTGCGCGAACATGATGCCGACGAGGGCGACCAGCACCCAGCGGGTGTTCTTCCAGCTCAGGAAGCTTTCGCGGAACGGGGCGTGACGGCCCTGGCTCTCGGCCGCCATCTTCACGAAGGCCGGGCTCTCGTGCAGCTTCACCCGGATCCACAGGGAGACGATCAGCAGCAGGGCCGACAGGCAGAAGGGAATGCGCCAGCCCCATTCGTCAAAGGCCTCGACGCCGAGGAGGGTCCGGGTGGTCAGGATCACCACCAGCGCCAGGATCAGGCCCAGCGCCGCGGTGGTGTTGATGTAGGAGGTCATCAGGCCGCGCGTCTTTCGCGGCGCATGTTCGGCGACATAGATGGCCGCCCCGCCATATTCGCCGCCCAGGGCGAAGCCCTGCAGCATCCGCATCACCAGCAGCAGAACGGGCGCGGCCAGGCCGATGGCGCCGTAGTCGGGCAGCAGGCCGATGGCCACGGTCGCGAGACCCATCATGGTGATGGTGACCAGGAAGGTGGTCTTGCGCCCGGTCTTGTCCCCGAACCAGCCGAAGGCCAGCGCGCCGGCGGGCCGCACCACGAAGCCGAGGCCGAAGGTCAGCAGGGCGAGAATGTAGGACACCGCCTCGCCCGCGTCGGCGAAGAAGTGGCGGGCGATGATGGTGGTCAGGGAGCCGAAGACGAAGAAGTCGTACCATTCGAAGGCGGTGCCGGCAGCCGAGGCGGCGACCACGGTCTTCAGGGCCGGTTCGGCGCTCTTGTCGGTGGCGGCTGCGGTCATCTGGATCTCCCCGTTCGGCCTCTCCGGGCCGTCTTTGTCTGACCCTAGCGGGCGGGGTGACCCGGGGGAAGCGCGGCGGCTGGACGCGGGACAGCAAAAACCCCGCCGGTGGGGCGACCGGCGGGGTTCTTTACAGACCGGCGGCTCTCTCCTTCCGCCGATATCAACAGAACACGTTCAAACGAACGCGGTTCCGCGATCAGTTGCCCTTGGCTTCCTCGGCCGCGCCGGTCACGGCGTGGCCGGCGGCGGCGGTGTCCTTGCCCACGCCCGAAACCGTGTTGCAGGCGGCGGTGGTCAGGGCGGCGGCGGCGGCGAACAGCACGAACATCTTGCGCATTGAAATCACTCCGGGAGGGGCGGCGCGTCCATCGCGCCGGGTCTGTGGAGTCAACGCGACGCCGGCTTGGCGGTTCCGACCAGATCGGCGGGATCGGTCGGAACGACGGCCTCGGGGGTGGCGAAGACCATCCGGGCGATGGTCCCGCCGTCAGGGGCCCGCAGGATCTCGGCCTCGCCCCTCAGCTGCTTGGCGAAGGCGCCCATCAGGGTGCGCCCGACCCCGGCGGTGACGGCCGCCTGATCGGGGCCGGGTCCGTCGTCCTGGACCTCCAGCACACTGGTCTCGCCCTTGACCTCGAAGCGGACCTGAAGCGTCCCGCCGCGCCCGGCGAAGGCGTGCTTCTGGGCGTTGGTCACGGCCTCCACCAGCCACAGGGCGAGGGGCGCCAGCTTGTCGGGATCGACCACCAGACTGTCGGCCTCGACTGAAGAAGAAACGACCGGGCCGCGCATCGCCTCGGCCGCGACCAGCTGGCCGACCAGTTCGGTCAGGAACTCGCGGGCGTCGGCATAGCGGATGTTCTCGGACTGGTAGAGGGTCCGGTAGATCAGGGCCAGGGCCGAGATTCTCTGACGCGTGTCGCCCAGGGCCGCCTTGGCCGGACCGTCGGTCAGGGCGCGCTGCTGCATCGACAGCAGGGAGGAGATGATCTGCAGATTGTTCTTCACCCGGTGATGGATCTCGCGCATCAGCGCGTCCTTCTCCGACAGGCTTTCGGTCAGCATGCCGTCGCGGGTGGTGATGTTCTCGGCCAGTTCGTCCAAGGTCTGGGCCAACAGCCGGATCTCGGACGGGGCATTGGAGGCCTGGACCGGGCGCACCGAGAAGCGGCCACGCGCATAGATGGCGGCGACCCGCTCCAGATAGTCGAGCCAGCGCACCACCACCCGCTCGGTCACCAGCATGACGGCGGCGAAGGCGGCCAGCCAGGCGGCGAAGGGCAGAAGAATGGAGCCGATCGGGTTCAGCTGGGCCCAGGACAGGAGACCCGGCGCCGGCGCCGACAGCAGGACATAGACGTCGCGTCCGGCCAGGGCGGCGCCCGCGTAGACCCGGTGCTGGCCCAGGCTGTCGTCGGCCTCGAACAGGGAGGTGGCGTCCTGGCGGGCGCGCTCGACCCAGCCATCCAGCGTCCGATCGCCCTTCAGCTGGAAGGCGCGAACGTCGGTGGCGGTCAGGACCCGCCCGTCGGCGTCGGTCAGGGCGGCCTGCGCCCCCTTGGGCAGGGCCGGGTCTGTGACGTCGGGCTGCAGCCGGTCCAGCGGAATGACGGCGACCATCGCGCCGTCGAACCGCCCCAGGGGCCGTTCGATGCGCGAGGCGACCACAAGGCCGGGGCGAGGCGAGGTCGTCGAGGCCGAGCGCTGCACCACCAGGGCCTCGCCGGCGGCCACGCGCTGGAACCAGGGCCGGGCGCGCACCGTCGCCGAGGTGGTCGTGGGCAGGGGCGGGCGCGAGGAGCACAGGATGTCTCCCGTCGGAGCCATCCGGTACAGGGCCTCATAGTCATCCAGCCGCTCGATCAGGCTGGCCAGTCTGGGCGCGCAGTTGGGGCCGGTGGCCTCGGGCCCCAGGGCCTCGAGCAGGACGGTCGTACTGTCCAGCCGCGCCTTGGTCGTCGCCGCCGCGCGGGCGGCGGCGAGTTGCAGGTCCGACCGGCGATCGGCGGCCTGTTCGCGGAAGTCCGCTTGGGTCTGGATCGCGCCCAGCACCAGGATCGGCAGCAGGGCGATGGCCATGGCCACGCCCAGCCGGAAGCGAATGCTCTGGAACCACTGCGAGCGTTCGGAGCGAAACGAGAACCGGCGTTTCAGATCGCGGCCCAGGGAGCGGCCGATAGGCGCCACTGGATCAGACCTGCCTGGCGCCGCTCAGACGATCGGCGTCGGCGAGGATGGAGCGCATGGCGTCTCCCGCGGCCTTGCCGTCGCGGGCGTAGCCGCCGCGCTCCAGCGTGGCCAGAAGGGCCCGGCGCGCGCGGCTGACCCGGCTCTTCACCGTCCCGACCGCGCAGTTGCAGATCTCGGCCGCCTCTTCATAGGCGAAGCCGCCGGCGCCGACGAGGATCAGCGCTTCGCGCTGTTCCTCGGGCAGGGTGTTCAGGGCCATGCGCAGCTCGTCCAGGGCGACGGGCGCCTCCGGATCGTCGACGGCGACCAGGGTGCGCTCGGCGGCCTCCTGATCCAGCTGGGACTGACGCCACGACCGGCGCTTCTCGGAATAGAACTGGTTGCGCAGGATCATGAAGGTCCAGGCCTTCATGTTCGTGCCCATCTGATAGCTGGCCCGGGCGTCCCAGGCCTTCATCATGGCGTCCTGGGCCAGGTCGTCGGCGGCCGTCGGATCGCCGGTCAAAGTCCGGGCGAAGGCGCGCAGATGCGGAATCAGGGTGACCAGTTCACGCTTGAATCCGGCGTCGTCGGCCGAAGGGGGCTTGGGCGGCGCGGGCGGCCGCGAGGAGGAGACGCTCATTCGCCGCCCTTCTCGCCCGCCTTGTCGTCGGCGCGCCGCAGAATGGCGAGGAATTCGTCGGGGATCGGCTCATTGACCACCTCGTCGAACATATGGCGCAGCTTCACGCCGATGGCCTGTTGACGCAGACGGGCTTCTTCCAGCCCGGCCTCGCCCGTGGGCGCCGGCTTGCGCCGGGAGGAGTCAGGAGTATCGATCATGAATTTTTAAGCCGCCACCCGTTGCACGCATTCTGGGACGCGCCGACCTGACCGTCGACGTCATTATGGACCCGGACAACGTCGGCGAACGGACACGGTTCCGGTTGTGAATGCAAAAATATGGTCAAGGTTGAGGTTCCGCGATGGAACCGTGGCGGTGATGATACGTTCGGTCGGTGTCACGCGCCTGGGACCGCCCTGGGGTCTTTGGCGTGTCACCTTGTTATGTCGGGGAATTTTCTGAGATGAGCCTTCTGGCCAGACTTGCGCCTCACCTGCCCTACGTCCGTCGCTACGCGCGCGCCCTGACCGGTGACCAGGCGACAGGCGACAACTATGTCCGCGTCGCCCTCGAGGCCCTGGCCGCCGGCGAACGCCAGCTGTCCACCGAAATGACGCCGCGGGTCGCCCTCTATCAGGTGTTCCACGCCATCTGGTCCTCGACCGGCGCCCAGCTGGAAGACCAGAGCGGCATCGAGGGCCGCGACGACGCCTCGCGCCGCCTGATGCGCATTGCACCGCGCTCGCGTCAGGCCTTCCTCCTGACCGCGCTCGAAGGTTTCACCCCCTCGGAAGCCGCCCAAATCCTGTCGGCCGACGTCCATGACGTCGAGCGGCTGATCGGCGAGGCCCAGGCCGAGATCGACGCCGAACTGGCCACCGACGTCCTCATCATCGAGGACGAGGCTATCATCTCGGCCGACATCGAAAGCCTGGTCCGCGAGCTGGGCCACAACGTCACCGCCACGGCGACGACCCATGACGAGGCCGTCGACGCCGTCGCCCGCCACCGTCCGGGTCTGGTCCTGGCCGACATCCAGCTGGCCGACGGCTCGTCGGGCATCGACGCGGTCAAGGACATCCTCAAGCGGTTCGACGTGCCGGTGATCTTCATCACCGCCTTCCCCGAGCGTCTGCTGACCGGCGAACGCCCGGAGCCGACCTTCCTGATCACCAAACCCTTCCAGCCGGAAACGGTGAAGGCGGCGATCAGCCAGGCCCTGTTCTTCCACCCCTCGCGCCGCAAGGAAGCCGCGTAAGGTCTCCGGAATCGGTCATCGAAAGGCCGTCGGACTCGCGTCCGGCGGCCTTTTGTTTTGTCAGTTTCGCGGGGTCGGAGAAAAATCTCACCACCGCGCGGAACGCGATTGAGGAGTCGCCGTTATCAATCTGCGGAGGCGGCGACGCCCCCCCGACTTGAGACCGGCGCCAGCCGGTCTGTCGCCTCCGCGCCTCATTCTCGATGATGCCACTTTCTCGGACGGATCTCTGATCCGTCCGTTTTTCTTTGCAGCGCCGGGGCGGATCTCTGATCCGTCCGTTTTTCTTTACGCGCGGCGCCGGGTCCCCTCGACACCGCCGCGTCAGGGGCCAGAATGGGTCTGCAAAAGAAACCATCCCGGGAGAGCGTTCGATGCCGATGAATCGTCAGTGGGTCCTGCGTCAGCGGCCCCAGGGCCTGATCAAGGACGGAGACCTGGAGCTGGTCGAGAGCCCGACGCCCGAACTCGGCGACGGCGATATCCTGGTCCGCACCATCTATCTGTCGCTGGACCCGACCAACCGCACCTGGATGAACGACGCCGTCGGCTATCTGCCGCCCGTGGGTCTGGGCGAGGTCATGCGTGGCCTGACCCTGGGCGTCGTCGAGGAGACGAAGTCGCAGAAGTACAAGGTCGGCGATCTGGTCACCACGGCCATGGGCGGCTGGGCCGACTACGGTGTCGTGCCCGACACGGGCGCTTCCCGGGTCCATCGGGCTCCCGGCCTGCCGCTGACGGCCAATATGTCGGTCATGGGCATGACCGGGATGACCGCCTATTTCGGCGTCACAGACGTGCTCAGGCCCGAGCCCGGCCAGGTCATGGTCATCTCGGCGGCGGCCGGCGCGGTCGGCTCCGTCGCCGGCCAGATCGCCAAACAGCGCGGCGCCCACGTCATCGGCATCGCCGGCGGTCCCGACAAATGCCGCTGGTTGGTCGAGGAGCTCGGCTTCGACGCCGCCATCGACTACAAGAACGAGGACGTCGGCGAGGCCCTGGACCGTCTGGCCCCCAACGGCGTCGACCTGAACTTCGAAAACGTCGGCGGCGACATCATGGTCGCGGTGTGGAACCGGCTGAACCTGCACGCCCGCATGGCCGTCTGCGGCATGGTCTCGGCCTATAACGCCACCAAACGTCCTCCCTCCCCCGACCTCAGCCGCCTGATCACCCACCGCATGACCATGCAGGGCTTCCTCGTCATGGACTATTCGCCCCGGGCGAAGGAGATGGTCGCCGAACTCGGCCCCTGGCTGGCCGAGGGCAAGGTGAAGTGGAAGGTCCATGTCGACAACGGGCTGGAAGGCGCCTTGACCTCGCTCAACCGCTTGTTCACCGGTGACCATGACGGCAAGCTTCTGGTGCGCGTTTCGGAAGAGCCGGCCGACCAGGGATCCTGACCATGAGCGACAGCCTCCACATCCATTTCGAGGATCTCGAGAACGGTCAGGTGCTCCAGCTGGGCGCCGTCGCCGTCGACGAGGCGGCGGTGGAGGCATTCGTCGAACGGTTCGCCCCCGGCTGGGACCCCGCCTATGGCGCGCCCGACGCCATGGTCTACGCCCTGTGGTCTCGGCTGGCGGCCGAGAAATCCGCCGGCTGGGCCCAGACCAAGGTCCTGGCCGTCGACGGCCTGCGCTTCATGCGCAACCCGCCGCCCGGCGAACTGCTGCGCGGCCGCATGACGGTCATGGGCAAGGACCCGGTCGGCGACGAGAAGGGCATCGTCATCGCCCAGCACGACCTCCTCGACGAGGGCGGCCGTCTGGTCTTCGGCTGCCTGACCCGCGCGCTCTTCGTCCGCAGATGAAAACGAAAAACCCCGCCGGCGAACCGGCGGGGCTGATCGTTTTCCGGGGCTCAAGTAGCGCGAACGCGCGATAGCCCCAAAAGGAAGCCGCTTAAGTCGCGTCGCGACTCAAGCGTTCGCGGCGGCGGGCGTTTCGGCGGCGCGCTGGAAGGCCAGGGCGATCAGACGGTCCCAACCCAGCAGCGACACCAGGTGGGCGTAGATCTGGCCCAGGGCGCCGTTGTCGCGCAGCTCGGCCAGCTTCTCGGCCGGCAGGGCCTTCAGCTTGTCTTCCGAGACGGCGAAATAGTCGGCCAGCTTCTGGGGCTCGCCCGGGATGCCGTTCTCGTCGCGCGGCGTGAAGACGGCCTCACGGGTGTGGAACAGGTCCAGTTCGTTGAGCAGGGCGATGAAGCTGTCGGTGCGTTGACGCTCCTGCTCGAAATTGTTGCAGAACTCCATGGCCTGGGTGACGTACTGGCTCGGCTGGCCGTTCTCGAACAGGGGCACCTGGCCGCCTTCGCCGATGAAGGGCGCGGCGCGATCGATGCACAGGATCATGCGGTTCTGGACTTCGTCATTGGCGAAGACGAACGGATAGCGGCGGGCATAGGCCGGGATATAGGCCTCGGCCTTGAAGTCGCCGGCGGCGTCGACGTACAGGTTCTCGCCCTGACGCAGGCCCATGACGGCGACCGGCTGCCTGGTGTCGCCCAGGAAGACGACCGGATAGGACAGGGCGGCCGGAGCGAACTCGGTCACGGTCAGGGGCACGACGTGGGTCTGGGCCACGAAGGCATAGGGCTTGTCGACCGGATTGGCGCCCAGGGTTCCGTGCAGCTCGGCCGAGAGCGGCTCGGGCTTGGAGTAGAACAGGACGGTGCCGGCCAGTTGGCCTTCGGTCTGCAGGGTGTCGGTCATGGACGCCAGGGTCTCTGAAAAGCGGAAAGTCGCGCCTTCTAGCGGAACCCGGCGCGGGCGGCAAACGTCAGTATTCCGCCAGGCGAACCGTACAGGCGGCCCGCATCGATCCGGTTGCGGGGCGGCCCTTCACCCCTTAGCTGTATTTCCATGAGTTCTTCCTGCGGCCACGACCACCATCACGACCGGCCCGGCGCCGAGGCGATCGAACGCACGCTCGATGCCGCCGAGGGCCGCTGCGTCGCCGAGGGCGAGCGCATGACGGCCCCGCGCCGCCGGGTGTTGGAGCTGCTCCTGACCGCCGGCGAGCCGGTCAAGGCCTATGATCTGATCGCCCGCTACGGCGAAGATGGCCAGGCCGCCAAGCCGCCGACGGTCTATCGCGCGCTCGAATTCCTGGAACGCAAGGGGATGGCGCACCGCATCGCCTCCATCAGCGCCTATGTCGCCTGCACTGCCGGCAATGACGCGGAGGCCCTTCCTCATGCGGCGGCCTTCCTGATCTGCGACTGCTGCGGCGCGACCGAGGAGGTCGTGGCCCCGACCGGCCAGACCTTCGCCCTGGCCGCCGACACCGCCGGCTACGCCATCGAACGCACCACGATCGAGGGCCACGGCCGCTGCCCCGCCTGCCGCGTCGCGGCATAAGGTCCCTGATATCGGGGACAGGGTTCGGCCTTACTGGCCAATGCGGGTCCGCCACCCTACCTTTGAGTCCATGGACGCCGCCCTTCTGACCCCGCCCCGTCGCCTGTCCGTCCCGGTGAGCAACCGCTGGGGCTCGGGACAGATGTCGGTCATGGACTTCGGCGACCCCAAGCGGCCGGTCGATCTGGTCTTCGTCCACGCCAACGGCTTCAACGCCGCCACCTACCGCACCCTGCTGGCGCCCCTCTCGGCCTCGCTGCGGATCTGGGCGCCCGATCTGCGCGGCCACGGGCGCACCACCCTGCCGACCCCGGTCGAGGGCCGCTTCAGCTGGGCCGACCATCGCGACGACCTGAGCGCCCTGATCGACGCCGTCGACGGGCCGCCGGTCATCATGTCCGGCCATTCCATGGGTGGAACCTCCAGCCTGCTGGCCGCCGCCGAGCGCCACGATCAGGTGTCGGGCCTCGTGTTGTTCGACCCGGTGATCTGGACCCGCGCCTGGGTCACGGCCTTCAAATTCCCGGTCCTGCGGGGCCTGCCCAGCCGAATCCCCCTGGCGAAGGGCGCCTTGCGGCGTCGCCGGCTGTTCGACAGCCGCGAGCAGGCCCTGGCCGCCTATCGCGGCCGCGGCGCCTTCAAGGGCTGGCCCGAGATGATGCTGGCCGACTACATCTCCGACGGCCTGATCGAGACCGATCAGGGCTTCACCCTGGCCTGTTCGCCGGAGTGGGAAGCGTCCAACTACGGCTCCCAGTCCCACGACCCGTGGGCTGCTCTGCGCCGGCTTGACCGTCCTGTCCGTATCCTGAAAGCCGCGCAGGATTCGACCTGCCACATGGCGACCGATTCCGCGCGCCGGCTGACGGTCGAAACCGTGCCGGACAGCACCCACTTCTTCCCCATGCTGAAACCCGACATCGTCCGCGACGCCCTGTTCGACGCGGCGGTGTGAGACCTAGTTAAATTCCGCCTCGAGGTCCGCCAGCCTTGCCGCCTGGTCCTCGGCGATCAGGGCGTTCAGCAGGGGATCGATGTCCCCCTCCATGATCTGCGGCAGGCTGTGCAGGGTCAGGTTGATGCGGTGGTCGCTGACCCGGCCTTGCGGATAGTTGTAGGTGCGGATGCGCTCGGAGCGGTCGCCCGAGCCGACCTGCGACTTGCGGGCGTCCGAGCGGGCGTTGTCCTTGGCCTGACGCTGCATGTCGTACAGGCGGACGCGCAGGTTCTTCATCGCCTTGTCGCGGTTGACGTGCTGCGACTTCTCCGACGAGGTCACCACGATCCCGGTCGGGAAGTGGGTGATGCGCACGGCCGAGTCGGTCTTGTTGACGTGCTGACCGCCCGAGCCCGAGGCCCGGAAGGTGTCGATGCGGATGTCCTTGTCGTGGATCTCGATCTCGACGTCCTCGACCTCGGGCAGGACGGCGACGGTCGCCGCCGAGGTGTGGATGCGACCTTGGGTCTCCGTCGCCGGAACGCGCTGGACGCGATGGACGCCGCTCTCGAACTTCAGCCGCCCGAAGACGCCGTCGCCGGTGACGGTGGCGATGATTTCCTTGTAGCCCCCGGCGTCGCCCTCGGTCGCCGAGTCCAGCTCGACCCGCCAGCCGCGCGAGGAGGCGTAGCGCGAATACATGCGGAACAGATCGCCGGCGAAGATGGCGGCCTCGTCCCCGCCGGTGCCGGCGCGCACTTCCAGCACGGCGGAGGCGTTCTCGTCGGCGTCGCGCGGGGCCAGCAAGAGGGCGACGTCGCGCTCCATCTCCGGCAGGCGGGCGTTCAGCGCCTCCAGCTCGTCGGCGGCCATGGCGGCCATCTCGGGATCTTCCGCCATGACGGCCAGATCCTCGATCTCGGCCCGGACCCTGGCCAGGGCCTGAACGGCGTCGGCGACCGGTTTCATCTCGGCGTGTTCCTTCGACAGCCGCACGATCTCCTGACCGTCGGTGGCCGCGCCCATACGCGCTTCCACCTGATGGAAGCGGTCGAGCACCTGATCGAGCCGGGCCTGGGGCAGTCGCAAGGGAGGTCGCCTGTTCTGTAAGGAGGCGCGGTCTTACTCCGGGAGGCGCTGTAATGTCGAGGAATCCGCATTCGATGCGGCCGGACCGCGCGCTGGCGCGGTTGTGATCGGGCGTCACGATCCCGTCAGGGCCGGTTACCAATCCCGGGTTCGCGCCTTAGGTCCCCTCGAGCTGTTCAGTCCGGAGACCCCCATGTTCGATCGACCGCCTGAGTCCAAATCCGTCAACGCCGAGGCTCATGAGGCGGTCGAGCGCCTCTGCGCCCTCTACGACCGGCTGCTCGAACAGGTCGGCGACGGCGGCCTGTCGGACGCAGCCTCGGCCGAGCTCAGGGCCATGGCCGGCATCTACGACCTCGATCTTCAGCGGACCGACGCGGAAATCTGGTCGGATTTGCGCGCCGTTCTGGTGCGCCAGACGCCCCGTCCCAGGGCGGAGACCACCGCGACGACGGCGCCCGAGCCCCTGACCCTTCTGCTGGTCGAGGACGATCCCGAGACCGCCGCCGACCTGACTTTCGCCCTTGTCGAGGCCGGGCACAGCGTCGTCGGGCCGTTCCAGAACGCCGAGGCGGCCGAGGCCGCGGCGGCGCTCCACCTCGTCGACCTAGCCCTGCTGGACATCAATCTCTCCGGAGAGGTCACCGGGATCGAGCTGGCGCGCGCCCTGAAGGACCGCTGGGGTCTGCCGGCCCTGTTTCTGACCGGCGACATCGGCGCGGCCGCCCGCCATGCCGATCTGGCCGAAGCCCTGGTGCTCAAACCCTATACCGGCGCCCAGGTGCTGGAGGCGATCGCCCGGGTGACGGCTCACTAGGCCTCCGGCCGGGAGGCGGGAGAAATACTCGCCCACGCAGCTAGGATTTGTCGCTTTACCGACTTCGACGCTCGTCCGAGAAGATCGAGAACCCACCGTTCAGCCTCAGCCAGAGCCGACCCGCCCCATGCACGACTTCCTGCTCTTCCTCGCGGTCGGCTTCCTGGCGCAATGCGTCGATGGAGCGCTTGGCATGGCCTATGGCGTCATCTCCTCGACGGTCCTTCTGGCCTTCGGCGTGCCGCCCGCAACGGCCTCGGCCAGCGTCCACGCCGCCGAGGTCTTCACCACCGCCGCCTCGGCCGGATCGCATGCCGCCAACAAGAATGTGAACTGGAAGCAGTTCGTGCCCCTGGCCGCCGGCGGCGTGGTCGGCGGCGTCATCGGCGCCTTCGTCCTGACCACCGTCAACGGCGATCTGCTCAAGCCCTGGATCACCGCCTATCTGTCGATCATGGGGCTGGTCATCATCTGGCGGGCCACCAAGAAGACCCGCGAGCGGGTGTTTCCGGTGAAGTTCACGGGGCCGCTGGGTCTGGTCGGCGGCTTCTTCGACGCCATCGGCGGCGGCGGCTGGGGCCCGACGGTCACCACCACCATGGTCGGCTCGGGTCAGGATCCGCGCATCTCGATCGGCACGACCAACACCGCCGAGTTCTTCGTCACGGCCGCCATTTCGGCGACCTTCCTCGCCGCCCTGCTGACCGGTCACTGGGACCAGGCCGAGGGCATCGCCAGCCATGCGACCGCCGTCGCGGGCCTGATCGTCGGCGGCCTGATCGCCGCTCCGCTCGCCGGGGTCATCGCCCGTATCGCGCCGCGTCAGGTCCTGACCTACGGCGTCGGCGCGGTCGTGCTCCTGTCTGCGGGCTACCAGGCCCTGCGGCTGTTCAAGGTGATCTGAAGCTATTCCGCCGCCACGCGGGCCGCGTCCTGGGCCGCGCGGGCGGCGTCCAGTTCGGCGGCCTTGGCCTCGACCAGTTCGACGATCTCGTCGACCATCTTCGCATTGTCGAGTTTGTGGGCGATCTTGCCGTTCAGATAGACCATGCCCGAGCCCTTGCCGCCGCCGGTGAAGCCGACGTCGGTGTAGAGGGCCTCGCCCGGGCCGTTCACGACGCAGCCGATGATCGACAGCGACATGGCGGTGGAGATATGGGCCAGCTTCTCTTCCAGCACGCCCACCGTCTCGATGACGTTGAAGCCCTGACGGGCGCAGGACGGGCAGGCGATGATGTTGACGCCCCGGTGGCGCAGGCCCAGCGACTTCAGGATGTCGAAGCCGACCTTGATCTCCTCGACCGGGTCGGCGGCCAGCGACACGCGAATGGTGTCGCCGATCCCGGCCCACAGCATGGAACCCATGCCGATGGAGGACTTGATCGTCCCGGTGCGCAACGGTCCCGCCTCGGTGACCCCGAGGTGCAGCGGGCAATCGATGGCCTCGGCCAGCTGCTGATAGGCGGCGACCGTCAGGAAGGGGTCGGACGCCTTCACCGAGATCTTGAACTCGTGGAAGTCGTGGTCCTGCAGGATGCGGGCGTGGTTGAGGGCGCTCTCGACCATGGCGTCGGGGCAGGGCTCGCCGTATTTCTCCAGCAGCTCCTTCTCCAGCGAGCCGGCGTTGACGCCGATGCGCATGGAGCAGCCGTGGTCCTTGGCCGCCTGGATGACTTCCTTCACCCGCGCCGCATTGCCGATATTGCCCGGATTGATGCGCAGGCAGGCGGCGCCAGCCTCGGCGGCCTCGATGCCGCGGCGGTAGTGGAAGTGGATATCGGCGACCAGCGGGACCTTGGCGGCCCTGGCGATGGTCTTGAAGGCGGCGGTGGAGTCCTCGTCGGGGCAGGAGACGCGGACGATGTCGGCCCCGGCCTCTTCCAGCTCACGGATCTGACCGATGGTCGCATTGGCGTCCGAGGTCAGGGTGTTGGTCATCGACTGGACGCTGATGGGCGCGTCGCCACCGACGGCGACGGACCCCACCATGATCTGGCGGCTCTTGCGGCGCTCGATGTGGCGCCAGGGACGGATATGCGAATGGTCGCTCATGTCAGACGCAAGATAGGCGCTTCATCGTGGCATGGCCATGACGCCGGCCAGGATTCAGCGCGGAGTCACCGCGGCGTTGAGGCCCTGCTGGGCCGCGACGGCATTGGCCTGGACCACCTGACCCGCCTGGGCCGCGGTCTGGGCGGCGGCCTGGTCGGCGGCGCGCTGGGCCGCGGCGGCCCTGGCCGAGGCTTCTGCGGCGACCTCGGCGGCGGTTTGCCGCGCCAGCTGTTCGGCGCGCTGGTTCAACTGGCTCAACGGCGTCAGGACGGCGGCCAGACCACCCCCGTGCTCGCCGTTCAGATAGACGTCGAAGGCGGTCGGATCGGAGACGTCGACGGTGGCCGACAGGCCGATGGGCGCGCGCCAGCTTTCGCCGGCGGCCAGCTGACGGGCGAACAGGACGCGACCGTCGCCCATGCGCACGACCAGAGCCGCGGCCTTGCGCGCCTGCAGCACGACCTGTGAGGCGGTGGCGGCCGCGCCGTAGATGGCGCCGCGCGGGTTGAAGGCGGCCTGGACCGGCGGGGCCTTGGCGGCGGCGGCGGCGGCGACGGCTTCAAGGTCGGTGGGGTCAATGCCGGTCAGCTGGGCCTCGAGGCCGGGCGTGACATAGAGGGCGGGAATGGTCTGGTCCGGCGGGGCCGGGTGCGGGGCGCCGATGCTGACCGCGTGCTGGCCGGGCACATCGCCCAGGGTCCAGCTTTCGGGGACGGAGGCGATGTCCGAGGGCTGCGGCGCGCGCAGCATGTTGACGCGCTGGAAGACGTTCCAGCCGACCACGGCGACGGCGATGGCCACGACGGCGGCGATGACGCGCGGCGAATAGCGGCGCACATCCTGGAAGGCGACACCGACCGGCGCCTGCAGCGGGACCGAGCCGTCCGGGCTTTCGCGCTTGAAGCGTTCGACGGCCAGTTGTTCGTCCAGGCCCAGGGCCTCGGCATAGGCACGGACATAGCCGATGGCGAAGACGCGCGACGGCAGGGCCGAGAAGTCGCCCTCCTCGAGGGCGATCAGATAGCGGGTGTGGACGCGGGTGACGACCGACAACTCGGCCAGCGAACGGCCCGAGGCCTCGCGGGTGGCGCGCAATCCGGCGCCCAGAGTCGCGGCGTCGACGATGGAGGGCACAGGGTCCTTCCAGTCCGGATGTGACCGAAACTCATCGGGGACATTCCCCGTATCCAGCGCCATGAAGGCTGACCCCATACTCGGCGCGTCGTATCCCGAAACTGCGGGATGCCGATCATGCGCCGTACTCGACCAAGACGCGAACGATACCACAGTGGCCTCGTCGCTCTGAGCTCCCCCCGGAGATCGT
Source organism: Brevundimonas sp. UBA986 (assembly GCA_002292165.1). Lineage (GTDB taxonomy): Bacteria > Pseudomonadota > Alphaproteobacteria > Caulobacterales > Caulobacteraceae > Brevundimonas. The sequence goes on from DBBK01000077.1 coordinate 38,747, forward strand.
TTTTTGTCGGTGTCTGGATATCGCATTTCAGCCGGTGGTTCAACGCTCTGTTAAGCATGACGGCGGCTCGCCCGGCAGGTGTGGCGCACTCTCCCCACACGCGAAATCGGGGAAAATGCGTCAGGGCGGGACGCGTCAGACCGCGACGTTCAACTTTCGCGCCAGACTTTCGATCTCGTTACGGATCGATCCGGCGGAGCTGCCCAGAAGGCTGGCCATGCCGCGCTTGGCGGCGGTCAGATCGGCGGAGAGGATCATCCGCTTGACGGGCCCGACGCCGCCCGCCGGCGCCGACAAACGGGTAAAGCCCAGCGTCAACAAGGCGAAGGCCTCCAGCGGCCGCCCGGCCAATTCTCCGCACACGGACACCGGCGTCCCGGTGTCGGCGCAGGCCTTCTGGATGGCCTGCAGGGCCCTCAGCGCCGGGGGCGACAGGGGGTCGTACCGGTCCGAAACCAGCGGATTGGTCCGGTCGGCGGCGTACATATACTGGAACAGGTCGTTGGACCCGACCGAGACGAAGTCGGTCAGGGGCAGGAGGGCGTCGAGGTGCCAGAGCACCGACGGGCATTCGATCATGGCCCCGACACGCAGCAGGGCGGGCAAAGGTCGCCCCCGACGCCGCGCCCAGTCGCATTCGACGTCGACCAGTTCGCGCGCGGCGCGGAACTCGTCCACCGTGGCGATCATCGGGAACATGACGCGCAGCTCGCGCCCGGCCCCGGCGGCCAGAAGCGCGCGCAGTTGCAGCCGCAGCAGCGACGGCCGGTCCAGCCCGAGGCGGATGGCGCGGCGGCCAAGCGCCGGATTCTCCTCCCGCTCGGTCGTCTCCATATAGGGCAGGACCTTGTCGCCGCCGATGTCGAGGGTGCGGAAGGTCACGGGCCGGTCGCCGGCGGCGTCCAGCACCAGCCTGTAGAGCGCCGTCTGACTGTCCAGACGCGGCAGTTCCTCGGAGACCATGAACTGGAACTCGGTACGGAACAGGCCGATGCCCTCGGCGCCCGTCTCGTCGAGGTTTTCCAGATCAACGGCCAGACCGGCGTTGGTCAGCAGGGAGATGCGCGTCCCGTCCGCGGTCACGGCGGGGACGTCGCGAAGCTTGGCGAACTCGGCCTGACGCTGGTCGCGCACGGCCATGCGCGACTGGACCGAGTCGAGCATGTCGGAGCGGGGCCGCAGATGGGCCTCGCCCGTCTCCCCGTCGACAATGACCAGGTCGCCTTCGCTGAGCCGGTCGCGCAGCCCCATCAAACGGCCGACGCAGGGGATGCCCAGGGCCCGCGCGACGATGGCCGCATGGCTGGCGGCCGAACCCTCTTCCAGCAGCAGGCCCTTCAGGGTCTCGCGTGGATATTCCAGCAGGTCGGCGGGGCCGAGGTTCCGGGCCACCAGGATGGCGTCGTCCGGCAGTTCGCGCTGGCCCGGATTGTCGCCGGCCAGGACGCGCAGCAGCCGGTTGGCCAGGTCCTCGAAGTCGTGCAGCCGCTCCTTGATATAGGGGTCACGCGCCTTGGCGAAGCGGGCGCGGTGTTCGTTCCTGACCCGGTCGACGGCGGCCTCGGCGGTCAGACCCGAACGGACGGCCTCGACCAGCGACCGGTTCCAGCCCCGGTCGTCGGCGAACATCCGATAGGTTTCCAGCACCTCGAACGACTGGCCGGCCAGCTTGCCCTGACCGCCCTCCAGCATGGCGTCGATGCCGGCCTTCAGATCGGCCAGACCCCGGTTCAGGGTCATCTCCTCCATGACCGGGTCGGAGGACAGCAGCTTCTCGGGCGCCAGCGGCGCCTCGTGCAGGATGACGTGACCGAAGGCGAGGCCTTCCGCGAACTTCTGGCCCTTCAGCCGTTCGGGCCGGTGCGGGGCGACCTCGACGTCGCGCAGCTCTTCCTGACCCAGCAGTTCGCCCGAGGCCACGGTTTCGGCCAGAACCATGGCGATGGTCTGGATGTCCTCGACTTCGTCGGGGTCGTAGCGGCGCTCGGCGCGGTTCTGGACGACCAGAACCCCGATGGCCCGGCCGCCGCGCAGCAGGGGGGCGCCGAGGAAGGCGTGGTAGGGGTCTTCGCCGGTTTCCGGACGATAGGCGAAGCTGGGGTGCGACGGGGCGTCCGACAGGCTGATGGGCTGGGCCATGCGCGCCACCTCGCCGACCAGACCCTCGCCGGGCCTCAGACGGGTGTTGTGCACGGCCTCGCGGTTCAGGCCCTCGGTCGCGAACAGCTCCAGCTCGCCCGAGGCGCGGCGCAGATAGATGGAACAGACCTCGGCGACCATCGACTGGGCGATGGTGCGCACGACGCGATCCAGCCGTTCCTGGGCCGGAGCCGCGCCGGCCATGGCCTCACGGATCTGGCGCAGGAGGTTGCGTGGCCCCCTCGTCGTCAATCCGCCGCCTATAGGCATCCGCCCTCCCGTCTCGAGCTCCCCAGATAGGGAGCTACTGTGACGCTATCTATAGCGCATCCAGTCCGTATGCCGAATGAAGTGCACGAACCGCGAGTTCCGCATAGGCGTCTTCGATCAGGACACTGATCTTGATCTCGGAGGTCGAGATGGCCTGGAACTTCACGCCCTTGTCGGCGAGGGCGCGGAACATGGTCTGGGCGACGCCCGCGTGGCTGCGCATCCCGACCCCGATGACCGAGACCTTGGCCACATCGGCGTCGACGCGGATTTCCTCGAACCTGATCTCGTCCTTGGCGGCCGTCATCAGCTCCTCGGCCCGGACGGCGTCGCGGCGGCCCGTGGTGAAGGTCAGATTGACCCCGCCGGCGGTGCGCGCCTGGGACTGGACGATCATGTCCACATTGACGTTGGCCTCGGCCAGACGGGTGAAGACGTCCGCCGGGGCGTCGGTGCGGTCCGCCAGACCCAGCAGGGTGATGCGCGCCTCGTCGCGGCTGACGGTCACGCCCGATACGATGCGCTTTTCCACGATATCTTCCTCGTCACAGATCAGGGTGCCGGCTCCCACCGGCAGATTTCCGTTTTCGTCGGGTTCGACGAAGCTCGACAGGACCCGCACGGGCACCTGCTTGGCCATGGCCAGTTCGACCGACCGGGTCTGGAGCACCTTTGCGCCCAGGGACGCCATCTCCAGCATCTCTTCATAGGAGACCCGGTTCAGCTTGGTGGCCTTCTTCTCGATGCGCGGGTCGGTCGTATAGACGCCGTCCACGTCGGTATAGATGTCGCACGGGCAGTCCAGCGCCGCGGCCACCGCCACCGCCGAGGTGTCGGAGCCGCCTCGACCGAGCGTCGTGATCCGGCCGCCGGCCGTGACGCCCTGGAAACCCGGGATGACGGCGATCTCGCCCAGGTCCATGGCCCCGCCCAGCACCTCGCCCGGCACGTCCTCGATGCGGGCGCGGCCGTGGGCGTCGTCGGTGATGATCGGGATTTGCCAGCCCATCCAGCTGCGGGCGTTGTGACCCATGTTTCGCAGGGTCAGGGCCAACAGGCCGGCCGTGACCTGCTCGCCCGACGCGACCACGACGTCGTATTCGTCGTCGGACAGGGGCAGGCCTTGCGCAGCGGGGCCGGCGCCGTCGGTCCAGGCGACCAGCTCATTGGTCTTGCCCGCCATGGCGGAAACAATGACGGCCACCTCATGACCGGCCTCGTGCTCACGTTTAACGTGGCGGGCAACGTTATAGATGCGTTCCAGGTCGGCAACCGAAGTGCCGCCAAATTTCATCACCAATCGAGCCATCAGGCGCAGTCATCCAGATTTCAAACAAAAGCGCTCCCCGGAAGCGGGGAGCGATGATCCCGCGCTGCATAAACCAAGCAGCGCCGCAGGGCAACGCAGAAGGGCAATGTTGTGTGATCAGAAATATAGTCGTGATGAGGAACAAAGAAGGCCGGGAGATCGTCGTCCCAGCCTTCCATTCGTAAAAAGCTGGATGCTTACATGGTTTACAATTCGTCCGGCACAGCCGCGAACGGAGCGGTATCGAGCAGATCGAATGTTCCGGCACCGCGGCGGTCCTGGTCGAGAAGCGAAACAAATCCGAACCGGGTTCGAATGCCAACCATAACGGCGTGCTCGGTTCCTCGATCGGTGACGTCAAGTTCAATCTCAGGGGGTTCATCAAGATCAACATGCCAACCCTCGTAACGGGCGAAATAGGATAACGGCGACAAACCCACCTGGTGCTCATATTCAAGTCCCCAAGTCAGTCCGTGGGGATCGCCTTCGTCACTTCTATCGAAGGACCCGCCGGCATAGGTCACTTCAGCTTCGAGCCTGTCATGAGGCGTTACGAAATATCGCGCCACTCCCCGAACGAACCAGCCATCGTCCCAGCTGTCAGCGTCATTCAAAACATCCCACGCTCCGCCACCTTGAACAACAAAGGTCGTATTGCCGACAAATTGTGCCACCTCGACACCGGCCAACAGCGTGCCCGCATTCGAATCATCATCAATTGCAGACGTACCGGAAAAA
>DBBK01000219.1:0-330 GCA_002292165.1 Brevundimonas sp. UBA986
CCGCTTCGCGGTCCCCCTCCCCCGCCGGGGGAGGATCCGGAGGGGATCGTGATGGGTTGCAAAGCGTTGCCATCCCGAGGCGGAGACGATCATGCTGGGCGAGCTGAAGACCTATCAGGCGAAGCGGAATTTCGGCGAGACGCCGGAGCCGAAGGGGAAGCAGGCGAAGTCGGGCACGACCGGCGGCCGCTACCTCATCCAGCGCCATGCCGCGACGCGGCTGCACTACGACTTCCGCATCGAGGCGGACGGGGTGCTCAAGTCCTGGGCGGTCACGAAAGCCCCCTCGAGGGATCCCCACGTCAAACGCCTCGCCGTCGAGGTCGAGGA
>DBBK01000219.1:362-4215 GCA_002292165.1 Brevundimonas sp. UBA986
GGCACGGTGCAGATGTGGGACGCCGGGACCTGGACGCCACAGGAGGAGGACGTCGAAGCCGCCTTCCAGAAGGGGCAGGTCAAGATGCTGCTCGACGGGGAGCGGCTGAAGGGGAAGTGGGCCCTGATCCGGCTGAAGTCCGATCGCGGCAAGCCGTCCAAAAGGAACAACTGGCTGCTGATCAAGGAGAAGGACGAATACGCCGTCGACGGCGAGGGCGACGCCAATATGGAGATCGACGCCTCGGTCACGACGGGCCGGACGATGGCCGAGATCGCCGAGGGGCGGAAGCAGTGGACGTCCTCGAAACCGACCGGGCGCAAGGCGCCGCCGAAGCCGAAGGCGTCCAAGGCCCAGGCGTCAGCTGCGAAAAAGCCCCACGCCTTCGTCCCCATCCAGCTGTGCAAGATCGCCGACTATCCGCCCTCGGCCGCCGGCTGGGCGCATGAGATCAAGTTCGACGGCTATCGGCTGCAGGTCGCGACCGGCGGCGGGCGGGCGACGATCCGCACCCGCAAGGGGCTGGACTGGACCGACCGGTTTCCGGAGCTGGCGGCCGATGCGGCGAAGTGGCCCGATGCGGTGATCGACGGGGAGCTGTGCGCCCTGACGGAGGATGCCAGTCCGGACTTTTCGGCGCTGCAGGCGGCGATCGCGGACGGGGCGACCGCCGGCCTGATCTATTTCGCCTTCGACCTGCTGTTCGAGGGGGCCGAGGACCTGCGGCCCCTGCCCCTGTCGCACCGCAAGGCGCGGCTGCAGGCCTACCTCGACCGCATCCCCAAGGCGGCGGCGAAGCGCATCCGCTACGTCGATCACTTCGCCTCCAGCGGCAAGGCGGTGCTGGAGAGCGCCTGCCGGATGGACCTCGAAGGCGTCATTTCCAAACGGCTCGACGCCCCCTATCACGCCGGACGGTCGGCCAGCTGGGTCAAGTCGAAGTGCCGGGGCCGCGACGAGGTGGTCATCGGCGGCTGGGCGTCGGACGGCGCCTCGACGGGCGAGCGGTTCCGGTCGCTGATCGTCGGGGTGCACGACAAGGCGGGGCTGAGACCGCTCGGCCGGGTCGGGACGGGCTATGGCGAGCCCCTGCTGAAGACCCTGCTGCCGGCGCTGAAGGCGGCCGCCGCGGACCGCAGTCCCTTCGCCGGCCCGGCGCCGGGGAAGACCGGCGGCGAGACGATCCACTGGGTGAAGCCCGTGCTCGTCGCCGAGATCGAACACGGCGGCTATACCGATAGCGGCTCCCTGCGGCAGGCCGCCTTCAAGGGCCTGCGCGACGACAAGACCGCCCCCGAGGTCGACACCAAGCCCCAGGCGCCGGTGAAGGTCGCGACCGCCTCCAAACCCGGCAAGCTGGTCGTCGCCGGGATCACCATCTCCCATCCCGACAAGGTCCTCTGGCCCGCCCATGACGGCGAGGCCGCCATCACCAAGGCCGACCTCGTCCGCTATTACGAGACCGTCGCCGAGCGGCTGCTGCCCCATGTCGCCGAGCGCCCGACCTCGATCATCCGGGCCCCCGAAGGGATCGCGGGCGAGCAATTCTTCCAGCGTCACGCCATGCCCGGCTCCAACCCGCGGCTGAAGCTGATCGACGTGCAGGAGCGCAAACCCTATGTCGCCGTCGTCGACGTCGGGGGTCTGGTCGCCATCGGCCAGTCGGGCGGGCTGGAGCTGCACCCCTGGGGCTGCGCACCCGGCGCTCCGGAGACGCCGGAACAGATCACCTTCGACCTCGATCCGGACGTCGGCCTCGACTTCGCCGATGTGATCTCGGCCTCGAAGGTGGTGAAGGCGAAACTCGAAAGCCTCGGCCTCAACCCCTTCGTCAAGACGACCGGCGGCAAGGGGCTGCACGTCGTCGTGCCCATCAGGACCGACGCCCGCTCCAAGGTCAGCTGGGAACAGAACAAGGCCTTCGCCAGGGCGGTGTCCGAGGCCATCCGCGCCGACGATCCCGACCGCTTCACCACCACCCTGGCCAAAAAGGCGCGGGGCGGGAAGATCTTCCTGGACTATCTGCGCAACGGCCGGATGGCGACGGCGGTGGCCCCCTGGTCGCCCCGCGCCCGCCCCGGCGCCGGCATCGCCTTCCCCCTCAGCTGGGGGCAGGTGAAATCGGGGCTGGACCCCAAGGCGTTCAACATTCGCGCGGCGCCGGCCCTGCTGAAGAAGGCCGATCCGTGGACGGACTTCCGTGCCGGTGCAGTCAGTCTGAAACCCGCGCTGAAAAAGATGGGGATCCCGTGATTCCGCTCACGCCGCCTTCTTCTTCGCCGCCGTCTTTTTCACGGGAGACTTTTTCGCCGCCGTCTTCTTCACTGGCGCCTTGCCCGCCGCCGAGCCCTTCAGACTGTTCCTGAGCGCCGCCATCAGGTCCACGACATTGGTGTCGTCCGGCTGCTCGACCTCGACCAGGCCCTTGCCGCCCTTCTGCTTGGCCTTGATCATGTCGCGGAGCGCATCGTCATAGCGGTCCTTGAAGGTCATCGGATCGAAGTCGGCCGCCTTCTGGGCGATGATCCGGGTGGCGATCTCGACCATGTCCTTGTCGGCCTTCACCGAGGGGATGTCGTCGAAATAGTCGTCGGCGTCGCGGACCTCGTCGTGGGCGCGCAGGGACCAGGCGACCAGCCCCTTGCCCCGCACCTCCAGCGCCAGCTGGCGCTCGCGGCCGCGCAGAACGAGGCTGCCGATGGCGACCTTGCCCGCTTCCTTCATGGCGTCGCGGATCACGGCGAAGGCCTCGGCCCCGACGCCCTTCTCGGGCACGACGAAGAAGGGATCGTCCCAGTAGAGCCGGTCGATGTCGGCCTCGTCGACAAAGCTGTCGATCGAGATCGTGTGCGTCGTCTCCAGCTTCACCTTGTCGAAGTCGGCGTCGTCGAACAGGACATATTCGTCCTTCGACACCTCATAGCCCTTGACCAGATCGGCGCGCTCGACCGGGCCGGTGTCCGGATCGGTCGGGACCATGCGGATGCGGTTGTTCGTCTCCGGATTGATCAGGTTGAAGCTGACGTGGGCGTTCGACACGGTCGCGGTGTAGAGCCCCACCGGACAGGTCACGAGCGACAGCTTCAGATGACCGTGCCAGGTCGGTCGCGTCGCCATGGTCGTCTCCCGTTTCCGAACGCGGAGTCGAACGTCGCAGACGCACAAGCGTTGCCAGTGTGGGGAGCCTGGCGCGCGGGCAGGCCCGACGCCGGGACGCCCACTCCCGGTTGATCGCCCCGCCGAGCCCTTCGCCCCATTGAAACGTAACGAATAATTCGCAGATCAGCGCCATTCTGGGTCAGTGTCGGAGAGTGTCGCTTGCCCTATCTCGCCCGGAGTGTCGAAGCCCTTGAGGGCCATGGCGGCCCCTTCCAGAAGCTGACCGAGCTCGCCTGCGACCTGTTCGACGTCCCGGCCGCCGTGGTGTCGATCGTCATGGACGACGAGACCATCCTGCGGGCCAGCGCCGACCTCTGCGCCAAACGCATTCCTCGCGTGGGCAGCGTCGGCGGACGTCTGGTCGACATGGGTCCGGACGGCGTCATCGTCATCGAGGACGGGCTGACCGATCCGCGGGTCGCGGGACACCCGCTGGTCCATGGCGACCTCGGTCTGCGCTTCTACGCCGGGGTGACGATCAAGGGGCCGGACGGCAAGCCCGCCGGCGCCTTCGGCATCATGGACACCGAGCCCCGCACCGGCTTCGGCGAGGCCGNNGTCGCCCGCCTGCGTCGTCTGGCGGGTCTGGCCGAAGAGATCATCACCGGGCTCGAACAGGCCCGGCGCGGCCAGGAGCGGCTCAAGACCCTGAGACTGGTCGAGCAGATGTCGGGCGTCGGCCATTGGCGGCTCG
>DBBK01000176.1:0-7431 GCA_002292165.1 Brevundimonas sp. UBA986
TCATCGCGGCGGTCACTGAATAACAGTGTAGCGCCCGCCGTTCCGCGAGGGCGGCGGGCCCTTTCACTCCGGGGGGAGAGATGACGCTTCTCAGTCTGTTGCTGGCGCAAGCCGTCGTCCAGGCGCCTGCCGTGTCTCCGGCCAGCCCGGCGTTCCCGCCCGCCGATACGACGAAGCTCAGTCTGGTGCTGGTTCAGACGGTGTCCGAGACCGATCCCCAGCCGCTGTGCCCGCAGCCGAACTGCACCTCCATGTTCCTGGGCCACTACAAGGACGCGGTGGTTTTGGCCGGACCGGCGCTGCCCACCGAGTTCACGGCGCGGATCGAGATGGGCTCGCCGTGGAACAAGCCCTATCGGCTCGCCCTGATCGTCGAACAGAGGGACGGGCAGGAGCCGCTGGTGCGCGCTGAGACAGGTTTCAATGTCCGCACCGGCGAAGGCTGTTTCGAGTTCAAGCAGACCGGGCCGTTGAACTGGCATCCGACCGGCGAGGGGTTCTACTGGCAGAGACAGGTCCTCTGCCTCAAGGACCCGACGTTCACCCCGGTGATGCTCAGGCCCTGACCTTCAGGCTGCCGCCCGCGCCGCGAACCAGGGCCTCAGTCGTTCCAGCGCCGCCTCGATCAGGGGCGTGGACACCGCGAAGCTGAAGCGCATGAAGCGGTGGCCGTCGACGGGGTCGAAATCCACGCCGGGCGCGGTCGCCACGCCGGTGTCGCGCAGCAGTTGCTCGCAGAAGGCCACGCTGTCGTCGGTCAGATGGCCGATGTCGGCCCAGACGTAGAAGGCGCCGTCCGGTGGGGCGATGGTCTTCAGACCCAGAGAGGGCAGGGCGGCCAGAACCAGCTCGCGGTTCTTGCGATAGACCTCGATATGGCCTTCCAGCTCGTCCACACAGTCCATGGCGACCAGACCGGCGTGCTGGCTCAGCGACGGCGGGGTCAGGAACAGATTGCCGATATAGGCCTTGGCAGCCGCGACATGATCCGGCGGGACCAGCAGCCAGCCCAGTCGCCACCCGGCCATGCTCCAGTACTTGGAGAAGCTGTTGATGACGAAGGCCTCGGGCTCGAACTCCAGGATCGAGGGCGTGGGGCTGCCGTAGCTAAGGCCGTGATAGATCTCGTCCGAAACGATGACGATGCCGCGTTGGCGACAGACGGCGGCGATGGCGGCCAGTTCCTTGGGGGCGATGATCGAACCGGTGGGATTGGCGGGGCTGGCGATGATGACGCCTGCGGGCGCGGGTTCCAGCGCTTCCAGCGCAGCGGCGGTCAGCTGATAGTGTTCGGCGGGGCCGCAGGCGATCTCGACCGGCGTCAGGTTCAGCGCCTTGACCGTATTGCGATAGGCGACATAGCCGGGCCGGGCCATGGCGATGTGGTCGCCGGGCCGGAACCGCGACGACAGGGCCAGCACCAGAGCCGGAGACGCGCCGCAGGTCATCAGCAGCCGGTCGGGATCGACCTCGACGCCGTAGCGGTCCTGATACAGACGGGCGATGCGCGCCTTCAGCGGCGTGCTCTCCCAATAGCCCATGCCGTCGGCGTCCAGCACCCGATGCGCCTCGGCGATGGCGGCGGCGGGGGCGCCCGTCGAGGGCTGGCCGAACTCCATATGGATCACATCACGCCCCTCGGCCTTCAGGGCGTGGGCAATGCGGCTGATGGTGATGGCGCGGAAGGGTTCGATCTCGGTCATCAGGCCCTCGCCAGCAGGGCGTTGGCCAGCCGCAGGAAGCCGGCGACGTCGATGGTCTCAGCCCGGGCGTCGGGATCGATGCCGGCGGCCTCGCACAGGGCGCCGCCGCCAAGCTGTTTCAGGCTGGAGCGCAGCATCTTGCGGCGCTGGCCGAAGGCGGCGGCGGTGACGGTCTCCAGTCGCTTCAGTGTCGCCCGGTCGGGACGGTCGGCGCGCGGGACCAGATGCACCACGGCCGAGGCCACCTTGGGCGGTGGGGTGAAGGCGGCGGCGGGCAGATGCATGACGATCCGCGCCTCGGCCACCGCCTGCGAGATGACCGCCAGCCGTCCGTAGGCGTCGTCGTCGGTATCGGCCACGATCCGTTCGGCGACCTCCTTCTGGAACATCAGCGTCAGGGCGCAGGGCGTCCACGGCCCGGTCAGCCATTTGATCAGCAAGGCCGTGCCGACGTTGTAGGGCAGGTTGGACACCAGATGGGTCGGTCCCTCGGCCAGTTTCGCCTCATCGACCTTCAGGGCGTCGGCCTGGACGATGGTCAGACGACCGTCGCCGGCGTCCAGCTCCTCCAGCAGGGGGACGAAGCGCGGGTCCTTTTCGACCAGGGTCACCGGACCGGCGTCGCTCTCCAGAATGGCGCGGGTCAGGCCGCCCGGGCCGGGGCCGACCTCGATGACGGCGCGGCCCTCGAACGGTCCGGCCAGCCGCACGATCTTTCGCGTGACGTTCAGGTCCAGCAGGAAATGCTGACCGAAGCTCTTCTTGGCCAGCAGCCCGTGGGCTTCGAGGGATTCGCGCAAGGAGGGGAGGTCGGAACTCATGCGCCCTTGAACACCGACAACCTGCGGAAAGCTAGCCGCCAGCGCGCGCCGCGGCCATCTCGGCGGCCAGTCTGATGGCGGCGATCAGGCTGTCGGGGCGGGCGACGCCCTTGCCGGCGATGTCGAACCCCGTCCCGTGATCGGGCGAGGTGCGGATGATGGGCAGGCCGAGGGTGGCGTTGACCCCACCCCAGAAGTCCAGCGTCTTGACCGGGATCAGGGCCTGGTCGTGATAGAGGCAGATGGCGGCGTCATAGGTCGCGCGGGCTTCGTCATGGAACATGGTGTCAGCGGGCCGGGGATCAGTGATCGCAATCCCTTCGGCGCGCAGGGCCTCGACGGCGGGCGCCAGAACCTCGATCTCCTGCAGGCCCAGAGCCCCGCCTTCGCCCGCATGGGGGTTGAGGGCGGCGAGGGCCAGACGCGGGCGGGCGATGCCGAAGTCGCGTTTCATCGCCTCATGCACGACCCTTGCGGTGCGGATGACACGCTCGCCGGTGACCAGCTGGGGCACCTGATCGAGCGCGACGTGGATGGTCACCAGACAGGCGCGCAGGTCCTTCGCCGTCAGCATCATCACCGGCCCGCGCGTCCCGGCGAAGGGGGCGTCGGCGGTCAGTTCGGCGATGAACTCGGTATGGCCCGGAAAGCGGAAGCCGGCGGCGTAGAGCGGCGCCTTGGCGATCGGGGCGGTGACCAGCCCGGAGGCTTCGCCGGACAGGCAGAGGTCGACGCCGCGTTCGATCCAGTCGGCCACGACCCCTGCGTTGGCGGGATCGGGTCGGCCCACGATGATCGAGGCGGGGGCAGGGTGGCTGAACACCGGCAGGGCGCGGGCGAACCGGTCGGCGGCGTCCGCGACCTCGCCGATCTCGAGGATCGGCACGCCTTGCGCCTTCAGCAGGCCGGGATCGCCGATGACCGCGAAGGGCGCGCCTTCGGTGGAGAGCGCTCGCCAGGCGTCGGCGATGATCTCGGGACCGACCCCGGCGGGCTCGCCCATCGACAGGACCAGCGGCCGGGGCGCGGCCATCCGGCTACTTCATCTCGATCAGGGCGTCCGACCGCAGGTCGCGGATGTAGCGGCGCGCCAGCATGGCGAGGTTCTGGTTCTGCAGACGGTTTTCGACCTGCTGGAAGGTCGGGGCGTCGGGACCGCCGGCGCGACGGCCGCAGACGGCCAGAAGGTGCACGCCCAGCGGGGTGCGGACCGGCGAGCTGATCGTACCGACCTCGGCCGCGCGGGCGACCTGCTGGAACTGGGGCGCCAGGTTGGCGATGTCCGATTCCCCGAGGTCGGAGCCGAGAAGGCCCTGTTCTGAGGTGGCGCGCGCCAGAATGTTGTCGCAGGTCAGTTGCGGCTTGATGGCTTCAAGGCGAGCGGTGGCGGCGGCGACATCCGCCTCGGACGCCGTTTCCGGGACCTCGACCATGATCTGCTTCATCGACACCAGGCTGGTGGCGACGCCCGAGCGCTTGTCGCGCATATAGACGATGTAGACCCCGCCATCGACCGGGATCGGGCGCGACAGCTGGCCGACCTGGAGCTGGTCGAGCGCCTGTTGCAGGGCGGGCTGGACGGTGCCCTGGACGACCCAGCCGGCGTCGCCGCCGCGCTGCGCCGACGGGGCGGCCGAGAACTGGCGGGCCACGGCCTGGAAGGGTGCGCCCTGGACCATCTGCTGGACCAGCTGGTTGGCGCCGTTCACAGCGGCCTGCTGACCGCCGACGCGCGCGGCCTCGATGTAGATCTCGCCGATCAGATACTGGGGCTTGGACGCCGTCTCGGTGAGCTGACGCATGGCCTGTTCGACCGCGGCATGGGAGACCTTGGAACGGCTGTTGAAGCGGCCGCCGACCAGGGCGCGCCAGCCCAGTTCGGTCCGCAGCTGCTCGCGCATGTTCTGGGGGCGGATGCCGCCCTGGGCGAGGAAGTTCATGTAGTTGGCGGGCGTGGTGCCGGCTTCCTGGGCCATGGAGGCGATTTCATCGTCCACCTCGGCGTCGCTGATCACCAGATCCTTGTACTTGGCGATCTCCTCATTCTGGAGCCGCTCCTCGATCAGGGCGTTCAGGGCCTGCTGCTGGATGGCCGGAAGGTTTTCCTCGGTCGGCTGCACCTGGCTCATCGCGATGATCACGAGCATGCGCTGGCGCAGGTCGAAGCTGGTGATGACCTGGTCGTTGACCGTGGCGATCACGCCTTCGGAGATCTGGAACTGCGGCGGCGCGGCGGCCGGACGGGCCGGCGCCTGCTCGGCGGCCGGGTTCAGGGCGCCGGCGGCGGGCGAAGCGGGCGGAGACGCGGGCGGCGTCTGAGTCGGAGCCGGAGCCGGAACCGGCGCCGTCTGGGCCCAGGCCGGCGCAATGGCCGTGCCTGCGAGAAGCGCGGCGATCGCGACGCCCGTCGTGTTACGCATCAAAGGCATAGTCTGTCCTGGATCCTCAAGAAGCGCCGTCTCGACCCCATTGTGCGGGGAGGTCGCGCCCCTGCAAGCGACGTGTTCATCGGTTGCTGTTTCGTCCGTAGCCTGTACCGCCAAAAGTGGCGAGGTTTAGGCGCACATAAACCCCTTCGGACGGCCCTGAAGGCCGCACGCGGGTGTTGTCCTGGCGGAAACCCAGCTCGAAGCGGAAGCAGTCGTCGTCGAACAGCAGACCGACCTCCGAACGGGTGATCAGGTCGCGCTCAAGATCGGCGATGCCTGTGACCGCCACGCCCCAGTTGCCGTAGACGAACTGCTGGCCCTGCAGCTGGACGAACTCGTAGTTCCGGTTGTTCGGCCCGCCGAGCGGATTCGAGCGGTCGACGATATAGCTGACGGTGGCCACGTTGCGGCGGCCCCAGGTCCCGTCGACGGCGGCTTCGGCCCGGCGGATGTCGCCCGAGCCGTCCAGGGTCGCATGGCCCCAGCCGCGGAAACGGTCGGTCGGCGAGAAGCTGGCCTGGACCACCCAGTCGGAGGTTTGCGACGCCAGACCCGAGGGGTCATAGAGCCTGGACGGACTGTCAGGGATGGACGTCAGGAAGGCGTCTTCGTCGTCCGAGCGCATGCTGCGGCCGACGAAGAGGCTGGCCTTGCGGATGTCGTCCCAACGCAGGGTCGCGCGCGCGCCCGCCGTGAACCGCGAACCGCCTTCGTAGAAGTCGTACCCCGGAAGACGGTCGGTGCGGAACAGGGAGCTTTCGTCCAGCTCGAAGGTCTGGGTGTCCTCGATCGGAATGTGGGGGTCGAGGTCGGCCTTGTTGGAGATCGAGAACTGGGCCAGCGGTTCGATGATCAGGTCCGAGGTCGCGCTGAGGCGCTTGATCATCGGATAGCTGACGTCGATCCCGGCGGTGGCCCGGCCACGGGTGATGATGTTCTCGGCCTCGCTGCCCGGCATGGGCGGCAGGTCCGAGACCGAATAGGCGTCGAAACGGGCGTCGACGAAGGGCTCGTAGCGGATGCCGGAGGGGCTGAAGAAGGTCCGGCGCCATTCGCCCTGCAAGGTGACGCGGCGGCTGTCGACGCCGCCGAAGCCGTCGGTCGATCCGGCCGGAATGACCTCGGGACGCAGGACCGGGGCGCCGACATAGGCGTCGCGCGACAGCGAAACGGCAGAGGCCTTCAGTCGCAGGCGCCCGCCCAGCACCGCCTCGGACGGCTCCCAGCGCGCGTCGACCAGCGGCGCGACCAGCGGCAGGGTCTTGTCGTCCTCGAAGACGTTCAGAGCCGGGGTGACGTCGTTGAACTGGGCGACGCGCAGGCTCTGGATCGAGAAGGCGGCCACCGACAGGTACGAACGTGCGGTCTGGCGCTCGGCGTAGAGCTGGCTGATCAGCCGGCGCTGGTCGCCGTAGTAGAGGCCGTTGTCCTGATAGGGATCGCGGACGTCGTAGCGGTCGAACAGGGTCTTGTCCGAGGTCCGCTCGGCCGTGAAGCCCCAGCGCCACGGGCCGGCGGGATCGAACTTGCCATAGGCCAGGATGTAGCTGCGGCTGGTGCGGTCGCCGTAGTCGACATTGCTCTCGGCGATTCCATCGCCGTCCAGGTCGAAGTCGCCGAAGGACTGGGCGTAGGTATAGCCGCCGCGTGCGACCACCGTGCCGTCCATGAAGCGCCGACGCCATTGCAGGTTCAGGAAGGGCGCGACCCGGGTGTTGATCTGCGGGCTGACGATCCAGTCTTCGGACGGGGAGACCACATGCAGGTAGGGCATCTCGACCGAGACGCCCCGGCCCTCGTCATAGTTGATGATCGGGATCAGCAGGCCCGAGGCGCGATCGACCGTCGGGTCCGGCACGGCGAAGACCGGCAGCCAGAACATCGGGACGCCGCCCACGCGGAAGGTGGCGTTGCGGAACAGGATCGCCCTGAGATC
The DNA here is from genome assembly GCA_002292165.1 of Brevundimonas sp. UBA986. GTDB lineage: Bacteria > Pseudomonadota > Alphaproteobacteria > Caulobacterales > Caulobacteraceae > Brevundimonas. The sequence continues at coordinate 6,890 of DBBK01000176.1, forward strand.
CTCGTCCTGGACCACCTTCTCGGCCTGGATGGCGATGCTGGGGGTCTTGGGATTGCCTTCCGCGTCGCAGATCGCGCAGGGGGTGAACAGGGCGTAGTTGAGTTCCGACACGTGCTCGGAGCGGCGCACGGCCGTGGCGGCCATCAGGCTGGAACCGTTGGACAGGCGGGTGGCCAGATCGACGGCGACCCCGGCCTTGAGGTCGGAATCCAGTTCGATGTGGCTGGCGTAGAGAACGTCGCCCTCGGGGCTGGTGAGCTCGACCTGACGATCGGCGCCGCCGACGCCCTTCTCCATGTCGTAGGTCACCTCGCCGGCGCGCAGCGTATGCCCCTGGAAGCGGGCCAGGACCCGTTCAACGACGCCGCTGGCGGTGATCACATCGCCGGTGCGGGTGGCCTGTTCGGCCTGGATGTAGACGGCCTTGGGCGGCAGTCCGTCGGCGCCGGTCGCCTGCGATTCGGCGGCGGCGGGAGCGGCTTGTGGCGTGGTTTGGGCCGCGGCCTGGCCCGAAAGCCACGGGGCGCAGGCGATCAGGGCGG
>DBBK01000176.1:7448-35743 GCA_002292165.1 Brevundimonas sp. UBA986
TCCGGTGTCGCAAGCCAGTGCCCTTTCCCGTCCGCCGGGAGGCGCCGCGTTCAGTCTGCATGCCAACTCAATCCGTAAACCGCCGGCCCCCCGCCGACCGGTCGCTTAGCCGTCTTCGGTATAGAACAGCAAGGTCAAGGCGGCGAGCGCTGTGAGTATCGCCGGCAACCAGGCCGCCACGAACGGCGGCACCACCTCGGCCGAGCCGAAGGCCGAGGACGCCTGGTTCAGGAAGAAGAAGGCGAAGCCCAGCACCACGGCGCCGACCGCCATCTTGGCCAGATCGCCCAGCCGCATCAGGCGCAGGGAGAAGGCCGCGGCCAGGATCGACATGGCCGCGAACATCAGGGGCGTGGCCAGAAGCTGTTGCAGACGCAGCCGGTAGGCGGTGGAGGAGAAGCCGGCATCCTCGATCCGCTGGATCTGGGCGGGCAGGGACCAGAAGGAGGTCGCCTGGGGCCGGGCGAATCGCTCGAAAGCCTCGTCGTCGGCCAGGCTGGAGGGCAGATCCAGGGTGGCGTAGCGCACCGCGCGCTGACCTGTCTGGGCCCCCACGGCGTTGATCAGCCGCCAGCGGCCGGCGCTGAGGCTGGCTGACGGGGCGTCGATCCGCTCGCTGAACATGCGGCGACCGTGCGGGTCGGTCGTGTAGATAAAGAAGGTCACGTCCAGCAGCCGGGCGTTGGCGCGGTCCTGACGGCCGGCGCGGATGACCATCTGGCGCGCGTCCTCGCCTTCGCGGAGCCAGATGGCCTGGTTCTGCTCGTCGGCGCCCAGGGCCGAGCCCGAGATGCGGGCGCGCTCGCGCTGGAACAGGTTGTCGCCAGCCGCCGCCAGCGGACCAATGGCCGTGACCGTCAGAACCCCGAGCGCCAGCGCCATTCCCGCCGCCGGCAGAACGAAGCGCCAGGCCGAGATTCCCGCCGCCCGCATGGCGATCAGCTCCGAACGCCGGTTCAGGCTGACGAAGGCCGACAGGGTGCCGAACAGGAAGACGAAGGGCAGCAGCTGGACGATCACCTGCGGCGACTTGATCATCATCAGGCCGACGATGCGCAGGGCCGACAGGTCGGTCTCCGAGCCCAGGCCGCGGGAGATCTCGACGAAGTCGATCAGCATGACCAGGGCGCTGATCACCGCCAGGGCCACGCCCAAAGCGCGCATCTGCTGGATAAGGACATAGCGTTCGATCCGGCCCAGCCGGAACGGGGTGCGGATCTCGCCGCCGCGCAGGGAGAGCTTCATGCGAACCTCGCCTTCAGACGCTCGAGGAGGGGCCAGGTGCGCCGGCGCCGGGGCTTGAGCGCGCGGAACAGCAACCGCAGGGCCAGGGCCGCGGAGGCGAGGGGCAGGACGTACTGGAAGACGTTCAGCCAGCCGTTCCAGGCGCTGGCCGCGACGATGCCGTAGCCCATGATCCGGACCAGCAGGAAAACGCCCGCCGCCTTGGCGATACGCAGGCTGTAGCCCGAACGGCTGAACTGGCCGCCCATGATGGCCGCCAGCGCCATGGCCATGGCGGTCAGGGCGTAGAGGGGCGAGGATAGCCGATTGTTGGCCTCGGCCATCAGCTCGCCGCGCGACCCGCTATGGCCGATCAGGTCCGGGGTCGGATTGACCAGCTGCGACATCCACAGATCCGCCGGCTTGTAGCGGATCTTCTCCGAGCTCTCGGTGAACGGGGTCAGGTCGAAGGGCCAGCGGTCGAACGACAACTGGTTCAAGACGCCGTCCTTGGAATACTCCTGCGCCGATCCGTTCACCAACGTCAGCGTCGGGGCGCCGTTGATCCGTTCGAACCGGGCCTCGCCCGCGTCCCAGGTCCGCACCGTCTTGCCGTTGTCCAGATAGACGAACAGGTTCTTGAGCAGGCCGTTCTGCTCGATCTGCTGCACATAGACGGTCAGGCCGCCGGGGCCCTGGACGAAACGGCCTTCCTCGACCAGCAGGGCGGCCAGGTCGGTGCGGATGGCGAAGGCTTCCTGCCGCGCCGTGCGCTGGGCCCAGGGCTGGGCGAACAGGTTCGTGAACAGGGCCAGCAAGGTCACGATCACCGCGATCCGCACCGCCGGAGAGATCACCTGCCACCGCGTCATGCCGCTGGCGAAGGTGGCGGTCAGCTCCTGTTCGCGCTGCAGCCGGGTCAGGGCGATCAGCGAACCCACGAACAGGCCGATCGGCAGGATGACCGAAAACAGCTGCGGCAGGGCCAGCAGGGTCAGTTTGATCATAACCAGAACGCTTTGCCCGCGCTCGACGATGATCTGCAGTTGATCCAGGCTCTGGGACAGCAGGCCGATTCCCGCCAGGGCGCCGCATGCGGCCGCGACAGGCAGGGCGATCTGTTTGAAAAGATAGCGTTGAATCAGGGTCATGCGGCGGCCGGCGAACACCCAGGTTGCGGGCGCGCGTGATGGAGAGCATCTAATACACATCCGGAGCCCCTGCGGACAACCGCGCGGCCTCCCTCCCGAACTGTAGCAAACGACCGGGGCCCAATCCCGGCTGGAGTCGCGTTTCATGAAGATCGAATTTGTCGCCCACGCCGGCGCGTCGGACGTTCTCGCCGTACTGGTTGGCGAGGGCCGCGCCCTGGCTGGAACCGGCCCGGCCCTGGACACGGCGACCTCCGGCGCCCTGACCAGGGCGATGACCGCCAGCCGCTTCACCGGCGCCGCCAACTCCACCCTGACCGTCGCCGCCCCCGTGGGTGTCGAGGCCGCGACCGTCCTGCTGGTCGGGGCGGGCAAGGACGCGCTGGACGACAAGGGTGTCGAAACCGCCGCCGGCGCCGCCTACCACGCGGTCAAGCTGTCGGGCGCCGAGACCCTGACCCTGGACTTCGGCCACCTGACCCCGGAACAGTCGGCCCGCGCCGCCTTCGCCGTGCGTCTGGCCGCCTACACCTTCAACAAATACCGCACGACGCTGAAGCCCGAGAAGATCGCCTCGATCAAGACGATCCAGGTCGTGACCTCGGACCTGCGTGCGACCCAGGCGGCCTTCGAGCCGATGTCGGCCGTAGCCGACGCCGTGACCTTCTCGCGCGACCTGGTCTCCGAGCCCGCGAACGTCCTGTACCCGGCCGAGTTCGCCAAACGGGTCAAGGCGCTGGAATCGCTGGGCCTGAAGGTCGAGATCCTCGGCGAGGCCGAGATGGAGAAGCTGGGCATGTGGACCCTGCTGGGCGTCGGCCAGGGCAGCCGTCGCGAAAGCCAGCTGGCCGTGATCCAGTGGAACGGCGGCGAGCCGGGCGCCCAGCCCCTGGCCTTCGTCGGCAAGGGCGTCTGCTTCGACACCGGCGGCATTTCGATCAAGCCGGCCGACGGCATGGAAGACATGAAGTGGGACATGGGCGGCGCGGCCGCCGTGGCCGGCCTCATGCACGCGCTGGCGGGCCGCAAGGCCAAGGTCAACGCCGTGGGCGTGCTCGGCCTCGTCGAGAACATGCCTGACGGCAACGCCCAGCGTCCGGGCGACGTGGTCATCTCCATGTCCGGCCAGTCGGTCGAGGTGATCAACACCGACGCCGAGGGCCGCCTCGTCCTCGCCGACGCCCTCTGGTACACCCAGGAGCGCTTCAAGCCGAAGTTCATGATCGACCTGGCCACCCTGACGGGCGCCGCCATCGTCGCCGTCGGTCTGGACATCGCCCCGCTCTACGCCAACAGCGAAGACGTCGCCGGTCCGATCCTGGCCGCTGCCGAGAAGGTCGGTGAGAATTTCTGGCGCATGCCGCTGCCGCCCCAGTATGAGCAGCACATCGATTCCAAGATCGCCGACGTGAAGAACACCGGCAACGGCCGCGCCGGCGGTTCGATCACCGCCGCCCTGTTCCTGCAACGCTTCACCAACGGCGTGCCGTGGGCCCACCTCGACATCGCGCCGACCGCCTGGGCCAACAAGTCGCCCAACCCCACCGTTCCGGAAGGCGCCGTCGGCTTCGGCGTGCGCACGCTCGACCGGATGGTGGTGGACAGCTACGAGTCCAAGTGACCGACGCGACCGGCCCGGAAATCTGGTTCTACCACCTCGAGCGGTCGACGCTCGATCAGGTGCTGCCGGAGCTTCTGGGCCGGACGCTTCAGCGTGGCTGGCGGGCGCTGGTCCGCGTCGCCGGGGAGCACCGACTCGAGGATATCGACGAGCGGCTATGGACCTTTCGCGAGGACAGCTTCCTCGCCCACGGCCGCGCCGACGAGCCGAATGCGGAGCGTCAGCCGATCTTGCTGACGCAATCGATGGAGAACCCGAACGGCGCTCAGGCGCTGTTCATCGTCGACGGCTCAGAACTGGGCGCCACGGAGAGTTACCAGCGATGCTTCATCATCTTCGACGGACGCGACGACACGGCGCTGACCGGCGCACGGCAGCGCTGGAAGGATTTGAAGGGGCAGGGCGCCAACCTGGCCTATTGGAAGCAGACGGACGAGGGCTGGCAAAAGGCGGCCTGATCGTCGCTGGGCTCGCGCTGCTAGCTGGTTGCTCGACCCCGGCTCCGGCCCCAACGCCCGCGCCCGCGGTGGTGGCTCAGGCCCAGGTCTCCCAGCCCGTCGGCACCCGCATGCCCCAGACCGGTCAGGACCTGTGCAAGGCCAATGAGCTGCAATGGCTGGTCGGCCGCAACAAGACCGAGATTCCAGTCCCCGTGGATGTGATCAACCGCCGCGTGGTCTGCACCAGCTGTGCGATCACGGAGGACTATTCCCCGTACCGCCTGAACATCTTCTTCAACGCCCAGACCGAAACGGTCGAACAGGTCCGCTGCGGCTGACCCCTCAAGGAGACGACGCCCGTGAAAACCTCTGCGCTTCTCTCGACCCTGATCGCCTTTTCCGCACTGGCGGCCTGCGCCCCCGTCGAGGGCGGCGGTGCGACCCCGGCCCCGCCGTCAAACGAGCTTGGCCAGTGCAAGGCCGACGCCTATCGCAGCTATATCGGCAAGAACCGGTCCGAGCTGCCGGCCGCAGCGCCGGGCGAGACGCGTCGCGAGGTCTGCACCACCTGCGCCATGACCATGGACTTCAACCCGAACCGGGTGAACATCGTCTATGAGACCGCGACCAACCGGATCACCGAGGTGAAGTGCGGATGAGGGCGCTGGCCGTCCTCGTCACCGGCGCGGCCCTGACCGGCTGTATGGCGACGCCGCCGGAGACCGGCGGACCGACTCCGCCCCAACGGTGCGACGCCTCGGCGGCCCAGTCGCTGGTCGGCTCGCACGTCGGGGCGGTGGACTTCGCGCCCGGCGCCAATGTCCGGATCGTCTGCACCACCTGCGCCACGACCCGCGACTACCGGCCGGACCGGCTGAATATCCGGTTCGACCAGCAGACGGGGATCATCAAGGCGGTGGACTGCGGCTAGCGGGTCCGGGCGGCGTAGAGCTCGCCCAGGCGGTCCGGCGTGCCTGGAATCCGCTCCAGGTGCGGGTAGCGCAGGCCGCCGTGGTAATCGAGGCTGACGGTCCGGTAGCGGTCGCCGTCCTTGACGATCAGTTCGATCGGCGTGGTCGTGTCCTTGGCCGCCTTGATGGCGTCGGTCAGGTTCGAGGCGGAAGCGGCCTCGCCGTTGACGGCGACGATCGACATGCCGATGGCCAGACCCGCCTTGAAGGCCGGGCCGTCCCACTGCACCGCCGTGACGGCGTTCTCGCCATTGGTCTGCAGGCCGATGGAGTACATGAAGTTGTTGCGCTTCAGCCCGCCCTCCAGCGTCTTCTGCCAGGGGCTCTTGGTGTCGGTGTAGACGAGGCGGTAGCCGCCGCGCGCCAGACCGTTGAGCGGAGCGCCGGGGCCGTGGCCGTCGAGACGGGTGCGCAGGAAGGTCGCCCAGTCGTTCTCGACCACCCCGTTCAGCGCCGCGACCACGTCGTCGAAGGTGTAGGGCGCCTCGTTGTACTCGCCGTCGTGCGTGCCGAAGAAGGCCCTGGCGAAGTCGTCCAGACCCTTGCGGCCGTTGGTCTTCTCCCGGATCAGGGTGTCGGCGTCGAGCCAGATCAGCTGGCCCTCGACGTAGTAGTCCTCGTCGCGCTGCTCGCTCAACCAGCCCTTGGGCCGGCGCATGGAGATGATCGGGTCGTTGACCGTGTCCTGCATCGCCCGCCACGAGCGGCCGACCCGGTTGTCATAGGTCGCGGCGTCCATGGCCAGGGCGTCCAGCGCCTGATCCTTCGTCATCAGCCCCGAGCGGGCGGCCAGCACCTTGCCCCAGAACTGGGTCTGGCCCTCATAGACCCACAGCAGCTCGTTCTGCAGGGGCGTGTTGTAGTTGGGAACGTACTGCCCCGCCGGACGCCGCCACTTGCCGTTCCAGGAGTGGGTGTATTCGTGGGCCAGCAGGTCGCGGTCGCCGAACTGGTTGTCCCAGTCGGTGAAGAAGGCCGGATCGACGCTGTCCTCGGACGAGCGGTGGTGCTCCAGCCCGATCCCGCCCAGCCGGTCGGTCATGGCCATCAGGAAGTTGTAGTGGTCGAAGTGGCGCGCGCCGTACAGGCGATCCGCCTGGGTCACCAGCGACCGCAGGATGGCGATCTGGGCGTCGGTCGGGGCGATATTCGAGGCGCTGTCGGCGAAGATGTCGAGCTTGACCGGCGAGCGGCCGCCCGGATCCAGATCGATCTGGCGGAAGTGGACGCCGGCCATCAGGGGGCTGTCGATCAGGACGTCCAGCGTCACCGGCTTGAAGGTAGTGACGTCGCCTTCGGTCGAAGCGGTCTCCAGCGCCGTGCCGAAATTCCAGCCGGACGGCAGCTTCACGCTGGTTTGCGTCGTGATGTTGTGGTGCCAGCGGCCCGCCGGATAGAGCAGCATCTTCTCCCACTGGGCGTTCAGCATCTCGGCCGTCATGGTCACGCGGCCTTGGGCGCCCGCCGTCGGCGACAGGTGCTGGAAGTCGGCGCTGATCTCGGTCACGCCCTCGGGCACCACCAGATGGAAGGCGAAGCTCTCGACCGGGTCGCGCGTCCACTCCAGACGCTGACCATTGGCGGTGATGATCAGGCCGGCCAGCTGGGTGATCGGGCCGTCGGGGCCGTGGTCGCCGGGCAGCCAGGCGGGGAAGAAGAGGGTCAGCGGACCGGCGCCCTCTACCGGAATGGTCTCATGGACGCTGAAGATGCGGCGGTTCAGGTCGGTCGCGTCGACGTCCAGCTTCACGACGCCGGGCCAGGGCCTGTCCACCACCGCCGGGATCGGCGCCATCGTCGTATAGGGCGTCACGGCGGGGGCTGCCGTCTGAGCGAGAGCCGGGAGCGCGGAGGACGCAAGCAACAGGGCGGCGAGGGCGGGGCGGGCGAAGCGGACCATGGACAGACTCGAACTGACGCGGCGGGGGAGGCGGGAAACAACGCCCGGGCTCGGCCTGCGTCAAGTCGCCGCGCCTCATGAAGTGTCACGAGCCGGTGTTTCAGGAGCGAAATCCGCTTGCATCCGGCGACGCTTCGGGGCGTAGCTTCGCGCATCGCCGTTCAGGATGACCTCATGTCGAAGCCGCTTCTCCTCGCCGCCGCCGTCGCAGCCCTGGGGGCGACGGCCCTGTCCGGTTGCGTGATCATCGCCGCCGACGGAGGCGACAAGACCATCGTCACCATGCCGGGCGAGGAACTGACGCGGGTGGAGGAGAACGCCTACGCCGCCGCCATCGCCGATCCGCTGCGTCCGGCCGAGGAGGTCGCCCGCGATCCGCTGCGCAAGCCCGCCGAGATGATGGCCTTCGCCCAGCTGGACGCCGGGGACCGCGTCGCCGACATCCGCCCCGAGGAAGGCTACTTCACGCGCCTGTTCGCCAAGGCCGTCGGCCCGTCGGGCCGGGTCTACGCCTTCGTACCCAATCAGACGGCCGGCAAGGAAAACGCCTACGGTGACACGCTCGCCGCCGCCTATCCGAACGTGAACCGGATCACCGGCAGCCTCGACACCATGACCTTCCCCGAGCCGCTGGACGTGGTCTTCATGGGGCAGGAGTACCACGACTTCACCATCCCCCGGTTCGGCGTCGATGTGGCGAAGATGAACGCGGCGGTGTTCGCCGCGCTCAAGCCGGGCGGCCTCTATGTCATCCTCGACCACCAGGCCGCGCCGGGTTCGGGCATCAGCGTCTCGGGCACCCTGCACCGCATCGAGGGCGCTGAGCTGCGCCGCGAGGTCGAGGCCGCGGGCTTCGTCTTCGCCGGCGAGACCTCGGCCGTGGCCAACCCCGAGGACGACCACACCCTGACCGTCTTCGACCCGGCCATCCGCGGCAAGACCGACCAGTTCGTCTATCGCTTCCGCAAACCCGGCTGAGGGTAACCTCGGCAGTTCGCGGGCGTAATCAATCAAGCGCCGCTCAAGGCGCATGGGAGGCTGACATGAAGCGTTCGTTCGTCCTGGCCGTTTCGGCCGCTGTTCTTCTGGCTACGGGTGTCGCGGGCGGCGCTGTCGCCCAGATGCATATGGAGCCGTCTGCCTATACGGCAGCCCTGGCCGACCCGGTCCGCACCGACGCCGACAAGGCGCGCGATGAGGGCCGTCACACCGCCGAGACCCTGGCCTTCGCCGAGGTCATGCCCGGCCAGACCATCGGCGACATGATCATCGGAGGCGGCTATTTCACCCGCGTCTTCGCCGCCGCGACCGGCCCGTCCGGCAAGGTGATCGCCTGGCAGCCGGCCCAGTTCATCGGCTTCCAGGCCTCCTATGCCGACGCCATCGCCGCCGCCGACGCCCTGCCCAATGTCGAGGGCATCCGGTCGCCGCTCGGCGCGCCCGAGTTCCCGGCCGGAATGGATCTGGTCTTCACGGCCCAGAACTATCACGACCTGCACCTGAAGCCCTTCGCGGCGGACACCGCGGCCAAGACCAATGCGGCGGTGTTCGCGGCGCTGAAGCCCGGCGGCCTCTATGTCATCGTCGACCACTACGCCGCCGCCGGTTCGGGCCTCGCCGCCGCCGACAGCCTGCACCGCATCGACCCGGCCATCGTCAAGGAAGAGGTCGAGGCCGCCGGCTTCGTACTGGAAGACCAGAGCGACATCCTGAAGAACGACGCCGACCCCCTGACGGCCAATGTTTTCGATCCGGCGATCCGCGGCCACACCAGCCAGTTCATGCTCAAGTTCCGCAAGCCGGCGTGAGATGTTTTAATGGAGTTGGGTATGCTGCGGGCGGCGCAAGAGGCAGCGTGGGCTGCTCAGTCGGCCGCAGAGGCTGCATGGTGGAGCTTGCTGCTGAACGCACTTACGGCTGCGGGGGCTCTAGGAGCACTCTGGTACGCGCTGATTCAGGGAGCAAAATCAGCGAGGTTTGAAAGGCTGCGCTTTGGTGCGCTCTGCCACAGCATCGCTAGCGATCTAGACGCTCTATTCGCCAACTACGTTTTGGAAGATTCACAGAGAAAAAACATAGAACACGTTCGGAGTAGTGGGGTGCTCTCGCGTTTGCGGTCTCTACTATCAATCGCAAACAATCAGCCTATCCCGGACGCGCGAGCGCAGGCGGATGTCGGGCATCTTCTGATGATGATGGATTTCATAGAAAGCGACATGAAGAAGGGCCGTGATGGGCGTGGACATCTCGATGAGATGGCGGGCCCGACAGAGAACTTTCGCGCCCTGAGTTTCAAATATCTCGGGAAAGACCACACCGAGCCTTGGATGAAACCCAAAAATGGCAAATAGCTGTCGCCCTTCGGCGATTGAGAACCGTTATCAATTAGCGGTTTAGGACAATTTGTCCTTGTCATCGCGTGGACACCCGGGGTCAATCGGCGCAAATACCCGCCACGTTTTTCGCGCGAAAGTCCGCCCAGTTGTACGACTACAAGGCCGCCTTCGAATCCGCCGTCGACCAGGTGAAGAGCGAGGGGCGCTACCGCGTCTTCGCCGACCTGAAGCGCGTGCGCGGGCAGTTCCCGAAGGCGGTGCGGCGGCGCGAGGACGGCTCCGAACAGGACGTCGTCATCTGGTGCTCCAACGACTATCTCGGCATGGGCCAGAACCCGGTGGTGCTGAAGGCCATGCAGGCCGAGATCGACGCCGTGGGCGCCGGGGCCGGCGGCACCCGCAACATCTCGGGCACGACGCGGTCGGCCGTGGACCTGGAGGCCGAGCTGGCCGCCTGGCACCAGAAGGAAGCCGCGCTGCTGTTCACCTCGGGCTATGTGGCCAATGAGGCGACCCTGACCACCCTGCAGCGCATCTTGCCGGGCCTGATCATCTTCTCCGACAGCCTGAACCACGCCTCGATGATCGCCGGCATCCGCAACGGCGGCTGCGAGCGGCACGTCTTCATGCACAACGACCTCGCGCATCTGGAGCAGCTGCTGGCGGCCGCGCCCGCCGATGCGCCCAAGCTGGTCGCCTTCGAGAGTGTCTATTCGATGGACGGCGACATCGCCGACCTGGCCGGCACCATTGCCCTGGCCCGCAAATACGGCGCCCTGACCTATCTGGACGAGGTCCACGCGGTCGGCCTCTACGGCGCGACCGGCGCCGGCGTCGCCGAGCGTGACGGGGTGCTGGACGGCATCGATATCGTCGAATGCACCCTGGGCAAGGCCATTGGCGTCATGGGCGGATACATCGCCGCCGACGCGGTGATCGTGGACGCGGTGCGCAGCTGGGCCTCGGGCTTCATCTTCACCACCTCGCTGCCGCCGGCCCTGACCGCCGGAGCGCTCGCCTCGGTGCGTCACCTCAAGGCCCATCCGGAACTGCGCGTCGCCCATCAGGAGCGGGCGCAGACGCTGAAGGACCGCTTCGCCGCCGCCGGCATCCCGGTCATGCCGTCCGAGAGCCACATCGTCCCGGTCTTCGTCGGCGATCCGGTTCACACCAAGATGATCTCGGACATGCTGCTGGAAGAGTTCGGCGTCTACGTCCAGCCGATCAACTATCCGACCGTGCCCAAGGGCACCGAGCGCCTGCGCTTCACGCCCTCGCCGAACCACGACGACGGCATGATGGACGCCCTGGTCAGCGCCATGGACCAGCTCTGGACCCACTGCCACATCGCCCGGATGCCTTCGGCGGCGTGATGTCGGAAGGTGGCCTCGGACAGGTCATCGTCGAGAAGACCCGCAACGGAACCTATCTGAAGGTCACCGCCGTCCATGTGGCGACCGGAACCGAGGCCACGGCCGTCGGCCCGGCGATGGAGCCCAAGGCCGTCGAGCGGCTGGCGGTCGCGAAATTGCGACGGATACTCGGTGTCTGAAGTCACGGGTCCGACACAAGATGTTGTGGTTGACCCCTCTCGGGACTAGATAGGGCGCCTTCAGATTGCCGGGGACGCTCGTGACCATCACCACCCATGCCGACTACTTCTCGAAGTCTCTCGCGGACGCCGATCCGGACGTCTTCAAGGGCATCCAGGGCGAGCTGGGGCGGCAGCAAGAGCAGATCGAGCTGATCGCGTCCGAGAACATCGTCTCGAAGGCGGTGCTGGAGGCTCAAGGCTCTGTCCTGACGAACAAATACGCCGAGGGCTATCCCGGTCGCCGCTACTACGGCGGCTGCGAATACGTCGACGTCACAGAGGATCTGGCCCGCGAGCGCGCCAAGGAACTGTTCGGCTGCGCCTTCGCCAACGTCCAGCCCCACTCGGGCGCTCAGGCCAACCAGGCGGTCTTCTTCGCCCTGCTGCAGCCCGGCGACACCTTCCTCGGCATGGACCTGGCCTGCGGCGGCCACCTGACCCACGGCTCCCCGGCCAACCAGTCGGGCAAGTGGTTCCGCCCGGTGACCTACAAGGTCCGCGAGGACAACCACCTGATCGACTACGACCACGTCGCCGAGATGGCCGAGAAGGAAAGGCCCAAGTTGATCGTGGCCGGCGCCTCGGCCTACAGCCGTCACATCGACTTCAAGCGCTTCCGCGAGATCGCCGACAGCGTCGGCGCCTATCTCTTCGTCGACATGGCCCACTATGCGGGTCTGATCGCGGGCGGCGCCTATCCGGACCCGCTGCCTCACGCCCACGTCGTGACCACGACCACCCACAAGACCCTGCGCGGGCCGCGCGGCGGCATGATCCTGTCCAACGACGTCGACCTGGGCAAGAAGATCAACTCGGCCGTCTTCCCCGGCCTGCAGGGCGGTCCGCTGGAGCATGTCATCGCCGCCAAGGCCGTGGCTTTCGGCGAGGCGCTCAAGCCCGAGTTCAAGGTCTATGCCAAGCAGGTCGTGGCCAACGCCCAGGCCCTGGCTGGCGTCCTGGTCGAGCGCGGCCTGGCCATCGTCTCGGGCGGCACCGACAGCCACCTGATGCTAGTCGACCTGCGTCCCAAGGGCGTGACCGGCAAGGCGACCGAGCTGCAGCTCGAGCACGCCCTGATGACCTGCAACAAGAACGGCGTCCCCTTCGACACCGCCCCGTTCACCGTCACCTCGGGCGTTCGCCTGGGCACCCCGGCCGGCACGACGCGCGGCTTTGGCGAGGAGGAGTTCAAGTCGATCGGTCACTGGATCGCCGACGTCGTCTCCTCGATGAACGGCGGCGACGAGGCCGATCCGGCGGTGATCGCCGAGGTCGCGGGCAAGGTGCGCGAGCTCACGCGCCGCTTCCCGATCTACGGATAAGCCTCGGATGAAGTGCCCCTTTTGCGGACATCAGGACACCCAGGTGAAGGACAGCCGGCCGTCTGACGACGGTTCGGCCATCCGACGTCGCCGGTCCTGCCCGAACTGCAACGGGCGCTTCACCACCTTCGAGCGGGTGCAGCTGCGCGAGCTGGTCATCCTGAAGCGCAACGGTCGCCGCACGCCTTTCGAGCGCGACAAGCTGGAGCGGTCGCTGAACGTCGCCCTGCGCAAGCGCCCCGTCCAGGCCGAGCAGGTCGAGCAACTGGTCAGCCGCATCACCCGTCAGCTGGAAAGCCTGGGCGAGACCGAGATCCCCTCCAGTGTCGTCGGCGACTTCATCATGAAGGCGCTGAAGGGCGTCGATGAGGTCGCCTATGTCCGCTACGCCTCGGTCTACAAGGACTTCCGCCACACCGGCGACTTCGCCCGCTTCCTCGGCGACGAAGGCCTGGACGAGACCTGATGCGGCCCCCTGAATTGCGTCCAAGGATCACCCTGAAGATCGCGACGTCGCTGGACGGCCGTATCGGCACCTCGACAGGCGAGAGCCAGTGGATCACCGGCCCCGAGGCCCGGCTGCAGGGCCACCGTCTGCGCGCGGCGGGCGACGCCATCCTGGTCGGCGTCGAGACGGTGCTGGCCGACGACCCGCGCCTGACCGTCCGTCTGCCCGAGAGCGAGGCCGGCGTCCGCATCGAGAAGGCCGACCCCCTGCGTGTCGTGCTGGACAGCCGCCTGCGCACACCCTCCTTCGCCCGTCTGGCCAAGGCCGGGACCCTGATTATCACCACGCGCGAACCTCATCCGGTCGGCGGCGCCGAGGTGGTTCAGGTCGCGGGCGACGCCCAGAACCGCCCGACCATCGAGGCCATTCTGGAACTGCTCTACGCCCGGGGCGTGCGCGATCTGATGATTGAGGGCGGCGGCCGGGTCGCGGCGGCCTTCGTCACGGCCGGCGTCGTGGACGCCATCGACTGGTTCCGCGCCCCGATCCTGCTGGGCGGAGACGGCCGTCCAGGCGTTGCGGCCCTGTCGCTGGCGCGTCTCGCGAACGCTCCGAAGTTCCGGCGTCTTGCGGTGGAGGCTCTGGGTGACGACCTGTGGGAGCGCTACGAAAGGGTCTCCTGATGTTTACGGGAATAATCACTGACATCGGCCGCGTCCGCGCGGTCACCGAGACCAATCGCGACCGCCGCTATGAGATCGAGACCGTCTGGGACGTCTCGGGCATCGACATGGGCGCCTCCATCAGCCACGCGGGCTGCTGCCTGACCGTGGTGGAGAAGGCTGACGGCTGGTTCGCGGTCGAGGTCTCGGACGAGACCCTGTCGAAGACCACCCTCGGCGGCTGGAAGACCGGCGACCCGGTCAATCTGGAGCGCGCCGCCAGGCTGGGCGACGAAATGGGCGGCCATGTCGTCTCGGGTCACGTCGACGGTCTGGGTAAGGTCGTTTCCATCGAGCCGGTCGGCGGATCGCACCGGATCGTGGTCGAGGCCCCGGCGCCCCTGCATCGCTACATCGCCGCCAAGGGCTCGATCACGGTCGATGGCGTGTCCCTGACGGTCAACGCCGTGGACGGCCGGAACTTCGACCTGAACATCATCCCCCACACCTGGGAAGCGACCACCCTGGGCCGTTTGCAGCCCGGCGACGCCGTGAACCTCGAAATCGACATGCTGGCGCGCTATCTCGCGCGCTGGCAAGAGACCGCGTAATGAACACAATCCAGCTTTCCTCGGACATGCTCTCCAGTCCGATCAGCCCGATCGAGGACATCCTCGAGGACGCCCGCAACGGACGCCCCTACATCCTCGTCGACGCCGAGGATCGCGAGAACGAGGGCGACATCATCATCCCGGCCCAGTTCGCGACGCCGGACCAGATCAACTTCATGGCCCGCCACGCGCGCGGCCTGATCTGCCTGGCCATCACCGCCGAGCGCGGCCGCCAGCTGCGCCTGCCGCCGATGACGGCCGACAACCGCACCTCCATGGGCACGGCCTTCACCGTCTCGATCGAGGCGAAGGAAGGCGTCACCACCGGCATCAGCGCCGCCGACCGCGCCCGCACGGTCCAGGCCGCCGTTGACCCGAACAAGGGCGCCGACGACATCGTCTCGCCCGGCCACGTCTTCCCCCTGATCGCCCGCGACGGCGGCGTTCTGGTCCGCACGGGTCACACCGAGGCGGCCGTGGACATCAGCCGCATGGCCGGCCTGACCCCGGCGGGCGTGATCTGCGAGATCATGAACGAGGACGGCACCATGGCCCGGATGCCGGACCTGGTCGCCTTCGCCCAGCTGCACGGGCTGAAGATCGGCACCATCGCCGACCTGATCGCCTATCGCCGCCGCACCGAACGCTATGTCGAACGGGTCATGGATCAGCCGTTCGAGAGCGTGCATGGCGGGCCTTTCCGCCTGATGCTGTATCGCGACACCATTGAGGGCGGCGAGCACGTCGCCCTGGTCCACGGCCGCATCGAACCCGGCAAGCCGACCCTGGTCCGCATGCACCAGGTCGATTTCGCCGCCGACCTGCTGGGTCACCGCGAGGATCGCCAGAACTATATCCCCGCCGCCCTGAAGCAGATTTCTGACAGTGGCGAGCCCGGCGTCGTCGTCTTCCTGCGCGATCCCTCGCTGCAGAGCCTGGCCGAGCGCCTGTCGGGCGTCGAGAAGCCGGCCGTGAACGACCGCGCCATCAAGGCCTATGGCCTGGGCGCCCAGATCCTGCTGGACCTCGGGGTCCGCGATATGATCGTGATGAGCTCGACCCGCCCCGAGCCGACCGCGCTGGAAGGCTACGGCCTGCGCATCGTCGGCTGGCGCGGCATGAACGGAGAAGACCAATCCTGACCGAAC
Source organism: Brevundimonas sp. UBA986 (assembly GCA_002292165.1). Lineage (GTDB taxonomy): Bacteria > Pseudomonadota > Alphaproteobacteria > Caulobacterales > Caulobacteraceae > Brevundimonas. The sequence goes on from DBBK01000176.1 coordinate 22,877, forward strand.
CGATCCGCGTCCTCATCGTCGAGGCGCGCTACTACGACGAACTGGCCGACGCCCTGCTGGACGGGGCGAAGGACGCCCTGCGCGCCCAGAACGTGGCCTTTGACGTCGTCACGGTGCCCGGCGCCCTCGAGGTCCCGACCGCCATCGCCCTGGCCGACGAGGCCGGCAAATATCCGACGGCCCCGCGCTACGACGGCTTCGTGGCGCTCGGCTGCATCATTCGCGGCGAGACCTACCACTTCGAGATCGTCTCGGATCAGTCGGCTGCGGGCCTGATGCAGCTGGGCCTCAAGGGTCTGGCGATCGGCAACGGCATTCTGACGACCGAGGACGAGGACCAGGCCTGGGCCCGTGCGCGGATCAGCGAAGGCGACAAGGGCGGCGGCGCCGCGCGGGCTGCGCTGGACCTGATCGCCTTGCGCAAACGCCTCCGGCATGGTCTTGCGGCGCAATGACCGAACCCAACAGCATCCAGTCCGTCCTGCAGCAACTCGCCGAGAGCGAGAAGGAGCGCGCTGAGCCGTCCCTGACCTCGCGCCAGCGCCGCGCGCGCACCGTCGCGCGTCTGGCCGCCGTCCAGGCCCTGTACCAGATGGAACTGGCCGGCGAGGGCGTCGAGACGGTCATCACCGAATTCTCGAACCACCGCTTCGACGCCGACATCGAGGGCGAGCCCCTGGCCGAGGCGGACGAGGAGTATTTCGCCGGCATCGTGCGCGGCGTGATCGAGAACCAGCGCGAAATCGACACCGCCGTGAAGGCGCGTCTGGCCTCCAACTGGCGCATGGAGCGTCTGGACGCGACCCTGCGCGCCCTGCTGCGCTGCGGGGCCTGGGAGCTGGCGCACCAGCCCGACGTGCCGCGCGAGATTGTCATCGACGAATATGTCGAGCTGGCGAAGGCCTTCTTCGACGAGGCCGAGGCCAAGTTCGTCAACGCCGCCCTGGACGGCGTCGCCCGCGACGTGCGCCCGAAGGCGTAAGCGCCATGCCCGCCGTCGACGTGTCCGGCGAGTTCGAGACCATCGCGAAACTGCTGGCGCCCCTGGCTCATCCCGAGTGGGGCAGGGGGCTGGTCGACGACGTCGCCGTGGTGCCGTCGCGCCCGGGCCATGACCTCGTCCTGACCAATGACGCCCTGGTCGAGGGCGTGCATTTCCTGCCCGACGATCCGCTCGACACGGTCGCGCAGAAGGTCCTGCGCGTGAACCTGTCGGATCTGGCGTCCAAGGGCGTGGAGCCGTTCGGATACCTGCTGGCTTGCCACTGGTCGCCGCGCTGCGGCTGGCCTGAGCGTCAGGCCTTCGCCGAGGGGCTGGCGCGCGACCAGAAGGCGTTCGGCATTCATCTGCTGGGCGGGGACACGGTCGTCACGCCCGGCCCGGCTTCCTTCTCCGTTACCCTGATGGGCTGGGCCAAGGCGGGCAGGGTGGTGAGCCGGAGCGGCGCCCGTCCCGGCGACGCCGTCTTCGTCACCGGCCGGATCGGCGACGGCTTCCTGGGCCTCAGGGCGGCGCAAGGCGCGCTGACGCTGGCGCCCGAGCGCATCGCGGCCCTGACCGACCACTATCGCCGTCCCATGCCCCAGACGGCCTTCGCCGAGGTCATTCGCGACATGGCCACCGCCTCGCTGGACGTCTCCGACGGCCTGATCGCCGACATCGGCCATATCGCCGAAGCCTCGGGCGTCGGGATCGAGATCGATCTGGAGCGGACGCCAGTGTCGCTGGCCGGTCAGGCCTGGCTGGAGACCCGCGTCGACCGTCAGGCCGCCTTCGAACAACTGGCCACCGGCGGTGACGACTATGAGATCGCCTTCACCGCCGCCGCGTCCGACGAAGCCGCCCTGCGCCGCGAAGCCGAGCGCCGGCACATCCGCCTGACCCGGGTCGGTCAGGTCGTGGCCGGATCGGGCGTGGAGGTGCGTTTCGAGGGGCGGCCGGTCGCCCTGGCCCGCGCCGGCTGGACCCACGGCTGACATCATCCGCCGACGGTGATCCGCGAAACCGAATCCTAACCCCCGTCGGTTAGGGTTACCCCATGCGCCGCAGAGACCTCATCGCCGCCGGAACCGCCGTCGCCCTTTCGGCGCCGGTCATCGCCGCCACGCCGGCCCTCGCCAGCAGCCCGAAGAAGGCTGAGGAGGGCGCCGAACCGGCCGAGAAGACGGTCAATATCCGCGCCGTCGGTCTGCCGGTCATCGTGGATGGCCGCATCCGCAACTACGTCTTCGTGAACCTCAAGATGCACCTCGCGGCTGAGCCCAAGGTGGAGGATATCCAGAACAAGGAAGCCTTCTTCCGCGACGCCCTGGTGCGGACCGGACATGGCGCCCCCTTCACCCTGCCGGATGACTGGAACACGCTCAGCGACAACAAGATCAACGCCGCCATGATGGCCATCGCCGGCGTCGTCGTTCCCCATGCGATCACCAGGGTCGAAGTCACCCGCCAGACGCCGCGCCGCCGCATGAGCGCGCCCGTGACCGAGACGGTCCCGGACCCCTATCTCACGCCGGACGGCTCCGACGCTTCGCCCGACGGCGTCGCCTCGACCCTCTAGGCGTTTCCTCCCCGAACACCCCTTCCAAAGACCCTTCGAAGATCACGGTTGCGTCATCACGGCGCATGCGGCACGGTCATGCGGCAAATCCCGAGTGACCGCAGTTCTGCGGTCGTTGCGCACGGGGGAGCCGGAAGGCGGATAGAGGCCAAAAGGCCCGCCGCGCCAAGGAGCCGGGCGCCTTTTGCAAGGGCATGGAAACGCCAATGAATCATATACTTACGCTGGTCTTTGGGGCCGGCGTCCTGGGGGTGCTGTACGGCCTCGCCCAGACGGCCGTGCTGATGAAGGCCGGCACCGGCAACGACAAGATGCGGGAAATCGCCGCCGCCATTCAGGAAGGCGCCTCCGCCTACTTGCGGCGGCAGTACACCACCATCGGCCTGGTCGGGGTGGTCATCCTGATCGCCGCCTATCTGCTGATCGGCCCCTATGCAGCGGTTGGCTTCCTGATCGGGGCGGTGCTTTCGGGCGCCGCCGGTTACGCCGGAATGTTGATCTCGGTCCGCGCCAACGTCCGCACGGCACAGGCCGCGTCGGAAAGTCTCGCCAAGGGACTGGATCTGGCCTTCCGCTCGGGCGCCATCACCGGGATGTTCGTCGCCGGCGGGGCCCTGCTGGGCGTCTCGGGCTATTTCGCGGTGCTGGTCCTGCACATGGGGCTTGAGCCGACGAGCCGAGAGGTCGTCGACGGCCTGGTGGCCCTGGGCTTCGGCGCCTCGCTGATCTCCATCTTCGCCCGTCTGGGTGGCGGCATCTTCACCAAGGGCGCCGACGTGGGCGGCGACATGGTCGGCAAGGTCGAGGCCGGCATCCCCGAGGACGATCCCCGCAACGCCGCCACCATCGCGGACAATGTGGGCGACAACGTCGGCGACTGCGCCGGCATGGCCGCCGACCTGTTCGAGACCTATGCGGTGACCACGGTCGCCACCATGGTCCTGGCCGCCATCTTCTTCCGCGGCTCCGACGCCGTCGGGACGATGATGCTGCTGCCGCTGGCCATCTGCGGCATCTGCATCGTCACCTCCATCATCGGCAGCTTCTTCGTCCGTCTGGGCAAGAAGCAGAACATCATGGGCGCCCTGTATCAGGGCCTGATCGTCACCGGCATCCTGTCCGTCGGCGCGGTCTGGTGGGTGATCACGACCCTGGTCACCGGCCCGGTCACCACCGGCGACGGCCTGGTCATCGAACCGATGAACCTGTTCTGGTCCGGCGTCGTCGGCCTCGCGGTCACCGCCGCCATCGTGGTGATCACCGAATACTACACCGGCTCGGGCTTCCGTCCGGTCCGTTCGGTGGCCAACGCCTCGGTCTCGGGTCACGGCACCAACGTCATCCAGGGTCTGGCCGTCTCGCTGGAGGCGACCGCCCTTCCGGCCTTGACCATCATCGTCGGCATCGTGGCCAGCTTCCAGCTGGCCGGGCTGTTCGGCATCGCCATCGCCACCACCACCATGCTGGGCGTGGCGGGGATGATCGTGGCGCTGGACGCCTTCGGCCCCGTCACCGACAACGCCGGCGGCATCGCCGAGATGGCCGGACTTCCTTCGGAAGTGCGCCACTCGACCGACGCCCTCGACGCCGTCGGCAACACCACCAAGGCCGTGACCAAGGGCTATGCCATCGGTTCGGCCGGCCTCGGCGCCCTGGTGCTGTTCGCGGCCTATACCTCTGACCTGAAGTACTTCTCGGCCAATCCGGCGGACTATCCCTTCTTCGCCGGGATGGGCGCCGTCGCCTTCGATCTGACCAACCCCTATGTCGTCGTCGGCCTGCTGTTCGGGGGGCTGCTGCCCTTCCTGTTCGGCGGGATGTCGATGATGGCGGTGGGGCGCGCGGCCGAGTCGGTCGTCGCCGAGGTGCGCCGCCAGTTCCGTGAGAACCCGGGCATCATGACCTATCAGGTGAAGCCGGAATACGGACGGGCCGTCGACATCCTGACCAGGGCGGCGATCCGCGAGATGATCGTGCCGTCCCTTCTGCCCGTGCTGTCGCCGATCGTCCTGTTCGTCGCCATCCTGTTCCTGGCCGACAAGGCCAACGCCTTCGCGGCCCTGGGCGCCATGCTCATGGGCGTCATCGTGACCGGCCTGTTCGTGGCCATCTCGATGACCTCGGGTGGCGGCGCCTGGGATAACGCCAAGAAGGTGATCGAGGAGGGCTTCACCGACAAGACCGGCGTCCTCCACGGCAAGGGCTCCGAGGCCCACAAGGCCGCGGTCACCGGCGACACGGTCGGGGATCCCTACAAGGACACCTCCGGTCCGGCGGTGAACCCGATGATCAAGATCACCAACATCGTCGCCCTGCTGCTCCTGGCGGTGCTGGCGAGCGGCAAGATCGGCTGATCGCGCGGATCGTATCCTCCCCGTTCGCCGCTTGGCGAATGGGGAGGGGGACCGCGAAGCGGTGGAGGGGCTCTGGATACGCGAAGACCCCCTCCGTCTCTTCGCTTTGCTACGAGCCACCTCCCCACGCCTTCGGCGCAGGGAGGAGACCAAAGGAAACGCCCCGGAGAGCGATCTCCGGGGCGTTTTTGTATTCCGATAGGTTTGGCGTTTAGTCCGGGCGGCGTTGGCCGGGGACGTCCTCGTCGGTGCGGGGCAGCTGGCCGCGGGCGACGTTGCCGAGCAGCTGTTCCATGACGGTCAGGGCGCGGCCGCGGGTCGGGGTCTCGCGACGCTCCATGGCGATCTTCTGGCCGTCTTCCAGACCCAGGGTGCGCACGGCGGAGACCTTGGAGTCGTCCTTGTCGAAGGTGATCTCGGTCACGCTGCGCTGGGAGATCTGCGGACGGTTGTAGGTGTAACGCTCGCTGGTCTGGCTGATGTAGTACCAGACGTGCTCGGGTTCGAAGGTCGAGGTGGTCGAGGGCGTGCCCAGCCGCGCCAGGACGGTTTCCTTGGTGTCGGTGCCGGCGACGATGTCGGACGGCTTCACATCGACCACCTGGAAGCCGTGCAGACCCACCACGGGGGCGCAGGCGGCGGCCGAAAGCGCCAGGGCGGCGACGGCGACGAGAGGGGCGAAACGAAGCATTTGCGGGCGCCTGCGACAGAACAAGGTCTTTGACCTAACCGGACACGGGCTCTAGTTCAACGGCGCGGCGGAAAAGGGGCCGTGAAACATGCTGAAGTCACTCTTCCGGAAACATTCCGCTCCGAACGCCGGCGACGCCCTCTATGCGGCCGTCGCGGCCCAGGCGCGCCAGCCGGCCTTCTACACAGCGCTGGGCGTCGCCGACCGGATCGATGCGCGGTTCGAGCTCTACACCCTGCACGCCCTGCTGCTGATCCTGCGCCTGCGGGACGAGGACGCCGACGGAGCAGGCGAGGGGGTGGACGCCGCCCAATCCCTGTTCGACGCCTATGTCTCTGCGCTCGACAACGTCCTGCGCGAGCTGGGCGTTGGCGATGTGTCGATGGCGAAGAAGATGCGCACCCTGGGCGAGGCCCTCTATGGGCGCATGACCGCCTATGAGGCCCCGCTGCGGTCTGGCGACGCCGCCGTCCTGTCCGTCGGCCTGGCGCGCAACGTCTTCGAGAGCGAGGACGCGGAACGCGGCGCCGCGCTCGCCCGCTATGCCCTCGCGGCCCGCGCAGGACTGGCCGCCCAGCCCTTCGCCGCCGTCCTGAAACAACCGTCGTGGCCGGAGATCGCTGCATGACCGTCGTCCTTCCCTTCAGCGAGACTGTCCGGCTCAACGAGATCGGCGTCGGCCTTCAGCGTACGCTGGAGCCGGACGCGGCGATGCGCGCCCGCATCGCCCGTGCGCTGGACCTCGCCTCGCTCGACGCCTTCACCGCCGACCTGAACCTCGGCCCCAATCCGGATCATGGCGCCGGTGGCTGGCGTCTGACTGGCCGGGTCAAGGCCAGTGCGGTCCAGACCTGCGGGATTACGCTCGAACCCCTGCCGGTCGAGATCGACGAGCGATTCGTCGTCGACCTGGTCGAACAGGCCCCGGAAATCCCCGAAGACGAGGAGTTCGAGATCGGCGTCGAGACCGACATTCCCGACACCATCGAGGACGGCCGAATCGACCTGGGTCAGTACGCGGTCGAACAGCTGGCTCTGAACCTCGACCCCTTCCCCCGAAAGCCCGGCGTCGAGTTCGTCCAGCCCGAGGAGCCCAAGGAAATCTCGCCCTTCGCTGTCCTGAAGCAGTTCAAGCCCAAGGACGAAGCGTAGAAATCCTGCCCTAAGGTCACCTGCCTTTGCATCGACCTGTTGCAGGTCTATCGTGAACAGCCCAGATGAGCGTCGCGTCAGACGACGCCCCGGAGAGCGTAGCCTTTTGCCATCCCCCGTCCTGATTTCGCTCGACGCCATGGGTGGCGACCACGGACCCTCCGTCGTCGTCCCCGGTATTCGGGAATACATCCGCCGCCACGGCGGTGAAAACGTCCGCTTCCTGCTGCACGGCGACCAGACCGCCATCGCGGCCGAGATGGTCAAGTGCAAGCTGACCGCCGAGGTCTGCGAGATCCGTCACACCGACAAGGTCGTGGCCATGGACGAGAAGCCCGCCACCGCCATGCGCCGGGGCAAGGGCTCCAGCCTGTGGAACGCCGTCGAATCGGTGAAGTCGGGCGAGGCCGGGGCGGTCGTCTCCGCCGGCAACACCGGCGCGCTGATGGCCATCTCCAAACTGATCCTGCGCATGTCGGCGCCGGGGCTGGAGCGTCCGGCCATCGTCGCCAGCTGGCCGACCCTGAAGGGCGTCACCGCCGTTCTGGACGTCGGCGCCAATATCGAAAGCGACGCCGAACAGCTGATTGAGTTCGCCATCATGGGCGAGGCCTTCCACGCCGCCGTCCATGGCGTGAAGAAACCGACCATCGGCGTGCTCAACGTCGGGTCCGAGGACATGAAGGGCCACGAGGAGGTGCGCGAGGCGCATTCCATCCTGCGCGCCGGCGGCCTGGACCTCGACTACCATGGCTTCGTCGAGGGCGACGACATCGCCAAGGGCACGGTCGACGTCGTCGTCACCGACGGCTTCACCGGCAATATCGCGCTCAAGACCGCCGAGGGCACGGCCCGCTTCATCTCGAGCCTGCTGAAAGAGGCCCTGACCTCCAGTGTTCAGGCCAAGCTCGGCGCCCTGGTCGCCATGCCGGCGCTGAAGGCCATGAGCCAGAAGATCGACCCCAGCGCCATCAACGGCGGCCCCTTGCTGGGCCTGAACGGCATTGTGGTGAAGAGCCACGGCGGCGCGACCGCCAAGGGTTTCGGCAACGCCATCCGCATCGGCGTCGATCTGGCCCGCAGCGACTATCTGACGACGGTTGGCTCCAAGCTGGGGCGGCTGGACGACATCATGCACGCCCTGCCTTCCGCCGCTGACGCGGGCGAGACGGCCACCGCATCTTCCGGAGAGATTCTGCAGTGAGCGTTATCCGCAGCGCCGTCACCGGCGTCGGTTCCTATCTGCCCGAGCAGATCGTGACCAATGCCGACCTGGCCGAATTCGTCGACACCAGCGACGAGTGGATCCAGGAACGCACCGGCATCAAGCAGCGCCACAAGGCGCGCGACGACCAGCCGACCAGCGACCTGGCCGTCGAGGCCGCGCGCAAGGCCCTGGCCGATGCGGGCAAGACGCCCGCCGACGTCGACCTGATCATCGTCGCCACCACGACCCCGGACATGACCTTCCCGGCGACGGCGACCATCGTCCAGCGCAAGCTGGGCTGCCCGGTCAACATCGCTTTCGACGTTCAGGCTGTCTGTTCGGGCTTCGTCTATGCGCTCAGCGTCGCCGACGGCTTCGTGGCGCGGGGTCACGCCAAATGCGCCCTGGTCATCGGCGCCGAGGAAATGACCCGGCTGATGGACTGGTCGGACCGCACGACTTGCGTCCTGTTCGGCGACGGCGCCGGCGCCTTCGTGGTCGAGCCGCGTGAAGGGGAGGGGACCAAGAGCGACCAAGGCCTGCTCGGCTTCGCCCTGCGCGCCGACGGGAACAAGACGGACCTCCTCTATGTTGACGGCGGCCCTTCGACGACGGGCTCGGTCGGCCATCTGCGCATGCTGGGCAACCAGGTCTTCCGCCACGCCGTGGTGAACATCGCCGAGGCCATCACCGCCTGCTGCAAGGTGGCGAACATCGAGATCGCCGACGTCGACTGGTTCGTGCCGCACCAGGCCAACCAGCGCATCATCAAGGGCGTCGGGGATCGTCTGGGCCTGGACGAAAACACGGTGATCTCCACCGTCTCCATGCACGCCAACACCTCGGCCGCCTCGATTCCGCTGGCCATGGACGCCGCGATCCAGGACGGCCGCATCAAGCGGGGCGACATGGTCCTGCTCGAAGCCATGGGCGGCGGCCTGACCTGGGGCGCCTGCGCCTTCCGGTTCTAGCTCGCCTTTATGGTCAAGCTTGCCACTTGGGGCTTTCGTTTTGCTGACTTTTCGCCTTTTATGACGTGGTCGCATCGACTGGAGACGGACCTTGGCTGAACAGAGCACACTGACCCGCGCGGATCTGTGCGAGGCTGTCCATGAAGAGGTGGGCCTGTCGCGACAGGAATGCTCCTCGATGGTCGAGCGCACCCTGGATCTGATCGTCGAGTCGCTCGAGCGCGGCGAGACGGTGAAACTGTCCGGATTCGGCGTCTTCCAGGTTCGCGAGAAGCGCGCCCGCATGGGCCGCAACCCCAAGACCGGCGAGCCGGCCGCGATCAATCCGCGCCGTGTCATCAGCTTCCGCGCGTCCCAGATCATGAAGTCCAAGGTCCACGACGCCGCCGTCGAGGCCTAGGCATCGTGGCGAAGAGCCCCAACGCTTTTCGTACCATTTCCGAAGCGGCGGAGGCCGTCGGCGCGCCGCAGCATGTGCTGCGCTTCTGGGAAACCAAGTTCGCCTTCATCGACCCGGTGAAACGCGCCGGCGGGCGCCGCTTCTATCGCCCCCAGGACGTGGTGGTGCTGAAGGCTGTGCGTCGGCTGCTGCACGACGAGGGCCTGACCATCAAGGGCGTCCAGCGCCTCTACAAGGATCAAGGCATCGCCCGGCTGGCCGCCTATGGCGATCCCGAGGCCGCCTTCGAGATGGATGCCGAATCGATTTCGGAAGGCGCACCCGCTCTGGAAGAGGTCGCGAGCCCTCCAGCCCCGGTTTCGACCGTCCGCCTACGCCAGCTCCTGGTCGAGATCGAGGGCGCGCGGGCCCGTCTGGACGCCGTTCTGGGCGGCTAATCATAAAAGCGCGTTTTTGCGTTTGCGGCGCGCGGGTCGCCCCGCTATACGACCGCCTCTCGGAGCGTGGCGCAGCCTGGTAGCGCACTTGACTGGGGGTCAAGGGGTCGCAGGTTCGAATCCTGTCGCTCCGACCATCTTCCTCATCGAAGACGGTTGGTTGAAGGGGTCGCTTTCGGGCGGCCCCTTTGCAATTCAGCTTGCTGCTATTTCGGCTTCCGCTCGGCCCAGCTCAGCAGGGGCAGGAGCGGCACGCCCCAGGCGATGCCGGAAATGCCGTAGAAGAGCAGATGCACCAGCGGATGGTCCGGCAGCATCGCCCCGATCGAGATCACCGCCCAGACGTAGAAGGCCAGGAAGGCGACGACGCCCAGGGCCGCGACCGCCCGCCGGGTGCGGGGACCCATCAGCGCTTGTTCCGGAACAGATAGTAGGCGACCAGGCTGAGCACCGCGCCGCCCAGAGCCCAGCCGACCCATAGCCAGCTGTCCATGGTGGTGTTGGCGAACACCCGGATCGGCAGGAACCAGCCGCACACCGCCCCGACCCCGGCGACCAGCAGGGCGGCGAAATAGCCGCGCTTGCCGCTCAGCAGATCGGCGATCCAGGCCACGGCCAGCACGCCCAGAGCGGCGATGACGATGTCGGCGTACTGCAAGCCCTTGTTCCTCCAACCGTGTTCGTTTTTCGCGCCGTGGTGGACGACGAAATCGTCTTTGATCTTGTCGCCCCGGGCGGGCATACCGCCACGGTCCGGGGTCCTTCCCGACCCCTAGCATAGCCGTCAGGACATCGGGCGTCGAATGAACCGTTTCGCGTACCGCGACCAGAGCCGTTCGGTCGCCATCTGGCTCTTTCTCTGCGCCGCCATGGTCTTCGCCATGGTGGTGATCGGGGGCGTCACCCGCCTGACCGGCTCGGGCCTGTCGATCACCGAGTGGAAGCCGATCATGGGCGCCATCCCGCCCATGTCCGACGCCGCCTGGGTCGACGCCTTCCAGAAGTACAAGGCCATCCCCCAGTACGCCCAGATCAATGCGGGCATGAGCCTGTCGGAGTTCCAGGGCATCTTCTGGTGGGAGTGGCTGCACCGTCTGGTCGGGCGGCTGGTCGGGGTGGTCTTCTTCGTCCCCTTCATCGTCTTCGTGGTCATCAAGCGCATTCCGCGCCGGCTGATCTGGCGCTGCCTCGTCCTGCTGGCCATGGGCGGGCTGCAGGGGCTGATCGGCTGGTGGATGGTGACAAGCGGCCTGTCGGTCCGCGTCGACGTCGCGCCTGAGCGGCTGACCATCCATCTGGGCCTCGCCCTGCTGATCTTTATGGGCCTGATCTGGACCGGGCTGGAGGCCTGGGCCGGGCAGGAGCATTCGCGCTCGCCCGAGGGCTGGAGCCGCGGCGCCACGGCCCTGCTGGTCGCCGTCTTCATCCAGTGCCTGCTCGGCGGCCTCGTCGCCGGGGCCAAGGCGGGCTTCGTCTACACCGACTGGCCGCTGATGAACGGCGGCGTCTTCCCGCCCGTGGAGTGGGGGAAGGGCGCCATCGCCTTCCTGCATGATCAGGCGCTGGTGCAGTTCGATCACCGCATCTGGGCCTATGCCCTGCTGATCGGCGGCACGGCCTATGCCGTTCAGGCCTGGCGCTGGCGCCTCGCCGAAGGTCTGGGCTTCTCGGCCTTCCTCGTCGCGGGCGCCCTGTGGCTGCAGGCGATCCTGGGCATCGTCACCCTGATCAACGCCGTGCCCCTGTGGCTGGGCGGGCTGCATCAGGCGGGCGCGGCCGTCGTCCTGCTGCTGGCCACCGCCAACCTCTGGCTGGTCCGCCGGTCCCAGCCCCGGCTGTTCATGTCAGGGCCCAGACGGCGCTAGGAAGGCGGCGCTAGGCCGTCAGCGCTTTCGCCAGCCCGGCCGCGCCCGCCGAAACCTCGCGCCAGGTGACCTCGAACCCGGCGTCATCGCCATAGTAGGGGTCGGCCACCGATTGCCCCGGCCGCCCGGCGTGATCCAGCAACAGGCTGAGCGACGCCGTCCCGTCCTTCGGCTGGAGCCGCTTCAGATTGGCCAGATTGTCTGCGTCCAGCGCCACGATATGGCTGAAGTGCCGGAAGTCCTCCGCCTTCACCTGCCGCCCGCGATAGCCGGAGATGTCGATCCCGTGCCGCCGCGCCGTCGCCTGCGCCCTCGGGTCCGGTGGATCGCCGACATGCCAGCCCCCGGTTCCCGCCGACTCGATCTCGACGTCGAGACCCAGCCGCGCCGCCTCCGCCTTCATCGCCGCCTCGGCCAGCGGCGAGCGACAGATGTTGCCGAGGCAGACGAACAGCACAGACGGCGTCATCACCGTCGCCCGAACAGCTTCTCGAGGTCGCCCAGCTTCAGCTCGACATAGGTCGGGCGGCCGTGGTTGCACTGGCCGGAATGGGGCGTGGCCTCCATCTGGCGGAGCAGGGCGTTCATCTCGGGCGCGGACAGGACCCGTCCAGCACGCACCGAGCCGTGGCAGGCCATGGTGCCGCAGACGTCGCCGAGACGCTCGGTCAGGGCCAGGGCCGCCCCGTGTTCGGACAGGTCGTCGGCGATATCGCGGATCAGGCCCTGAACATCGGTATCGCCGAGCAGGGCCGGGGTCTCGCGCACCAGAACGGCCCCAGCCCCGAAGGCCTCAACGATCAGGCCCAGTTCGGCCAGCTCATCCGCCTTGGCCACCACGCGGTCGGCCTCGGACGGATCCAGTTCGACCACCTCGGGCGTCAGCAGGGCCTGTCGCGTCACCGAACCGGCGGCCATCTGGACCTTCATCTTCTCATAGACGAGGCGTTCGTGGGCCGCGTGCTGGTCCACCACCACGATGCCGTCGCGCGTCTGGGCGACGATATAGGTGCCGTGGACCTGGGCCCGGGCGGCGCCCAGCGGATGATCGACATAGTCGGGCGCGGCGCCCGACCCGGCCTGACTGGGCCAGCTCGCGAAACCGGGCGAGGCCTGTTCGACCCGCGCCGACTGTTCGTTCAGCCCGGGCAGGACGCCGGTCGTGGGGCGTGCGGGCGGCGCCTCCCAGGCCTGCCAGCCGCTGAAGCTCGTCGCCGACGGCGTCGAGG
>DBBK01000191.1:0-544 GCA_002292165.1 Brevundimonas sp. UBA986
CGACGGCGGCACCCGCACCGCCTCCATCACCGGCGCCTGGGTGGCCATGGCCACGGCCCTCGGCCATCTGGTCTCCGAGGGCGTGCTGAAGACCAACCCCATCCTTGATCAGGTCGCGGCCGTCTCCTGCGGCGTGTTCGAGAACGAGCCGGTGCTGGACCTCGACTATGAAGAGGATTCCAACGCCGAGGCGGACTCGAACTACGTCCTGACCGGCTCGGGTACGATCGTCGAGATCCAGGCCACGGGCGAGAAGCGCGGCTTCTCCCGCGCCGAGTTCGACCGCCTGTTCCAGCTGGCCGAGATCGGCTGCGCCGAGCTGTTCGTGAAGCAGAAGGCGGCGCTGGAGGCGGCCCTCAAGGCCTGATCCCGTCGACGGCCGCCACGTCTCCCGTCAGGGACCCGCGGGGCTGGTCACACGCGCCGGATCGGGGCATCGTCCGCGCCATCCGACGGTGTGGAGGCGTGGCTATGCGTGGACTGGCTTCTCTGACGATGCTGATGGCGGCCCTGTCGCTCTCGGCCTGCGGTTCGCCGGCCTCGT
>DBBK01000191.1:578-12117 GCA_002292165.1 Brevundimonas sp. UBA986
CCCGCCGCAGGCGCCGCGCAGACATCGGCTCCCGCGATGCCCGCGGACGCCCCGCCTCAGGAAGAGGCCGAGGCGACCATCTCGGATCCGGTCCCGCCGACCCCCGTGAAGAGTTGCGCCGAGGATATCGGGGCGGCGGCCTCGGCGAAGCTGGTCAGGCGCTGCATCGCCGTCAGCCCCGCGACCCACCCGCCCTGCAACGCCCTGAACGAATGCGCCGCCATCCAGGGCGAGATCGAGCGCTCCTGCGCCATGTACGGACCCGGCGAGACGAAACCGGCGGAGTGCGCGGCCTGACCCCGATTTAGGCCGGGTCGGCCGGCGGCTCGCTCTAAGCCGGGTCGGCCGGAGGCTCTCCGGGAGCCTCGCCCAGGGTATGGCCGTCGATCGGCTTGGGTCGGGGCGTCAGCGGCAGGTCGGGCACCAGAAGGGTCGCCGTAAAGCCCAGCAGGCAGACGATGAAGCCCGCGAAGATGACGCCCAGGATGGCCGAGGTGACCGTCTCGCGCACCGCCGGATCGACCGCCGCCGCGGTTGGGGCTCCGGGCTGGGCCTGAACCCGGCTGGAGAGGGCCAGCTTCTCCAGATCGGCCAGCGACAGGGTCCGGACCTGTGCGGTCGGCTCGGCTGAAGCGCGATGGTTCAGGGGCGCCGCCAGATTGTGGGTCAGGACCGCGCCGAAAACGGCGACGCCGACCGTCGAGCCCACCTGACGGAAGAACTGACCCGCGCTGGTCGCCACGCCCAGCTGCTCGCGCGGCACGGCGTTCTGGGTGGCCAGGTTGAAGACGCTCTGGGCCGGGCCGAGGCCCAGGCCGAGCAGGGTCACGCGCCACATCAGGTCGAACAGGCTTGCATCCGAAGGGGTCTGCGACAGCAGGAAGGCCGCCAGCGTCGTCAGGGCCGCGCCGCTGACCATCACCACCTTGTATCGCCCGAGCTTGTTGACAAGGAAGCCCGAAGCGGTCGCCGCCAAGATCAGCCCGACCGTCAGGGGCATCATGGCCAGGCCGCTGGTGGTGGCGGGCAGGCCGAGACCCAGCTGCATATAGAGGGGCAGGAAGGACACCATCCCCATGAAGGCCATGAACATCAGGAAGGCCGACAGATTGCCCGTGGCGAAGGTGCGGTTGCGGAACAGACTCAGCGAGATGATCGGATTGGCGACCCGGGCCTCGACCAGCAGAAAGGCGATCAGGGACACGGCCGCCAGGGCGAACAGGCCGAGGATATGCGGCGCGGTCCAGCCGGCCGTCCCGCCCCAGCTGAGCGCCAGCAGGAAGGGCACGAAGGTGGTCAGCAGCAGCGCGGCGCCGGCAAAGTCGATCCTGCCGCCCGTCCGGTGCGTCAGGCGTGGCATCTCGACCAGGATCATGAACAGGGCCAGACCGGCCAGCGGCAGGTTGATGTAGAAGACCCAGCGCCAGCCGGCGACGTCATAGCCGAACAGATGGGCGGTCGGCAGGTCGGTGAAGAAGCCGCCGATCAGGGGGCCGATGACGCTGGCCAGGCCGAAGGTCGAGCCGAACAGCCCGCCCAGCTTGGCCCGCTCGCGCGGCGGATAGAGGTCGGCGATGACGGCGAAGGCCGAGGTGATCAGGGCGGCGCCGCCCAGTCCCTGAATGGCGCGGAAGACGATCAGCTGGGTCATGCCGCCGCCGAGCAGCGGCAGGGCGCCGAACTCGCCCGACAGGCCGCACAGCATCGAGCCCAGCATGAACAGGCCGATGCCGATGACCAGGATGGGCTTGCGCCCATAGATGTCCGACAGCTTGCCGTAGATCGGCACCATGGTGGTGGAAGCCAGAAGATAGGCCGTCGTCACCCAGGGATAGAGGTCCAGTCCCGACAGCTGGGCCACGATCCTCGGCATGGCCGTGGAGACGATGGTCTGATCCAGCGCCGAGAGCAGGAAGACGATCATCAGGGCGATCAGGGTCACCCGCTTTTCCAGCGGCGAGAAGGTCTGGGGCTCGGAAGAGGTCATCCCTGAATCCTGAAAGCCCTGCGACACTCTGTCCAGAGGAAAGCGCCCGAAGCAAACAGCGCCCCCTCAGTCCTCGCCGGCCAGCGCCCTCGGGCGACCTTGGGCGTCGACGGCGACCATGACGAACTCCGCTGTGGCCGAGCGCCGCCGCGCGCCGGTCAGCAGGTTTTCCGCCGAGAGCCGAACCTCGACGGCCAGGGAGGTGCGCCCGACCCGGATCACGCGTGAGGCCAGTTCGACCATGTCGCCCCCGCCGATCGGCGCGGAGAAATCGATCCGGTTGGAGGCCGCCATGACCATGACCCGGCGCGCCTCGCGGGTGGCGGTGACGAAGGCCGCCTTGCCCATCAGTTTCAGGGCGTCGCCGCCGTACAGGGTGCCGTAATGGTTGGTCGCGCCGGGGAAGACTATCTCGCTTGTCCGCAGCCAGCCGCCGTGATCTTCGGTCGCCGCCTCGGGCGGAGCGAGAGGCTCCTCGTCGCCGGCCTCCCTCAGGGCGACCATGTTGAACAGGCCCCGGGTGCAGAGCCGCCGCTCACCGCTGAGCAGGGCCTCGGCGTGAAGTTCGACCTCCACGCCGAGTGACGACCGGCCCACCCGGACGACACGCCCCGTCGCCTCGACCATCTCACCGATCCGCGCCGGGGCGGCGAAGTCGATGCGCTCGCAGCCCGCCGTCACGACCGGGCGGCCCGCGTGGCGGCTGGCGGCCAGAAAGGCGACCTTGTCGAGGTGGGCCAGCCCTACCCCGCCGAACAGGGTCCCGTGGTGATTGGCGTCGCCGGGAAAGACCATGTCGATCAGACGGGTCGGAGAATTCATCCCGGACATCAGGCCGACAGCTCCTGACGGACAATCTCCGCCCCGGCGCCCAGCGCCTTCAGCTTGCCGTTGGCGACCCGGCGAGACAGAGGCGCCATGCCGCAGTTGGTGGAGGGATAGAGTTTGTCGGCGTCCACGAACCGGAGCGCATTGCGCAGGGTGTCGGCGACCTCCTCGGGCGTTTCGACGGTGTCTGTGGCGACGTCGATGGCGCCGACCATGACCTTCTTGCCCCGGATCAGTTCGATCAGATCCATCGGTACGCGGGAGTGGTGGCACTCCAGGGAGATGATATCGATCCGGGATTTTTGCAGATTGGGGAAGGTCTGCTCGTACTGCCGCCATTCGGAGCCCAGGGTCTCCTTCCAGTCCGTATTGGCCTTGATGCCGTAGCCGTAACAGATGTGGACGGCGGTCTCGCAACGGAGCCCTTCGGCCGCTCGCTCCAGCGCGGCGATGCCCCAGTCGTTGGCCTCGTCGAAGAAGACGTTGAACGCCGGCTCGTCGAACTGGATGATGTCGACGCCCGCCGCCTCCAGCTCCAGCGCTTCCTGATTGAGGATCCTGGCGAACTCCCAGGCCAGCGCCTCGCGGCTTCGGTAGTGGGCGTCATGGAGGGTGTCGATCATCGTCATCGGCCCCGGCAGGGTCCATTTGATCGGCTGATCGGTCTGGGTCCGCAGGACCTTCGCATCCTCGACAAAGACTGGTCGGGAACGGGAAACGGCGCCGACGACGGTCGGCACGCTGGCGTCATAGCGATTGCGGATCCTGACGGTCTCGCGCTTCTCGAAATCGACGCCGTCCAGATGCTCGATGAAGGTGGTGACGAAATGCTGGCGCGTCTGTTCGCCGTCGCCGACGATGTCGATCCCGGCTCGCCGTTGATCGTCCACGGCCAGGCGCAGGGCGTCCTGCTTGCCGGCGACCAGCTCCTCGCCCTCCAGCTTCCAGGGCGACCAGAGCGTCTCCGGCGTCGCGAGCCAGGATGGCTTGGGCAGGCTGCCGGCGGTGGAGGTGGGCAACAGGGTTTTCATGACGGAGGACTCCCTACTTTTGGGCTGATCAGGCGGCGAAGTCGGCGGACCACTGCTCCAGCAGGGCCCGATGCGGCCTGATGAAGCGCTCCTCGACGAACCGGCCTTGCTCGATCGCGAGGCGGCTGCGCTCTTCCCGGTCGTAGACGATGCGGGTCAGCGAATAGTCCTGCCCTTTCAGGCTTGGCCGGTACTGCTCCGACGCCGGGGAGTTGGCGTTGTAGATTTCGGGCCGATAGATCTTCTGGAAGGTCTCCATCGTGCTGATCGTGCTGGCCAGCTCGAGGTCGGTGTAGTCACCGGTCAGGTCGCCCATGTGATAGAAGGCGAACGGCGCCACGCTGCCCCAGGGCATGAAATAGCGGGCCTTCATCCCCATCTTCGCGAAATACTGATCGGTCGGTGAGACCTCATCGTTCGCATATTCGAGACCCAGCACGGGGTGCTCGGTTCCGGTCCGGTGGTAGGTCTTGTTGCTCGACACGCTGAGGCAGACGACGGGCGGCTTGCCGAAATTATCCCGGTAGACGGCCGAGTTCAGGAAGGACTTGAACAGCTTGCCGTGCAGGTCGCCGAAGTCTTCCGGAGCGCCGGTGTTCGGGTGGGCTTTCAGGTGACCCGGCAGGACCACGCTGAAGTCGTAGTCGCGGACGTAGGAGGAGAAGTTGTTCCCCACGATCCCGTCGATCCGCTCGCCGGTCCGGCTGTCGAGAACGGTCGTTCGAAGGATTTCGATCAACGGGAAGGCGTCGTGATCATCCTCCCTGGGGAGACTCATCTCGACGGAGATGATCTCGAGCTCGACCGCATAACGATCCCCTTTGGGATTGTCCCGATGCGCCAGGGAATTGAAGCGGTTGTCGATCATGCGCAGGGCGCCGCGCAGGTTCTCCCGGCGGCTCTCGCCCCGGGCCAGATTGGCGAAGTTGGTCGTGATCCGCGTGTTCTCTGCGGGACGATAGTCTTCGTCGAGCGCGGTGCGCTTGATGGTGAATGTGAAGTCGGCGCCGCTCATTCGATCTCTGCCATTTGCTGTGGCGAGACAGCGGACAGGGACGCGCGACCGCCCGCGCGGAATCGTCCTGTCGCGGCGCTCATGCGACCTGACCGGACACCCCGCCGGAGGACGTTATCTGTCGGGGCAGGTCTCCTGGCTCACGGGTCACGGCTTCGGGTCCGGCCTTCCCGACGCCGAAGACGTCAGTGACACGAGATGGACCTTCGGCTCGCCGCTTACAGTTGCGGGGGCAGCGCCGGCGTCACACCGGCTTCCCTCTTAGCTCCACGCCTTCCAGGGAAGACGCGCAGAACCACGACAACCCTCATCAAAGGCCGGACGCGACCGGATGTCAAGATACATATAAAGACATGCTTATATGTTTATGCGATTTCTGAGCGAGCGATTGGGCATGAAAAAGGCCCCGCTGCTTCCAGCGGGGCCTCGATCATTTCAGCAGTGGCGCTGTGAACTAGTCACGACGCGGGCGACGGCCGCGGCCTTCGCCGCCGCCTTCGCGCTTCTTGCCGCCGCCGGTGTCTTCGGTCAGCGGGGCTTCACCGCGCTCGGCGCGCTCGGCGTTGATCTTGTCGGTGATGTCCTCACCGGTTTCCTGATCGACGACCTTCATCGACAGCTTGGTCTTGCCGCGGTCGTCGAAGCCCAGGAACTTGACCTTGACCTCTTGACCCTCGGACAGGACGTCGGCCGGGTTGGCGACGCGTTCCAGGGCGATCTGCGACACGTGGACCAGACCGTCCTTGGCGCCGAAGAAGTTCACGAAGGCGCCGAAGTCGACGACCTTCACGACCTTGCCGGAGTAGATGGTGCCGACTTCCGGTTCCGAGACGATGGACTGGATCCAGTTCTTGGCGGCGTCGATCTTTTCCTGGTCCGAGGCGGCGATCTTGACGGTGCCGTCGTCCTCGATGTTGACCTTGGCGCCGGTCTTTTCGACGATCTCGCGGATCACCTTGCCGCCGGTGCCGATGACTTCGCGGATCTTGTCGACCGGGACCTTGATGGACTCGATCTTGGGCGCGAACTCACCCAGCTCGGTGCGGGCGCCGTCGATGGCCTTGTCCATCTCGTCGAGGATGTGAAGGCGGCCGGCCGAAGCCTGGGCGATGGCCTTCTTCATGATCTCTTCGGTGATGCCGGCGACCTTGATGTCCATCTGCAGCGAGGTGATGCCGTCACGCGTGCCGGCGACCTTGAAGTCCATGTCGCCGAGGTGGTCTTCGTCACCCAGGATGTCCGACAGGATGGCGAACTCGCCCGACGGCTCCAGGATCAGGCCCATGGCGATGCCCGAGACGGGCTTCTTCAGGGGCACACCGGCGTCCATCAGGGCCAGCGACGAACCGCAGACCGTGGCCATCGAGGACGAGCCGTTCGACTCGGTGATCTCGGAGACCAGACGGATGGTGTAGGGGAAGTCCTCGTTCGACGGCAGCATCGGACGGATCGCCCGCCAGGCCAGCTTGCCGTGACCGATTTCACGACGACCCGCGCCGCCCATACGACCGGTCTCACCGACCGAGTAGGGAGGGAAGTTGTAGTGCAGCAGGAACTTCTCTTTGTACGTCCCGGTCAGGGCGTCGATGTACTGCTCGTCTTCGCCGGTGCCGAGGGTGGCGACGACGATGGCCTGGGTTTCGCCGCGGGTGAACAGGGCCGAGCCGTGGGTGCGCGGGAAGACGCCGACTTCCGAAACGATCGAGCGGACCTTGTCGAGGGCGCGGCCGTCGACGCGGTGACCGTTGTCGATGATGTCGCGACGCAGGACGTGGGCTTCGCATTCCTTGAAGGCGGTGGCGAACTTGGCCGATTCGACGCCGTCCGGCTTCTCTTCGGTCTTCACCAGGGCCTCGGCGGCCTTCTTCTTGGCGGCGCCGACCGCGTTGTGGCGGTCATGCTTGGCGGTGTGGGTGTAGGCGGCCTTGATGTCCTCGCCAACCAGCGACTGGATCGCGGTGACGACGTCCGAGTGGTCCTCGGCCTGGAAGTCGAAGGGCTCCTTGGCGGCGTGCTCGGCCAGTTCGATGATCGCTTCGATGACCGGCTGCATGCCCTTGTGGGCGAACATCAGGGCGTCGAGGAAGGTCTGTTCCGACAGTTCCTTGGCTTCGGACTCGACCATCATCAGGGCGTCGGCGGTGCCGGCGACGACCAGGTCCAGATCCGAGTCCGGCAGTTGGTCGATGGTCGGGTTCAGGACCAGCTCACCGTCGATATAGCCGACGCGGGCGGCCGCGATGGGGCCCATGAAGGGCACGCCCGAGATGGTCAGGGCGGCCGAGGTGGCGACCATGGCCAGGACGTCCGGATCGTTTTCCAGATCGTGCTGCAGGACGGTGACGACGACCTGGGTCTCGTTCTTGAAGCCCTTGACGAACAGCGGGCGGATCGGGCGGTCGATCAGGCGGGAGACCAGGGTCTCCTTCTCGGTCGGACGGCCTTCGCGCTTGAAGTAGCCGCCCGGGATCTTGCCGGCGGCGAAGGTCTTTTCCTGGTAGTTGACGGTCAGCGGGAAGAAATCCAGGCCCGGCTTGGGCGCGCGACCGTAGACGACGGTGGCGAGGACGACAGTCTCGCCGTAGGTGGCCAGAACGGCGCCGTCGGCCTGGCGGGCGATGCGGCCCGTTTCCAGGGTCAGCGGGCGGCCGGCCCAGTCGATCGTCTTGCGTTTGATATCGAACATGTTTCGTCTTTCGTATCCCGGGCGGCGTATTCCGGCCGGGGTCCCATCAGTGGGGTGGATACGTCGGGTGTTCAGTCCTTCGATCCATGGATCGGCCGCCCCATGGCGATCAATCCGGGAAGAGGACCGATCTGGCCCCCGCGTCTGCGCCTTACGTCCGGCGGCGCGCCGGTGGGTAGTTACGGAAAGAGGCGCGGACATGGCCCGCGCCTCGAATCTCGATCCGTGTTCCGCGCCTTAGCGACGCAGGTTCAGCTTGGTGATGAGGGCGGTGTAACGCTCCTTATCGACCTTGACGAGGTGGTCCAGAAGGCGACGACGCTGCGAGACCATCTTGAGCAGGCCGCGGCGCGAGTGGTTGTCCTTCTTGTGGGTCTTGAAGTGTTCGGTGAGGTTGGCGATGCGTTCCGACAGGATCGCGACCTGAACCTCGGCCGAGCCGGTGTCGCCGGCGGAGCGGGCGTTGTCGGCGATGACTTCGTTCTTGCGTTCAGCAGTAATCGACATCGGGAGTTCTCCGGTTGGAGCCCCTGAACCGTGTTCAGGAGAGATTGAAAACGCGGTCGGGTTCTAGCCGGCCGGCCCGCAACTGACCGAGAGCGACGAGGGTCTGTCCGTGAAAGGCTGAAACGGTTCTGTCGCCGCCCGATAAGCGGCTCTTGAGCGTTTCGACCTGTCGGGGGAGCAGAACGATCGGTCGTCCCTGACGAAGCGAGAAGGCGTCCTGTTCCGTAATGGCCAACTCCGGGATGTCGTCCAGGGCGGTCGCTACGGGCAGCAGGCCTTCAAAGGCGGCGTCCCTATGCACCAGATCGGTCAGGAAATCCAGTGTGACGGCGTTCTCGACCGAAAACGGCCCCACCCGCTCGCGCCGCAGGGCCGAGACATGCCCCTCGGCGCCGAGAGCCAGGGCCAGATCGCGCGCCAGCGAACGGACATAGACGCCCTTGCCCGTGCGGATGGTGATCTCTGTATGGTCGGCGTCCGGCATGTCGGTGACCGCCGCCTCGTGGATCATCACCTTGCGACTGGCCAGTTCGAACTCGGCGCCGTCGCGGGCCAGGTCATAGGCGCGCTGGCCGTCGACCTTGATGGCCGAGAAGCGCGGCGGGGTCTGGTCGATCTCGCCGACGAAGGCCGGCAGGGCCGCCTTGACCGCCTCCAGAGACGGGCGGACGTCCGACCGGCCGATGATCTCGCCCTCGCGGTCGATGCTATCGGTCGAAATGCCCCAGTGGACGGTGAAGCGATAGACCTTCTGCGCCTCCATCATGAAGGGCACGGTCTTGGTCGCCTCGCCGAGCGCGATGGGCAGGATGCCCGAGGCCAGGGGGTCCAGCGTTCCGGCGTGGCCCGCCTTCTGGGCGTTGAACAGGCGGCGGATCTTCGACACGGCGTCGGTGGAGCCCATCTCGAAGGGTTTATCCAGGCAGACCCAGCCGTTGACGACCTCGCCCTTCTTGCGACGGCCCATCAGCCGATCTCCGTATAAGAGGAATGGATTGAGACGCCGGAGCGCCCGAGATGACCCCCGCGACAAGGATGACCCGCAGACGCGTCGGCCTGGCCTTCGCCGCCCTGGCCGCGACGCCCGCCTTCGCACAAGCCGGAACCGGGGAGCCTGACGTCTTCGAGCATCGCGGCTTCACCGTCGATATGAGCGCCATGGGATCGGAGCGGCGCGCGGCGGTCGCCGGCTGGATCCGTCAGCAGATCGATCTGGTCGAGAGCCTGAACATCCGTGAGGACATCAAGGTCTGGTTCCGCACCGTGCGCCTGACCGTCGATCCGGCCCTGAACATGCCCGGCCGCGTCGACCGCAACGGCCTGACCCTGAACGACGCGGTGTCGCCGCCCGAGAATCCGGTCCTGCTGCACGAACTGCTGCACGTCTATCAGGCGCGGCGACTGGCCGGAGGCCGCGGCAATCCGGCCTTGGTCGCCGCCTTTGATCAGGCGAAGACCAGCGGCGACTGGCCGCCGCAGGCCTATATGCTGTCGAACATCAACGAGTTCTTCGCCATGACAGGCTCGGTCGCCCTGTGGGGCCGGGCGGCGCGGCCGCCGTCCACGCGAGAGCGGCTGAGGGCGGCCATGCCCGACTGGTACGCGTTTCTGGTCAGCGAATTCGGCCTGCAGGCCTGACGCGCGGATCATTCGCCGTCTTCGTCCTCGTCCCGGCCCGCCTGCAGATCGGCGCGGACGCGGGGGTCGTCGAAAAGGCGGTCGATGCGGCTGGCGGCGTCGAAGCTCTCGTCGTGACGGAAGCGCAGGTCGGGGGTGAACTTCATGTCCAGATGCCGGCCCAGCTGGCCGCGCAGGAATTTGGCGTGGGCGTTCAGCGCCTTGATGATCTCGCTCTCGTGGCCCGCCGTCGGCGCCGTATCGACGCCCGCGCCCAGAGGCTCGACGAAACAGGTGGCGTGCTTCAGGTCGGGCGACAGCCGCACCTCGGTGACGGTGATCGACACCTCCTTGAGCGCCTCGTCGTGGATCTCCTCTTCGCGCAGGATCTCGACCAGGGCGTGACGCACCAGTTCGCCCGCGCGCAGCTGGCGCTGGGTGGGGCCGGCGTTCTGGAATTTGGGCTTGCGGTTGCTCATGGCGGGGATCCTCGTCGCTCGCCGGGGATCGGACCCGGCCTGAAAGCGCCCTTCGAAAAGGGAAGTCGGGCGGTCTAGGCCCCTGAGGCCGCCCTGTCCAGCACCGCCGTGTCTCGCTGCGCCCGATCCACCGTATGGCCAATCTCGGCCGAGAGGATGGTCTGGACCGGGCGGATCGGCAGACCGGCGGCGTTCAGGACCTCGCCCGCCCAGTGGTTGCACAGGTGCAGGACCGAGAAGGTCTCGTGGCTGGCGAAGAAGCGGACCGGGTCGCCAGGCCGGGTCGCGGCGACGCGCGGCTTTCCGGTCGACAGGTCGAGACTGGCCCCGATGCGGCGATCCATGGCCTCGAACCCGGCCTGTGACAGCACCAGACGGCGGCGACCCTCGGACAGGAAGGCCTGTTCAGGGGCGACTGTCTCGGGCCGTAGCATCAGGACGGAGGGATTGCCCGGATGGAAGAAGGCGCGGGCGCCGTCGGGCAGGCGCGACTGGATCGGGCTCTGATCGACATAGAATTTGGCGTCGCCCCAGCCGATCAGGATCCAGTCGCCGGGACCGAGTGTCGCGATCGCTTCGGCCAGGGGCCCCGGCCGGGCCGCCAGCGCAGCCCGCCGGACGACCATGTCGGTATGGAAGCCGTTGTCGAGGAGGTAGACCGGAACACCCGGATCGCTGTCCGGCTTCGGCCACAGCGCCGGGTCGCCCGGCGCGGTCCAGGTCCACAGGGCGGCGAGAGCCCCCATGACACCTGCGAGAAGAGCCCCCCGGATCCCCATGCGTCAGGGCCGCTCGGGCAGGGGGTTGTCGCCGCCGCCGAAACCGTTGCGCGGCGGCAGGGCCCATTCGCCACGGTAGGTGTAGGAGAGTTCGACGCAGTGACGGTACTGGCCGTCGGCCCAACGGCCGACCGCGTGCATGGTCAGGGGCCGAACGGCGCGCACCAGGCCGACGACCAGATAGGTCTGGTCGGCGCCGGGACACAGGGCCCGGGCCAGGGGGCGGCCGTCGCCGTCCTCGGGAATGGTGTAGATGGTCGTCTCGCCCGCATATTCGGGCAGGGCGCGCCGGGCCTCGTCGGGGCCGCCTCGGCGGATATCGGCCGAGCCGCGCGTGGTGGTCGAGATGATGCGCCGGATGGCCACCGCCCCGAACAGACCGCGATGCACCTCCAGCGTCAGACCACGCGTCAGGGCCGTGGTGATCCGGTCGGCCGGGTCGTAGGCCAGATAGGCGGTCCCCGCGAGGGCCGGACCGGCGAGGGCGGAAACCGTCAGGACGGCGGCGATCAGTACGGTCAGTTGACGAGACATGACGGCTTCATCCCGGGACTCTGCGGCGGAAGCTTGGCAAAAGCCCGCCGCCCCTTACAGGACGGCGGGCCATTTT
>DBBK01000053.1 GCA_002292165.1 Brevundimonas sp. UBA986
CGTCGTTGAAGAAGGCGATCGGTTCGCCGGGCTTCTGCTGGGCCGCGATATAGAGCAGCGGCAGATAGTGTTCGTCGGTCGGGACGCTGAGCTGGGCGTCCTCGGCGAGGTGGACCCAGTCGATCAGGGCGTCGTGGTCGCCGCTGACGAAGGCCGCCTTGACCGCCTCGTTGAAGCTGGTCGCCCAGGGATAGGGGCCGTCGTCTTCCTGCCGCTTCCAGGTGCGCAGGTTGTGCACGAAGTCGCCGGAGCCGGCGATGACGATCCCCTCCTCCCGCAGCGGACGCAGGGCCTTGGCCAGCTCATAGTGCTGGCGCGCGGTCAGGTCGCGGTTCAGGGACAGCTGGACGACCGGCACGTCGGCCTCGGGCCAGACATGGACCAGCACCGACCATGTGCCGTGATCCAGACCCCATTGCTCGACCGGCAGGGCGCCGGCCAGCTCGGCGACGCGCGCCGCCAGTTCCGGCGATCCCGGCGCGGGGTACTGGACCGCATGCAGCGCCGGCGGGAAGCCGCCGAAGTCATGGATGGTCTCGGGCCGAGCCTGGGCCGTGACGCCCAGCCCACGGGTCTCCCAGTGGGCCGAGATCATGACCACGCCCTTTGGCTTGCCCACCGCCTCGCCGAGGTTGCGCCAGGCTGCGGTATAGGGACCGCCCAGCGCGTTCATGGGAGAGCCGTGACCGAAGAAGATCGCCGGTTGGGTGGTCATCGCCTTAGCCGTGCAGCTTCTTCGCGATCTCGGCGATGTGCTTGCCCTGATGGCGGGCGCCGCCGAGGTCGATGTCCGAAGGCATACGGCTGCCATCGCCGCCGGTGATGGTCGAGGCGCCGTAGGGCGAACCGCCGTGGATGGCTTCGAGGGTCATCTGCTCCTGATAGTTATAGGGCAGGCCGACGACGACCAGGCCGTGGTGCAGCAGGGTCGGGATGAAGCCGAGGATGGTCGATTCCTGACCGCCGTGCTGGGTCGCGGTGGCGGTGAAGACGCCGCCCACCTTGCCGATCAGGCCGCCGGTGAACCACAGGCCGCCGGTCTGGTCCCAGAAGGCGCGCATCTGCGAGGCGACGGTGCCGAAGCGGGTGCCGGCGCCGACGATGATGGCGTCATAGTCCTTCAGGTCGTCGACGGTGGCGATCGGGGCTGCCTGATCCAGCTTGTAGTGCGAGGCCTTGGCCAGCTCTTCCGGCACGGTCTCGGGCACGCGCTTGATGTCGACGGTCACGCCCTCGACCGAGCCCGCGCCTTCGGCGACGGCCTGGGCCATGGCTTCGAGATGGCCGTAGGTGGAATGATAGAGAACCAGAACCTTCGCCATGGGGCGCTCCTTGAGAATGAGGGACGCGGTTCAGTAACAGCGTCGGTAGCGGATTTAGCTCATCCAGCCCAAGGTTCAAGTCCGAAGGCGGAAACACTCGGTTTCGGAAACGGGCACAACCGGTCGTAAAAAACACTGTCGGCGGGCATGCGCTGGCCACGCGAAAGGCGGAACCGGTGCTCCACCGCCGAGGCCTGCTGCTCGATGTTCAGATGGTCCCAGACGCAGGCCGGATCAAGGGGATAGGCGTAGGCGGCGGCGCTGTCGCCCGCCTTCAGCTTGGCCAGCAGCAGGTTGACGCCGTTCAGCGCCTGCCAGACGTGGACCAGCTCGTGGATCAGGGTCGCCTGCAGCGACAGGGGCGACAGGGCGATATCGTCGGGCAGGCTGCGCCCCGACCAGACGATCCATCCCCTGCCCCACAGGACGCCGGGCACGAAGGCGCGGTCGAAGGGACTGGCCAGAAGGCGTACTGTGTCGAGAGGAATGGCGTCGGCGAAGACGGAACGGGCCAGGGCCTGTTCGCCGGACGTCAGGGGCCGCGTCCTTAGCATCAGCCGACGGGCGGGCCGAAGCGGTTGGCCTCGCGCGATCCCGCTCCGGACAGCTGGATGATCAGGGTCAGGAGCACGCCCAGATAGACGATGTTGTTCAGGAAGATGGCGAGGAACAGGGTCATGTTCGGCTCCACGTCGGTCGTGATCTCGCGCATCACCACCTGAACCCCGACCAGACCGAAGGCGAGAAACGGCAGGGGCGCCAGGCCCCAGAAGGCCGAGCGTCCACGGTCGTGCAGACGACGGGCCACGGCGGCGGCCAGCAGCCCGACCGCAAGGATCACGGTAACGCCCATCCCCCAACCCATCACGGCGAAGTCCGGCGTCAACGCGGGATGGTCCCCATGGATCTGGACCGAGGTCGTGCCGGCGAAGGTGGTGATCTCGACCTGTTCCGGATGGGCGGCGGTGAAGGCCCGGACTTTGGCGATCGTGCTGGAGACCATCAGGGCCACCGTGGCCATCCAGAGCGCGAAGGCGCCGCCCACCACGCAGGCCGCCCAGGGCCAGAACTGACTGCGCGTATCGCGCCCCCTGAACTCGGTCAGGCGGGTCAGGTTGTGGGTGATCGGGTTCGGCATGGGTCAGGATCCGGAGGCGTAACGGGCGGCCGGGGTCCCGACGTACTCCCAGTGCCAGGGCTCGTAGAGGTAGGGGACAAAGCCGAAGCGGGCGGCGTTGGCGACCAGCCAGCGGTAGGTCGCGCCCCGCGTCATGTAGAGGCGGCTGGCGGGGTCGGTGGAGTCGACGCCCATCCCTTCGAGATGGCCGACATAGAGGTCGACGGCGGCGCCGGTGCGGTGGGGCGAGCAGGCGGCGCGGCGGACGCCGTCGCAGTTGGCCTCGGCGGCGCAGCGGGCGGCGTCGGCCTCCGGATCGCGGAAGCCCGAGAAGATCTGCAGCAGCTCCGGATCGGCGGCGATGGCCGGGACCTCACGCCGGGCGGCGGCGGCCATGGCGCGGTAGGCGTCCAGGGTGTCGCGGCGCAGGAGGCGGGTCAGGCGGTCGGCGTGCTCCTCCTCCGGCGACAGATAGCCCAACTGGTTCAGCGGCGGCGGGTCGGGGCATTCGTCGCGGGTCCGGGCCATGACGAAGGGCCGGCGCTCCTGCAGCACCCCCTTGAGGACGGTGAAGGTCGCCTGATCGAAGACGCCCGTCGGGGTCAGGGCGTAGCGCCCCTGAAAGGCGGCGAGCGCGGCGGCGAAGTCGGGCGTGCCCGGCGCGCAGTCGGTGCGCAGCTCGCGCTGCAGCAGGGGCAGATAGGTCTCCCAGCCCATCTCGGGCCGGCCGAACGGCGACCACTCCAGCGAATAGACGGAGATGGCGTTGGAGAAGGCCTGACCCGACCACTGGGCCCCTGCCCGATCGCACGATTGAGCAGAGGCCCCGCCCGCGAAGGCCGACAGGATCAAGGCTCCCAGAGCCATCAGGACGGCGCGCATACCCATGGGGCGAGGAAGCCTGAGGACGGCCCGGGCCGCAAGCGGAATTGGCCTTCTGCGCCCGGCGTCATTGCTGCGATAACGGGACAGGCCGAATCCTCCGGCCGGCCGCACGGATCGCCGCATGTCCTCGACCGACGCCTCCGCTCCCTCGCCTTCCCCCGCATCGCCGCGCCGGTCCAATGCGGTGCTGGCGGCCTTCTCGACCGTCTGCCTGCCGCTGGCGGCGTTCGGCGTGGCCCTGCCGGTCACCCTGCCGGAGTACTATGCGACCCACGTCGGGCTGGACATCGCCATGGTCGGCTTCGTCTTCATGGCCGTGCGGGCCTTCGACATCGCCGCCGACCCGCTGATCGGGGCGGCGATGGACCGCACCAGAACGCGCTTCGGCCGCTATCGCCCGTGGATGGCGGCCTCGACCCCCGTCCTGATGCTGACGGCCCTGATGGTCTTCGTCATGGTCAAGCCGGGCGCCGGGCCCTTCTACCTCTTCGCCTGGCTGCTGGTGCTCTACATCGGCTTCTCGATCGGGACCCTGAGCCAGCTGGGCTGGGCGGCGGTTCTGGCGCCCCAGTACGACCAGCGAAGCCGGGTCTATGCCTGGTGGCAGGCGTTCAACATCATCGGCGTCATCGCCATCCTGATCCTGCCCGCCGCGGTGGTGCAGCTGGGGCTCGGGGACTATGTCGCCGGGGTTCATGTCATGGGCTGGGCCATCGTCGCCGCCCTGCCGATCACCATCGGCCTGGCCCTGTTCGCCGTGCCCGAGCCGGTCAATGCGGGGGCGCCCGCCCACGGCGGCCTGAAGGCCTATTGGGAGATCGTCAAACGCCCGACGGTGGCGCGGCTGCTGGCCTCGGACGTGGTGCTGGGCGTGGCGCCGGGCATCACCGGGGCCCTGCTGTTCTTCTTCTTCGATCAGGTGAAGGGCTACGACAAGGCGGCGGCCTCGATCTTCATGCTGCTCTACTTCGTCGGCGGCCTGTGTGGAGCGCCCATCTGGGCGAAGCTGGCGACGCGGATCGGCAAGCACCGGGCCCTGGCCGTGGCCAGCACCCTCTTCGCGGCCCTCTATGTCGTCGCGACCCTGCTGCCCGGCGGCAGCTTCGCCCTGACGGCGGTGGCCATGTTCATCGCCGGCCTGCCCTATGCGGCCGGCCTGTTCCTGCTGCGGGCCATGATGGCCGATGCGGGCGACGAGGTTCGGCTGGAGACGGGCGTGGACCGCACGGCCCTGATGTTCTCCATCCTCAGCGCCACGACCAAGCTGGGCCACGTCTTCGCCCTGATCCCCTATGTCGTGCTGGGCTGGGTCGGCTTCCAGGCCGAGCCGCCCGTCGGGGGCAACAGCCCGACCTCGCTGCTGGTGCTGCAGGTCCTGTTCATCGCGGTTCCGGCCCTGCTGATCGCCTCGGCGGCGGTGATCCTGAGGCGCTATCCGCTGACGCCCGAGCGCCATGACGAGATCCGCCGGGCGCTGGAAGCCCGGGACGCCGAGGCTCCTCAAGCATGACCCCGATCGAACGCCTTCTCGGCATCATGGCGAAGCTGAGGGACCCCGACGGCGGCTGTCCGTGGGACCTGGAGCAGACCTTCGCCACCATCGCCTCCTACACGATCGAGGAGGCCTATGAGGTCGCCGACGCCATCGAGCGGGGCGACATGGCCGAGCTGAAGTCCGAGCTGGGCGACCTGCTGTTCCAGACCGTCTTCCACGCCCGCATGGCCGAGGAGGCCGGGCTGTTCGCCTTCGACGACGTCGCAAACGCCATGTCAGACAAGCTGGTACGCCGACATCCTCATGTATTCGCTGATGAGGCCGCAAAGGGCGATGCAGCCGAGCAGAAGGCGCGCTGGGAGGACATCAAGGCGGCCGAGCGGGCGGCCAAGGCCCAGCACGGGGTGCTGGATGACGTCCCCGTGGGCCTGCCCGCCCTGGCCCGCGCGGCCAAGCTGACCAGGCGAGCGGCGCGGGTCGGCTTCGACTGGCCCTCCACCGACGAGGTCTTCGACAAGCTGGACGAGGAGGTCGGGGAGCTGAAGGCCGAGATCGCCGCGGGCGACCTGGACAAGGCGCGCGAGGAGATGGGCGACCTGCTGTTCGTGGTCGCCAACCTGGCCCGCAAGCTGGGGGTCGAGCCCGAGGATGCGCTGCGCGGCGCCAACGCCAAGTTCGTGCGCCGATTCGGCTTCATCGAGGCCGAGCTGGCGAAGGATGGCCGCACGCCCGACCAGTCCGACCTCGCCGAGATGGACGGCCTGTGGGACGCGGCCAAGGTGGCGGAGCGGTCGGCCAAGGGCTAGCCGAGCGGTATCCGGACACCGTATTTGCACTCGAAAAAGAGTG
>DBBK01000165.1 GCA_002292165.1 Brevundimonas sp. UBA986
GCGGCCAGGGCCTCGAACTTGTTCGGGGCGGTCGTGAAGGGCAGGCCGGTGATGGCGGCGATCTGGGCCGCGACCTTCTCGGCGAAGCCGACCGGGGCGTTCAGACCGGTGCCGACGGCGGTGCCGCCCTGGGCCAGCTCCATCAGGGCCGGCAGGGTCTGTTCGATGCGCTTGATGCCGTTCTCGACCTGCTGCGCATAGCCACCGAACTCCTGACCGAGGGTCAGGGGCGTGGCGTCCTGGGTGTGGGTCCGGCCGATCTTGATGATGTGGGCCCAGGCGTCCGACTTGGCCTTCAGGGCCGCGTGCAGGTGCTTCAGGGCCGGCAGCAGTTCCTTGACCACCTGTTCGGCGCAGGCGACGTGCATGGCCGTGGGATAGGTGTCGTTGGACGACTGGCTCATATTGACGTGGTCGTTGGGGTGGACCGGCTTCTTGGAGCCCATCTCCCCGCCCAGCATCTCGATGGCGCGGTTCGAGATCACCTCATTGGCGTTCATGTTCGACTGGGTGCCCGACCCGGTCTGCCAGACCACCAGCGGGAAGTGGTCGTTCAGCTTGCCCTCGATGACTTCGTTGGCGGCGCCGATGATGGCGTCGGCCAGCTTCGGGTCCAGCTTGCCCAGCGCCATATTGGTCTCGGCGGCGGCGCGCTTGACGATGCCCAGGGCGCGCACGACCGGCAGGGGTTGCTTCTCCCAGCCGATCTTGAAGTTGCCCAGCGACCGCTGCGCCTGGGCGCCCCAGTACTTCGAATTATCGACCTCGATGGGGCCGAAGGTGTCGGTTTCTGTGCGGAAGCTGGTCATGCGCGGACAGGGCTCTCAGGCGTGGCGAAAAGATTGGGCGGGAAGATGCCGGGGGGTGTAGCACGGGTGGGCGAGGGGGCAAGGACGGAGCGATTCCTCATGCTGACGGCGATCATTCTGGCCGGGCTTCTGGCCCAAACCGCGCCCGAGGCGGCCCCGGCGGCTGAAGCGCGCGTCATCATCCACACCGACCGGGGCGACATCGCCGTGACGCTGGACGCCGCCCATGCCCCGACCACCACCTGCAACTTCCTGCGCTATGTCGAGGCGGGCCGGTATCGCGACGCCCGCTTTTTCCGCACCGTGGTCGCCGCGACCAACGCAAATCCCCATCCCATCGACGTCATCCAGGCCGAGACCACCGGCGGCAGCGACGACCCCGGCTTCGGCCCCATCGTGCTGGAACGCACCCGCGACACGGGCCTCAGCCACCTCGCCGGGACCCTCTCCATGGCGCGCGGCGGGCCGGACAGCGCGACCTCCAGCTTCTTCATCGTGACCCAGGACACACCCGCGCTGGACTTCGGCGGCGGCCGTAGCGCCGACGGTCAGGGCTTCGCCGCCTTCGGCCGCGTCACCTCGGGCCTCGACATCGCCCGCGCCATCCAGGCCTCGCCCGCCGAGGCTGAACAGCTTAAGCCGCCGGTGAAGATCGGCTCGGTCGAGATGATCGGTCCGGCGCCGGCCGTGTGTCGTCACTGATGCTCAACGACGGCTGGATCGGGACCGGCAAGGTCCGGGCGCGCGAGACCGGCGACGTCGTCGAGATCACCATCGACGGCCTGACCACCCAGGCGAAATACTACAAGCCCCTGGTCTATGAGTTTATGCGCAAGGAATGGCCGTCGCGGCCGTCCTGGGGCGACTATGTCGTCGAGATCATCATGGAGCATGTCGGCGATCCGCCCTGGATGGACCTCGACAATCTGGCCAAGGCCCTGCTCGACGCCATCAAGGGCTATCTGTTCCACGACGACAGTCAGGTCGCTCGCCTGCTGGTCGAACGCCGCGAGGGCGACCGCGAACGGATCACGATCCGGAGCTTCCCCCGCAAGGGTTAGGGGGCGATACGCATCCCCAGCAGCGAGGACGCGGACAGTTCCGGCGCCACGATGGCGAGGTCATAGCCGCGAATGAGCTCACGCCATTCCGGCGTCAGGGCTTCCAGATCGGCGCTGCGCAATGCGCGCAGATCCACCAGGAACCAGTCGCCCGACGCCATGTCCGACGGCCGGGCCAGCGTCACATCCTTGCGCCAGTCGCTGTCCTCGGCCGTCGTCGCGTCGAACGCGTGCACCCGAGCTGGCCGACCGACCCCGTTGTATCCGCCCTCAGAGCCCCTGGCGCCGACGACGATCATGTTGATGGATTGCACGCCCGCTCCGTCGGCGTGTTCCGCGATGTAGTTGCCCAGGTCGCGCTGGGTGAGCGGGTTGTAGCCCTTGTACATATGGTTGGCGCCGAACTTCATCAGAAGGCGCGCCTGCGGCGCCTCGGCCAGATGAGCCTCCAGCGTCCGCTTCATCAGCCGCACCCGGCGCCCGTTCGGATCGCCGGTGCGGGACCGCGACGCCTGATAGATGGCGCGGGTTTCGCGCAGGGCGGCGAACAGCGCCTTCACCCGGTCGCCGCCGTCCTGATCGATGGCCGCGCCGGCCTGATCCAGCGTGGCGTCGTCAGCCTTGAGCAGGAACAGATCGAACGGCGAACCGGAGGTCAGCGCGGCCTGCACCGCCGTCCGCTCCTGTTCGGCCAGGGCTTCGATCTGCGCGCGGGCCAGCGGTCCCGGACCGGCCGCCAGCATCTGTTCGAACATATAGCCGCTGACGCCCAGGAACTCCTGATCCAGTCCCCACAGCTGGAAGTCCGGCCCGGCCGCAGCAGCGCAATCGGCCGCCATCTGGTTCTCGTCGCGGCTGCTGTAGAAGGCCATCACGTCGGGATGGGCGGTTACGAAGTCAGCCATCTGCTCTTCCCGGTCCGGTGCTCTCAGCCGCGCATCGACCGCGGCGGCGGCTTCCGGCCCGGTCTCGATGGCCATGGCCGTCAGGCCGCCCGGCGCCATCAATCGGCAGACGTTGGTGGTGAAGACGGGGATCTCGCGCGAAAAATGGCTCTCGCCGATGAGCACGTACCGGCTGGCGCCGATGGCGTCGGACAGGATCGTGGCCCCCGGGCCCGAGAAGCCTTCCGGCCGGACGGTCAGCGGCGACCCCGCCTGCGCCAGACGCTCGGCGAAGGTGACCGGCGCGACGGTCTGCGCCTGGGCGGAAGCCGCGCACAGGCCTGCGAGCGCCAAGGCCGACGCCATCGATTTCAGAATCATACAAACGCCCCACACAATGTAGGGGCGTGTTTGCGGTGAACGCCGAAAACCACAAGTTAAATCGTGGATAGACCCGGTGGGGTTCACCCCGCCGGTCGGGCGGATGCGGCGGCCGCTACCGTCGCCGCCGCCCCTCCCGGCGGCGCCTGGGGCGTGAACCTCAGTGTCGGCATCAGGAACTGCAGGGTCGAGCCGATCGAGACCTGGGGCTCGGAGCCCGGCGTCAGGTCCTCGGCCTCCTCGCGCCGCTTGACGCAGGCCCGGGCCGAATTGGCCAGGGCGATGAAGTCCGAGGCCGTCGGCAGGCTCTCGATCACGCAGCCGTCGAAATAGGGATAGGTCGCATCCGCGCCGCAGCCGAAGGAGGTCCGGTCGCGCCGGGCAGCTGTGATGATCATCCTGTTCGGCGCCGCCAGTCCGTCGACGAAGATGCCGGAATAACAGGCCGAGACCACCAGCACCGTCGGCCGGTCCGGGCACCAGTTGCGGATCAGCTGGGCCATCATGGTCGGGTTGATCTCCCGGTCCGGCCCGAACACCATCCCCTCGGGCGCCCCGTGGGAGGTGAAGTAGATCAGACAGCCCTTCGTCGCTCGCGCCGTCGTCGCCCCGATCGCCTCCAGGGCCTCGCGCGCGGTGGTCGGATGGGCGACATCGGGCCTCAGGGTCGCGTCATACATGTCGGCCCGGCTGAACCCGGCCTTCAGGAAGCCGGCGACCAGATCGCGCCGCGCATTGTCAAAGGCCTGGATCGGCTCGCCGTGCCCGCGCCAGTCCCCGGCGACGATCACCGAGGCCCAGCCGGCGAAGCGGCTCGGCGGCTGGCTCGTGGCCACTGGACTGGTCTGGGCGGCGCAGGGCAGGGCGTGGGTCAGCAGCGCCAGGCTCAACAGCACCGTCAGGATTCGCCGCACGCTCAAAAACCCGCTCCCCAGGAAGGCTCGAACAGGCTCAGAGTATCGGCGTTATCGTATCTGGAAAGCCCCGCCGGCGGGGTTCACGGACTATTTTTTGCGGAACTGGTCCAGGGACACGACCTTGGGGCCCGCGTCCTCGCCGTCCTCGGAGGGCACGGCCGCCGGCCGCGTCGGCTCGGGCGTCAGGGCCACGACCGGCTCCGGCACCGTCTCCGGCGCCTCGAACTGGAGCAGGAACTGCACGCTCGGGTCATAGAAGCGGGTGACGGCGTTATAGGGCACCGTCAGCACCTTGGGCATGCCGCCGAACTTCAGCATCACCGAGAACAGGTCGTGCTCGACCGCCAGGTCCCAGTACTGGTGCTGCAGGACGATGGTCATCTCGTCCGGATATTTGGCCAGGACGTCGGGCGGCACGCTGACGCCGCGCCCGCGCGTCTTGAAGGTGATGTAGAAGTGATGCTCGCCGGGGATGCCGCTCGGGCTGGCGGCGCGTTCGAGCGCGGACCGGATCACGCCACGCAGCGCGTCCTGGGCCAACGCCTCATAGTGCATCTCGTCGACCGGGGGGGTGTCTTCCGCCATCTGATCCTCAGCGTCTGTGACGTGTCTGATAACCGCGCAGGTCGGCGGGCGAAAGACGGGAAACAGGTTAAGCGCCGGGTTTCTGTTCGCAGGCGCCTTGAAGGAAAGCGCCGGGATTCTGTTGGCAGGCTCCCGGCAGGCCCCGCCTGAGGATCTGAACCCTCAGGACTTAAGTGTTCGAAATCAACCGAACCGCATTACGCGGCGAGGCGGACTTCTCCAGCGAAGTTATCGTTCGCAGTTAGAAAATGGCCCGATACGGTGGGCCAGGACGGGCGAAAGCAGTCTTCTTTACACGTCCGTCGATGCTAGTCGGCCCCGCATCTCCCGCGATGACCGGGAGCGATTGGTGGAGCCGCCGGGAATCGCACCCGGGTCCGGTCCGCTTATTACAAGCGCGTTTATCGCCATAGTCCGGGCGAACCCGGACAAACCCCATATAGTCCCTGCCGCGCCGGGGACCAATATCGCCGTCGCATTTTCATGGTCCGCGACTTCTTGCTCGGCGACGCGGCCGCGGGCGGCAGGCCCTATGATCCGGCCCGGGTTTCAGCCGCCATCGCGCTGGTTGCGGCTGACGGCGTCGCGGTTGTTGCGGGCGTTCTCGCGGATCGCATCCCATTCCGCCCGGGTGTGACAGACGCGCTCCATGCGCCGCGAGCCTTCGATCGGCTGACGCCGGCAGATCTGCTCGGGCTCGACCGTGTCGACGGGCGGGGCGGCCGTCGGGGCTGACGCCGGAGCCGGCGCGGGGACAGGGGTTGGGGCAGGCGTCGGATTGGGCGCGGCTTGCTGGCCGGCGGAGAGGGCGAAGGCGACGAGGGCGGCGGCGATCATCAGACAACTCCGTGTGGTGGGTGAACACGCAAACGTTGTTGCCGTCAAAAGGCGCAATTACGGCGAAGCTTGGCTGAAACTCAGGCGTTCTGCACGGATTACAGACATTTAAGAATCACGCCGGCGCCGGGCGTTTCGCGCTCCATTCGCCACCCGCCAAACCGCTCGCTCGAGACGCGCGGCGGTCTTTATGGTCAAGCTTTGTTGCTGTTGGTTGAACCTCGTTATATCCGGGGTTGCATAATGCGATCCAATTGCAAAATTCTGTAACTTCCGCCCGCCTTTGGGCGAGATTTAGCATCTCGTTAGGGAGTTTCCGGCCCCATGGGCATCTCCCTAGTCGTCGAGATTTACACATGTTTTTCCCTGATCGAGCCAAGGATGCCGCCCTGCGCCAGGTGCGCGAACTCCAGGCCCTGGCCAATGCCATGGACCGGTCCCAGGCGGTGATCGAGTTCCGGCTCGACGGAACCATTCTTCAGGCCAACGCCAACTTCCTCGGCGCTCTCGGTTATTCGGCTGAGGAGGTGGTGGGACGTCACCACAGCATGTTCCTGCCGGCGGGCGAGGCCGAGACGGCCGAGTACCGCGCCTTCTGGGCCGAGCTGAACCGGGGCGAGTTCATCGCCCGCAAATTCCTGCGGGTCGGCAAGAACGGGCGTCAGGTCTGGATCCAGGCCTCCT